>CAYPEQ010000028.1:0-28452 GCA_964409915.1 uncultured Methanoregula sp. | reverse complement strand
CGGCCGAGGCGCTTTTCTTTTAAAATCCAGACCGGTTCGCTAGAACGGTATCATACAGAAGTACTTAAACACGAATAGCATAGTTAATATGACAGTTTTTTTACTGTTTTGTGAAAACCATGTATGGATCATCTAATTTTGGCGGTCGCGGTCCCAGAGACTCCGGCCCACGTGAAATGACAAAAGTAACCTGTTCCGACTGCGGAAAAGAATGCGAAGTACCCTTTAAGCCAACCGAAGGCAGACCCGTGTATTGCCAGGATTGCCTGCCAAAACACCGGAAGCCCCGGTTCTAATACTTTAATCCCTTTTATTCTCTTTTTTTTGGTAACCTTTCCTGACGATAGTATCAAGTATACCGATTGACGAGTATAATTGTCCTCTATATGCACCAGAGCCCGAAAATCCACTCATGGTGATACATCTCTTTATTGGATTACCCGCCCATTTACAACAATCCTATGTTGCATACTGAAAAAAAGGTAAAAATAATCCGAGACAAGTTAAGCAGGATCGGCATCAGAGAAAAGGATCTCGATGATGAAACGATTCTCAGGTCATACAGCATCAATACGTTCGGTAACCTGTGTTCGCTTCCAAAGATTGCCGAAAATCAATGTGTTTCTCATGGCGATACATCGTTGCCATAAAAAACCGGAACATCCCTGAACGCAACGCCGTCAAAAAGGCCACGATCGGTAATCCTCAGTGCCGGGATTACAGTAAGGGCAAGGAACGAGAGATACATAAACGGATCGGTAATCCCCCCCATCTCCGTTGTTGCTTTTCCCAGTGCATCCAGTTTTGCCGTTACCTCACTTGCAGGCAGCGAAGACATAAGTCCGGCACAGTCAAGCGGGAGCACGGTAACCTCGTGACCGTTTACAGCAGCCATACCCCCACCGGTCCGGATGACAGTTTCGATCGCAGCAAGGATTGCTGTATCGCTTGTTCCGGTCGCGACGATATTATGCGCATCATGGGAAACACTTGCGGCGATAGCCCCCCGTTTAAACTCAAAACCGTGCACAATCCCGGTACCCACTAGACCACGTCCGTACCGGTTACAGACCACTACTTTGAGGAGATCTCTTATGGTATCAGGGATTGCGCTGGTGCCGAGATCATAAGTAAGCGATGCGGTTACAATCTGACCGGGGACAAGCCCGATAACCCGCGCCAGACTGTGACCGGACAACCGGATCTGTTCCGGGGAGGGCGTTGTGCACCTGATTGAAGATGACAGGAAAGAAACAGAAGGCGCGTCTGTATATGCTGATACCGGGCTTCCCAGGAAAAATGTCTCTTTTACCCTAAACGTGCGCGGGCTGTCAATGATACAGAAATCAGCCCGCCTGCCCGGTGAAAGCGCGCCCCGGTCAGAAAGCCCGAAACGTTCAGCAGCCGATAAGGTCGCCATCCGGATTGCAAGTTCAGGTTCAAGTCCGCAACTTATTGCTTTCCTGATGCACCGGTCGATGTGGCCTTCCCGGAAAAGGAGATCGGCATGGCAGTCATCGGTCGAAAAACTGCACCGGCACACATTGTACGGTGTGATCATGGGCACAATGGCCTCGATATTCTTCTCGGTCGATCCTTCCCGGACAAAAATATACATCCCGCGCCGGAGTTTTTCCTCTGCCTCGTTTTGCGTGATACATTCATGGTCGCTGTCAAGGCCGGCAAGGATATAGGCATTGAGGTCCATGCCGGAGAGAAGCGGCGCATGACCATCGCGAATGCCGGAAAGCGAAAGCTTTTCCAGAACCTCTTTATCGCCTCCCAGCACGCCCGGCACATTCATCATCTCGCCAAGCCCGATAACGCCAGCCCGGCCCACAAACCGGGAAAGCAATCCGGCGTCAAGCCTGGCACCACCGATATCAAGGGGCGTAGCCGGTACGCAGGATGGCAGCATATACAGGATATCTACCGGCGCGCCAGTACGTGCGGCAAGCATATATTCGATACCTGCTACTCCGGCAACATTTGCAATCTCGTGAGGATCGGCAATCACCGTTGTCGTCCCACGTGAGGCAACAAGCCTTGCATATTCATAAGGGACCAGAAGCGAACTTTCGATATGGACATGGGCATCGATAAGACCCGGCACAAGATGTGCCCCACAAAGATCGCGCTCGCTGATACCCCGGTATGATTGGCCGATCCCGACAATAATCCCTGACTTTACCGCCAGATCATTGTGTTCCCATGAACAGGAAAAAGCGTCAAAAATTTCGGCGTTCCGGTAAACGATGTCCGCCGGCTCAGTACCGCGGGATGCAGGAATGAGGTTGTGCATAGATCGTGCCATTTCGGTCATACCGTAATATCCCGGATAACAGCGGTTTCGCGTTCACCGTTTTCGATAATATACACGTATAATTTATACCTGCCCGGATCGAGGTGCACCGGGATCGTCACGTTGGAATCTGTACCGGTAAGGTTAACAGTCGCCCCGGTAGTCAAAAAGTCGTGCTGGGTGAATTGATCCAACGTAAAGACCCGGACCTGAACACCAACCGTCTGGGGGGTCCCGGGACCTGCAACTGCTACAGTCAGGTTGTCGTTCCCGTACGAAACGTTTCCAACGGAAAGGGAAGTGCAACCGGCGGTCAAAAGAAAGAGTACAAGTAAAAGACCAAAAAACAGACCCCACCTTCCCGTCATAGTTCTGTTGTCGGACTGTATCCATAAAAAGCTATACCCGAAACAAACGGAACGCGGAAGAATGGAGGAGGAATGATTTAAAAAAAATGAACAAATTGACAATTGACAATTTTTTAAAAGCCGCTGTATCATGATAAAACCCAAAAATCGTCTTATGTTGCTGAAAAATAAATAAAATCAATAGCCATTCGATGATTTTGGATAGAAAGGTTATTTAATATGAAATTTATAAAAATTCATCAGGTGATATCATAACAACCATTGCGTTCTGCCACCATAAAGGCGGAACAGGGAAAACCACATCCTGCCTGAATATCGCCGGATTCTGTTCTCGTGCAGGAAAAAAAGTACTTGTGGTTGACTGCGATCCCCAGGCTAATGCAACAACTGGTCTTGGGATCAGCCCGGAATCTGCCCGGAAAAACATATATGACGTCTTTATGAGCCGGATTGAAGGGTTTCCCCCGGTAACAATGACCGATATCATCTGCTCGACTGAATCCGGCATCGATCTTGCACCGGCAAACCTGGACCTTGTCGGCGCAGAACCTTACCTCTATGGAATCGCATCACGTGCAGAAGTCCTCCGGGACGCACTGGTACCTGTCAGGAAGAGCTACGACCTGATCCTCATCGATACTCCCCCCAGTATGGGCCAGTTTGTGATAAACGGTCTCGTTGCTGCAGACCATATTATTGTCACCCTCGATTCGGGATCATTTGCGCTTAACGGGATAGGTCCGCTGTTCACTATTTTTGAGGATATCAAAGAAGACCTGGGGAAAAACATCAGTGTCGATATGGCCATCATTTCACGGTGGGGTGAAGCCGGAGATATGGGTGGCACTGAACAACCGGAAGAAGAAAAAAGAACCCTGATGAGTTTACTCAGGTCGCTCCTTATCCCGCGGTATGAACCTACCGAAGAGGAAAGGATTGCCAAGAAAGAACAAGAAAAGGAACATGAACGCCTGGCCGGCATGCTTGCAGAAATCGGGGAAAAATTCCCTGATGTACATACCGTGCCATATTCCCCGGAAATTTACGAAGCCCAGAAACGTGGCATGCCGATCTCGCATGTTGCACCTGAAAGTAGCGCCGGGAACGCTTACAAGGCTATTGCAGACGAGGTTATTCAATGGACGTAACTATACTCGAACAGGCTGTAAAGAAAGCCGCAGACGGGGACCTGAAGGTCCGAATCGACGAGAATCGTGCAGAGACTGAAATCAGGCCGCTTGTGCAACAGATAAACCGGCTCATCGTAAAAACCGCTGATACGGCAGAGAAGAAGCAGCGGGCCGACACGATGATCAAGTTTAACCCGCTGGCCATTTCGATCTTAAAAAAAGACCGGGCGATTGTCAACATTAATAAAAAATATGAATCACTCTGGCGGGGGACCCGTGAAGAGCTGATGAAAAAGCGGTTGTTTGATTTTGATATAACCGTTCTTTCCGGTGATCACCTTTACGCATGCTTTGAGACCAGGAAGCTCTCAGTAAGTTCCTGCCGGGTAAAATGGCCTGATGGAACCCAGAAATACCTGACTCTCCAGGCAATGCCGATGCTTGATGCAGTCGGCGAAGTTGACGGTGCGTTCTATTTCTGGATAGACAACACCGATCTCCACGATAAAATTGCCGAATCTGAACGAGTCAAACTGCGGGCAGACCGTATCATCGAGGAAAACCCGTATGCATTGTTCACCATCGATACAAGCCTTACAGTACGCTCGGCAAACAATGCATTCCTTAAGCTGACCGGGTATTCCCGCGATGAAGCCGCCCGTCTCTCGATGAAGGATTTCAAGTACAAGAAAAACAAAGGTGCCAGTGTCGAAGCGACCATAACGTCCAAACAACGTGGTCACGGAGAATCGGTAATCGAGTTCCCCGCCGGTATACTGACTCTTGACTGGTACTATATCCCGCTTCTTGATGAAGCAGGTGCAGTCGACAGCCTTCTGGTAGTATACAACGATATAACCGACAGGCGCCGGCAGGAACTGGAAATCCAGAACCTCATGGAGGATTCCAAGAAAAAAGCCAAGGAAATCTCCGATAGTGCGGTTATACTTGAGACCGGGCTTTCACGAATGGCAGAAGGGGATCTTACCTTCGTCGCCGAGATAATTGAAAAAGACCCGCTGGTCTCCTTAAAGAAAGACTACAACAAAGCAATTTCCTCAATCAAATCGGTGATTGAGGAGATCGCAAAAGCCGCCCATCAGCTTGATACCACTACTGCAGATACCGGGAAGAGCACCCAGGAGATCTCCAAATCCACAGAGCAGGTGGCTATATCGACCCAGGAATCCGCAGAAGGGGCTAAAAAACAACTTATCGAGATAGAAAAAGTAGGCAGTGACGTTTCGGATCTCTCTGCATCCATAGAAGAGATCGCCAGTACCTCCCACGATCTCATGACCCATGCCCAGAAAGCGGCAAGCGAGGGGAACCAAGCCGCAGAACTGGGTAAGGTTGCAACGGCGAAGATGAAGACCGTGGAGAAGATCTCCGGAGAAAGTGTCGCCGAGATAACAGCGCTCAACGAGCGCATGAAAGAGATCTCCAATATTGTCAAGCTGATTGCCGATATCTCAAGCCAGACTAACCTGCTAGCCTTAAATGCCGCAATTGAAGCGGCACGGGCCGGCGAACATGGACGCGGGTTTGCGGTAGTCGCCGGAGAAGTACGTAACCTTGCCGGAGAGTCCAAAAGCGCCACCAACAACATCGAATCCCTGATTGGTTCCATCCAGAACAACAGCGAGAAGACTGCGGCGGCGATCAAAAACTCCTACCTTGAAATCCAGACCGGTATCGAGAGTGTCAACCAGACTATTGAAGTACTCAACCGGATCATATCAGAAGCAAACGTTGTCTCCCAGGGAGTTACCGAGATCACAAAAGCAACCGAGGCACAGGCCGAAGCAACAAACCGGGTCATGCAGGGTGTAGAACAGACAAACACCCTCTCCCGCGAGACCCAGCAGCGCATGGAAGACATGGCAGCCCTTGCTGAGGAAACCAGTGCATCGACAGAAGAAATTGCCAGTGCATCACAGGAGCTCTCGCGTATGGCTGAACGACTCAAGGCTGCAACAGACAGGTTCAAAATACGGTGAACTATGGCCGGTACGATAGATGTGGTAGAGTTCGAGCTTGGCGGGGAACGATATGCCCTGGACATCAATCTTGCCCGTGAAATTGTCGAGATGATGCCCATCACGCCTATTCCCCGGGCACCGGCCTATATCTCCGGCGTCATCAATCTCCGGGGAGAGATTACTAACATCATGAACCTTAATACGCTTCTTGGGCTTCCCGACAAGGATGTCAGGGAAAACCAGAAGATCATTGTCCTTGTTCCTGAAGCAGCCAAAGGAAACAACGTCGGGATAATCGTGGACGATGTCTCCAGTGTCCGCCAGGTAGCCGAAGCCGATATCGAGCATATCGGTGCCGGGATATCATCAGAGTTCTCCCAGTTTGTTAAGGGTATCATCAAGGTTTCGGCAGAAGACGCCGAGAAAAAGAGAAAAGATCTCATCATCTGGCTCGACATGGAAAAAGTGATCGCGGATCTGGGCAGCGGGTCCAAAAACAACCCGGGTGCAGGAATCGTGCACGAATCAGACTAATTTTTTATAACGAAGGAAAAAGTATGACCGAACAACGACCGGGAAGAAAAGCATTATTTGTCGGGGCACCGGCTCCGTCAGGACGGAGTGCTCCCGATGAGATCGCCGAGCATGTACGAGAGTTAAACGAGGAACTCGCCCTTGCACTCAAAGGAGCTCTTGCAAACAAATCAGTAAAACCCCTTGACTCAGTTCACTTTGGTTCCGAGTATGCGACGCTCGTAGATGCAGTCAATATATCGTTAACCCAGATGGCTGCTGCCGGGTCCGAGACTCCGGGTCCAGAAAGTGCGTCCCCCGAAGTACTCGATGCATGCTTGACAAAAATTGACATGCTCGAACGAAGGCTCGAGTTTATGGAAAAGAACAACCCGGTCCCGATGCTTATTACCTCGCCGACTCTGGGCATTACCGAAACCAATGCCGCGTTTATTGAAATGAGCGGAATTCCCGAGAACAAAATCCTTTCAGCAAATGTCCGTGATTTCGTGGTTACCAATAGGTCCGGTGAAGATGCCGGAGCCGCCCTTGAAAAGAAACGGCGGGCCGTTGGCGAAGTCACGATCACGTTCCCTTCAGGAGAACATACCCTTGAACAGTACTGTATCCCGGTCCTTGACAGTACTGGAGAGGTAACGTCCCTGGTCATACTCTTCGACGACCTTACCACTAAACGTAAAAAGAACCAGGAAATAGAACGGCTCAAGGTCAGGTCGGAAATAATTGTCCAGCAGAACCCCATGCCCATCGTTGTGGCTGACAAGGGATTCAAAATACGGGTAGTAAACGATGCCTATGTCGCGCTCACCGGCATTGAAAAAAGCCAGCTTTTGTCCATGTCGTTACGCGATTTCAGGATAGTCGAACAGACCGGTGAAGGATTAAAAAAAGTCATCGAAACCGGCACCCGTTCTGCCGGTGAGGTAGTCGTGGAGTTCCCCAAAGGAATCCGCCAGCTCCGGCAGTTTGGCATCCCGATCCCCGGCGCGAAAGGTACTGTCGAAAGTATCCTTATTGTCTATAACGATATCACCGAAGAAAGAAAGGAAATGGAGGAAGTTCTTGCGGCACGGCGCATGTCCGAAACGATGGTCCAGCAGAACCCGATACCTGTCCTTATGGCCGATCGATCGTTTAAGATCATCACGGCAAACCCCGCATATGAAAAAATGAGCGGGTTCCCGCTTGACCGGATTAACGGTATGAACCTGCGCGATATAAAAATCCTTGAACAGAAAGGCGAAGGTGCCGGCGTTGCAATTAAGGAAAAACGCCGGGCATTTGGCGAAGTTACCGTAAATCTCCCCAGCGGTACAAAGATCCTCGAACAATACGCGATGCCACTTCTTGACAAAGCAAACGAGATCGAAAATCTCCTTCTCGTTTACAACGATGTGACTGCACAGCGTGCAAGCCAGCAGGACCTTGCTAAGAAGATGGAGGAAGTTGCAGGTCTCAAGAAGCGGTCAGATATTATTGTCATGCAGAATCCCATGCCCATCATGCTCATGGATCCATCCTTTAAGATCATCATGGCAAACGAGGCATATACGAGCCTTACCGGCCTCTCAAAGGAAAAACTGCACGGGATGAACGCCCGGGAGTTCAAGATCCTCTCACAGACTGGTGAAGGACTGAAAAAAGTAATAACTGAAAAAAGAAGGAGTTTTGGCGAGATCACAATCGAATTCCCAACCGGTATACGTATTCTTGAGCAGTTCGGCATTCCTATGATGGACGCCCAGCAGAACCTTTCAACAATCCTCTGTGTCTATGTCGATGTGACCGACAGACGTGCACAGGAAAAGAAGATCCATGAAATGATGGAAGAGGCAAAGGCAAGTGCGGAGCTGCTTTCTGCCAGCGCTGCTGAGCTCCAGACCGGTCTTGAAAAGATAGCGGCCGGCGATCTCACGTGCCAGCTCAGCATTGATGATGCAGATCCGCTCTTACCCCTCAAGAGGGATTACAACTCTTCAGTTAAGGCAATACACACCGTTATCTCAGAACTTACAAACGCCATCGCGAAACTGGATGTAACCATTAAAGATACCATCCGCAGTACCGATGATATCGCAAAAGCAACCGAACAGGTAGCCATCTCTTCACAGAAAGCAACAGATAACGCAAAAGTCCAGCTTACCAGTGTGGAGAAGATCTCCGGTGTAATATCGGACGTCTCAGCTTCGATCGAAGAGATCGCGAGCACATCTCATGATGTGATGGTCCATGCCGAAAAGGCGGCCAATGAAGGCGCCCGGGCAGCCGGTGTAGGAAAGACTGCAACAGACAAAATGCAGGCTGTCGAAAAGATCTCCCTGCAGAGCGTAAATGAGATCACAGCGTTAAACGAGCAGATGCGCCAGATCTCAAAAATTGTTAACCTGATCACCGACATAGCAAACCAGACCAACCTCCTTGCCCTGAATGCGGCGATCGAGGCAGCACGGGCCGGCGAACACGGGCGCGGGTTTGCGGTAGTCGCCGGGGAGGTAAAAAACCTTGCCGGTGAATCCAAGAAAGCTTCAAGCCAGATCGAGACTCTCATAAAATCCATCCAGACTAAAAGCGAAAACACGGCCTCGTCCATCCAGAACTCCTTTGATGAGATCAAAGGCGGCATCGAAAGCGTCAACATGACCGTTGAGTCGCTCACGAAGATCATTGCCGAGGCAAACGTGGTCTCCCAAGGTATCACCGAGATCACAAAAGCTACTGAAAGCCAGGCACAGGCCACAACCAGCCTGATGGCCGACATCGAATCGGTAAGGACTGCCACAAAGAACAACCAGCAGCGCATGGAAGATATGGCAGCCCTAGCCGAGGAAACCAGTGCATCGACAGAAGAGATAGCCAGTGCGTCGCAGGAGCTCTCGCGTATGGCAGAACACTGCAGCGTCAAGATGAAGGAGTTCCATACCGAATGAATGTAAAACTCGCAAAAGATGTACTATTTTTCCTGTTGTTATGCCAATGCGCCCCTGAGCGCAGGAACGTTTTATGACAATCACTAAAGATGACGGTTTTTCAGCCCTGAAACGGTTTATCGAACAGACCCTCAAAATCCAGTGTTCCAACTATAAAGAAGACTATATCAAACGCCGGCTGCTTTCCCGGATGCGTTCGACCGGGACAACGAATTATGAAGAGTACCTCAAATATCTTCACAACAATGCCCCGGAACTGGAGAACCTGCGTAATGCACTCACCATAAACGTAACGGAGTTTTTCCGGGATGCAGACGTGTACGACATGGTCAAAAAAGAAATTCTTCCTGCACTCTTCAAAGGAAGAAAGACCATCCGTATCTGGTGCGCCGGTTGCTCAACAGGAGAAGAACCCTATTCCATGGCCATGATCCTCGCGGATATTATGGCTGCCGACAAGACGGTTTCCGGCCAGATATTTGCTACCGATATCGATGAAGTCGTCTTAAAAAAAGCAAAAGAAGGGATCTATACGGAAAAATCGATGGCAAAACTCACCGATACCCAAATCCACCGGCATTTCACCAAGCTGCCTGACGGGACATTCCAGGCCAAACCGCAACTCCAGGCACTTATCCGGTTCCGTCCCCACGATCTCATGAGCGGCCAACCAATATCCCGGTACCTTGACATGATCAGCTGCCGGAACGTGACCATCTACTTTACCGAGAAGCAAAAGGATGAGCTCGCAAGGACGTTCCATAATGCATTAGTACCCGGGGGGTACTACGTGATGGGTAAAACCGAATACCTCGGGCGCGAGGTTGAAGGGCTTTTTGTCCCGGTTAATTCTATCATGAAGGTCTATAAAAGAAAAGAATAACCGTTTTTTTATTAATGCTGAGGGCGATCGTCCCGAGCCATTTCAGAATCTTTCCCGATATTTTTTGTCAGGTTTTTTTGCAGGGCTTTGCGGGACGCCTGGAGTTTTATCTGGTTATAGACGGTAACAAAGTTAATACCAACGACAACTATGACAAGCATCAGGCTGACCCAGAGCATAGTTCCGTTCAGGGTAAGAAATGCGGCCCAAAGAAGGACGACAAAAGAGATCAGGTAAAAAATGACCCACGTCCTGATGCCCGGAATCTCCATAGCAATGAATATGCTACGCAAGAATACTAATCTATTCCCGCCTGTTTTTCAGAGGACGCTATAAAAACCGGAACATCCTTTTCATGCACTCACGGATAATCTCTGAATGGGAATAAAACATGACGATTTTTATAGAAACCGTAACCAGTAGTACGTGTGGATAAAGGGGATATTTACACACTTATTGGCGGGTTTGTGGTGATCCTGGTTGTTGCCGTTATTGCAAACCATGGCATGATATCCTCTGCGTCGGCTGGTACCGGAAGCAGTCCCACAGTACCGGTACCAAGCGTTTCTGTCACGCAGATGCCCACTCCCTTGACCGTTGTACCAACGCAGACACCAACGGTAACCCAGACCCTCCCGGTACCTTACCGGATCACCTTGACAAACACCCCGTTTTCCTACCCGGCAATACATCTTCCGGATCACATGGAGACCTACGGGGTCTCAAATACCCCCCCACGGGAAAATACGAGTGTACCTTTTGCATATGTCGACGATTCACGGGGGGGTCTGACGACGATCTTTAAAGTACCCTACCCAATCTGGGCTTTGAATATCAGCGTGACGGCAAACACGCACCCTCAGTATGCAACCTTCGATATGGTACTCTGCGATGCAAAGACCGGCACTATTATCACCGGCGCTGAAATCCTGAGCAGTGGGACAATGTATAAATATGTCCGGAACTCGGGTTCGATGTATATGATAATCGGTGTCAGTTCTGTCGATTATTACCAGATCACGCTAGAAACACCGCTCTCTTATTATGAAAATGCCAGCTCCCCGGCCTGACCGGTACGTGGGAAGAGCGCGGGCATATTTTCCTATAGTTACCTAGATCTTTTCCACAGTCACCCGGACACGGTCGCCGGTTTTGAACAGGTGTCCCTTAGGGACATCAATATTGAACCAGAGGCCCCCCGGGTTATCCTGGGTTGGATCCTGGGACATCAGGCAGTCTTTCTGTTCGTTGATATCAGCAACAAAATCAATAGATGACTCAAACTCAATTTTTGTCATAATAAAAGAAGGTGGGGATACCAAAAAAAACTACAGGGCACGGGTCGTGACCATCCACGTCGTGCTGTTCGAATAGCTCCATCGGATGATGGACAGTTCCTTACACATATCGGCAAGAATTGCCATATTGGTTCCTACTTCCTTTGGGGACAAGCCCAGATCTTTTGCAATGTATTTGGACTTGAAGTAATGTTTACCTTTGTCCATACCTGTCTGAAGATAGGAAACAATTTTGTGCTGGGTTTCGTTATATTTTTCGCGTATGTTTTTACCTGGGGACATCGTTTCGCCTCAGTATTAAGAAATCATATGGATCAGGACATATTTATATATATCTGATGGCAGCAGTAAGATTAATCCTTTTTTTGGGCAATAGTGACTCAAATCAGACACCGAAAATATATTAGTCAGTTAAATTTCAGTAGGACTTGGTTCCGGCCGTTATTATCAGTATTTTCGTGGTATTAAAGGAGGGAGGGAATGTGAAAAATCTTCCCTACTGCTGTACTGAGGCCTCACCAATCTTCTGGATTAACGCCTCAAGAACGACGCTCCGCATCCCTTCCACAAACTTGATGCTGCCAACAACAAGGTGCCCGCCACCGGAGATGCCACCGCCGGGGATCTCGTTATGCAGCTCGCGGACCATACGGGGAATGTTCATGTGTACGCCCCGGGAACGAAGGACGGCAAAATCCGGGCCAAAGCCGATGGTAACGACCGGCTTTCCTGCATTCTGTTTGCAAAGCCGGTCGTGGACCTCCCCGGATGTTTTCCCGGGCGGCGGGAAGGTAAATTTGTGGGCATGGATCTCCACATCGATCAGGAAGAGCTTCGCCTCGTTTGGCAGGACCCGGGCTTCAACGTGAGGCATGCAGGCATTCATCTGGTCTTCGATCATTGCATTTGCACCGTCAACCAGGAGGCCGATCAGTTTTTGATGTCGTTCATGGTTCCCGACCAGGTCAAGGATGTCTTTCACAATCTCGCGACCGTCGTTGAACCGGAGCCAGAACTGTTCATAGTCAAGGGCAAGGGCAATGTCCTTGCATGCCTGCTCGGAATAACGGTCACCTGCAAGTGCGAGATAAAGGCCCCGTTCAGGTGCTTCGCTCCGGTCGCCGACACCGGCAACCGCCGGCAGGTGCCGGATGAGGGGTTCGACCCGGGGATTGATCAATCGTGCAACCTCGGTCCCGAGCATCCCGGCCGTGACCCCGAAATCGCCGCCGACATGGTACGGGTTGACATGCCCGACAAGGTACTTGTCAATAGTCGCGTCCGGGTGGTGGTGGTCGATGACAACAAAAGGAATGTCGTAGACACTTGCGATCTTATACGATGCTTCATCTTCTTCGGTCGAACCATTGTCCGTGAGAATCACCAGTGGCATCTTCTGGCCGAACCGGGCATGGTCCTTAAGCGCGAAATCCAGGTCCCGGGTGATATCCTCAATCTCGTAAAACGGTGCCTTTGACGGGGCACGCTTAAAGAGATAATAATCGGCGTCAAAGTCGCCACCCGATTCACGGATAAGAGAAACAACTGCCTGCTCAATGGCGACTGCCGAGCAGATACCATCGGCATCAGCGTGGTGACGGAGAATGATAGGCTGTGCGGTAAACACCGCCTTTCTTATGATCTTTGCAACCTTGCGCATCTCGGGCATCAGGTTATCGAGGACATCGCTTTTCACCAGTGGTCTGATGTTCTCGGGTTCAGCACGAGCGTCAAGTGCTTTTTCTATCCGTGTCCGGACAATCTCTTCCTCATCACCAGCTAGGGCAGCAACACCATCGGCTTCGATCTGAAGCTGGTTGTTGCGCATCATGACCTCGCCAATGACTCTGACGATCATGTTCAGCTCGACCTCAGGATATGCCCTGACACCGGCTTCTACGAATGCTGCAACATTCTGGGTCCCGGATTCATCTACAATAGTAAATATGGTCGGACCGCTGGTCTGCTTGATCTGGGCGACTTCTCCTTCAATAGCAACGGTCTTTCCCTGTTTTGATGCGAGGTCCACAATCCTGACCGTAGTGGATGTACGCTCGACCTGCTGGACCTGGTAGACCTGGATGAGCTGTTCTTCGAGATCGATGTTCCCGTTAGGCCGGATCTGCCTGACGCGCACAAGGACATTGTCTTTTTCCTTGTGATCAGCTTTGACGCTCGTTTTGTGCACAAGCCCCTTGATCCGGTCGTTTAACTGGACAAACATCCCGAACGTGGCAAATCCCTGGACTTTTCCCAGGTACGTTTTTCCTTCCTCTACATCGGACAGGTCGCATCCCGCGGACAGCCGGTAAACTAAAGTATTTTCTTCCATTTTCTCACTCCACACGCGACTAGCGAAACGAAACGATATTGTATGCGGCTTATGATCGTATTTTGTATCGTTCTACGTTATCCAGCACGAAACGTGGGTGCCAGCGTGTACAAAGAATAGTCACCGGAGGATTATGTTAGTTGTCATGCCCGCTAAAAACAGTGAACCTGCCGTCAATCCCGGTACGTGATCTCCAGCATGAACAAATCATCAGGAATGATAATGGTACCGCCAAATGCGGTTTTTGCATCCGTTAAATGACTGGTGGTATCCGTGTACCGGGAACTGATATGGGTGAGGACAAGGGTCCGGGCGTTCGCCGCCGCTGCTGCTTGGCCGGCCTGTAAAGCGGTTGCATGGTAAAATTCCGTGGCCCGTTTTTTCTCGCTTTCATCATAGGTTGCATCATGGATGAGCAGATCGGCATCTTTAGCATTATTGATGAGCGCCGGGATCACCGGTCTTGTATCCCCGGTATAGACAATCTTACGGCCCGGGCGAGGTGTACCCATGACATCAGACGGCTGCACCTCCACGTCCAGCCCGTCTTTTTTTACCCGTATCGTTTCGCCCCGCTGGAGACGGCCAAAGAGGGGGCCGGGAGGAACTCCCAGTTCAATGGCATGTTCCCGGTCAAACCGGCCCGGCCGGGGGTCTTCTTCAAGCACATACCCGAGCGCCGGCAGACCGTGGCTTACGGCAAATCCGGTTATGGTATACCCGTCAAAACGTACCCATGACCCTTCCGTAAGCTCTACCGAATCAAGGGAAAACTTGAGATTGAACCGGGCGATCTTTTTTACGATCTCAACAAATTCGTGGACCCAGGAAGGGCCATAGATAATCAGCGGTTCTGTACGGCCGTTAAAAGACATCGTCTGGACAAGACCGAATATCCCCAGGAAATGATCCGCATGCCAGTGAGAAACAAAGATGGCATCGACCGTAAACCCGCACCGTGACCGCATCATCTGCTGCTGTGCACCTTCCCCGCAGTCAAAAAGGATGGTGTCGGTACCCCGCCGGATCATAATGCACGGAGGGTTTCGCACCGGTGTCGGAAGCGCCCCCGCAGTCCCGAGGAAATAAACCTGGAGGGTCTCGCCGCTCATACAAAGTACTCCGCAAAGACGGAAAGGCTCGTCTTTGCTTCTTCTATAGATCGGCCCTCGATTACAATCACGCCATTGTACCTGGCAGCGATTGCTTTTCCTACGGTCTTCCAGTCAATCGTCCCGGCACCAAGCGGGAGATGTTCATCAGAAACCCCATGGTTGTCATGGATATGGATATGGTTTGCCGATCCGACGCATTCAAGGAATTGTGGCACTTTTCCTACGGTATTGGCATGCCCGAAATCGAACGTGAGCCCGATCCCTTCGATACCCCCGGCCATACCCATGAGTTCCCCTGCATCCCGGCACAGGAACTCTTTCTGGCTGATCATGTTTTCCAGGCAGGCAAGGACTCCATGCTCAACAGCGCATTTCCCAATCCGGCGCAGTGCTTCTTTCTGAAGTTCCCAGACTTTTTGGGGAAGGAGTTTACTCGCCGGGGCCATGTATCCCGGGTGGATCGTGACCCGGTCGGTAAGATCTCCTGCACGTTCGATGCACAGCTCGATCTGCCGGATAGATTCCCGCCAGATCGGATCGTTCAGGGTCGCAAGGTTAAGATCCCCATACGGTGCGTGAACGGTGATTCCAAGGCCGGTGCTATCAATTACCTCACGGATCTTTTCGATATTTCCCGGCTGTTCCAGCCGGTAATTGCCGTCAGCGACAATCTCCCATCCCGCATACCCGGCCTCCTCGATACCGTATACCCACTGGATATTATCCCAGACTTTTGCCGATGACGAGAAATACGGACAAAAGCTCATGCACCGCGCTCCATGCCCCGTACCAGATCAGTAACCTTCGCAGTGAATTCTTCAAGGGTACCGTCGTTGTTGATCCTGATATCAGCCATTTTCAGCGCATGTCCAAGGCCCCACCCGAGCTCCCGCTTGTCCCGGGTAAGCAGCCCCTCAGCCGATCCCACATCATCACTGCGTTTTCGCTCGCGCAGGCGTTCTAATCGTTTGGGAAAGGACGTCTCGATTGCAACAAGGTGGAATGTCGGAAACTGTTTCCGGAAAACCCGGACTTCCGCGTCACCACGGATGCCGTCAACAAGCACAAGCGGGGCACTTCGTTCATTGATGGCATCTACACACAGGTAGGCTATCGCGTCCATACCGCGTTCGGCACGAAGCCGGTTTGCCATGGCACCCAGGTTTTCATCGGTCGGGGGAAGGCCTGCTTTTTTTACGGCGTTTCGTATCACATCACCCATGACAACGACCGGGATCCCAAGCCCCTCCGCTATCTTTGAGAACTCGCCTTTACCGCTTGCGGGAAGCCCGACGACTCCGATCACTTTCATAGATAACCTCTCCACCTTCCCGCGTCCGGATAAAGACACGGCGTGCAAGTTTGTCCGCAATAGTCTTGAGTTCTTCTTCTGAAAGAGGAAGAACGCTTTCAGTTACGCCCTGTTGCAGAACGAGATCGACGTCACCAACCTCTTGTACGATACTGGCAACTTCATCGTCGTACCCGCGGAAGAGCGTTATGACGACCTGGAACTCTGATAGCGCCCCGGTGCGGACGGCCTCTGTACACAAGGCAAGGGAACGCTGCACGTTCTCTACATAATTTCCTCCGAGAAGGTTATTATACCGCGCCCAGCGGGCTTTGATATCAAGGGCCACCCGGTCAAGCAACCGGCTCTTAATAAGCGTGGCAAGAACGTCGGGAAAAATGCCATTTGTCTGGATACCGGTGCATATCCCGCATTTTTTGGAAGCGCGGGCAAGTGCTATCAATGCATCCCGCTGCAATGTCGGTTCTCCACCCGAGAAAACCACCCCGCTCACCGCCAGCTTCGAGCTTTTGATAAGCTCGATAATATCGTCAGTATCCCGGTAATTTTCCCCGGAAAGGATAGCGGCGTTCTGGCAGTAGGTGCACCGGACCGGGCAGCCCCGGAAAAAGACGGTGCATACCGATCTCCCCCGCCAGTCTACCGTAGAAAGCGGGATAAACCCGCCAAAATTCAGCCTGATATCATCACCGTTACGAATCATTTTGAGACGGGATTATTTAGTGTTCGTGATCTTTGTTTTCCAGCACAGGGATGAGACCGGATTCAGTCAGGATCCTGTCCATCCTGATGTCGGTGGGCTCCCCAGGAAGTTCCGGCATTTCCTGGCAGGCAAATGCGATTCCTATTGTTTTTACCCGGGGATGTGCCGCAAGGAACCGGTCATAGTACCCCGCACCATACCCCAGCCGGTTTCCCTGCCGGTCAAAGGCAAGCAGCGGGATGATTGCAATCCCGATTTCATCCGGCCTGGCCGGGATTTCGCAGCCAACCGGTTCCGGGACACAAAACGTGCTCTCGACAAGCACGGAAGGGTCCTCCAGGTACGAAAGACGGAGAGTAGTGGTTTTGCGCTCAATGACAGGAACGATGACCCGGGTACCCCGGGCAAGAAGCGTGGTGATCAGCAGTTCTGTATCCACTTCCGGAGGCTTTGCGACATAGACCATAACCGGCCCGGTGCCGTCGAGGAGGGAAAGCAGGGCAGCACAGATACACCTGCTCTTTTCCTTTCGCTCCTGTGGTGTCAGTGCCAGCCGCCGCTGTTTTACTTCGGTACGAATTTCCTGCTTGGTCTTTGCCATTTCTCCATCCTTATGGCTCGTACCGGTTGTATTGGCTACCGGATCGCATAATCCTGCCTGTATTCCGACCTGAAAATTTTTGGATAAAAAGAGGGGAGTTAGAACTTAAAATACCGGTTGACGATCTTAATGGCGCAGAAGTCCCCGCACATCGTGCAGCCATCAGTATCGGCAGGCATGCGTTCCGACCGGATCTGCTGTGCCCGGGCCGGGTTCATGGCAACGGCAAACTGGCGGTTCCAGTCAAGATCGCGGCGGGCATGGCCCATCTCGAGGTCTGCAGCCCGGGTCTTCTTGAGCTTGACCATATCGCCGACATGTGCTGCGATTCGCGAACTCATGACTCCTTCATACACCTCGGCGGGTGTGGGAAGGGCAAGGTGTTCAGCGGGCGTCACGTAGCAGATGAAATCGGCACCAAGAGATGATGAAATGGCTGCACCGATAGCCGCGACCCGGTCGTCATAGCCCGGTGCAATATCGGTCACAATCGGCCCAAGCATATAGAACGGCTTGTTGTTGGTGACCCGCTTCATGAGCTGGACGTTTGTGGCAATCTCGTCAATTGGCACATGGCCGGGCCCTTCAACAATAACCTGCACGTCCTTTGCATGCGCTTTGTCGGCAAGTTCGGCGTTAATAAGCAGTTCCTGGATGCCGGCCCGGTCAGTTGCATCGTGAATGGCCCCGGCACGCATACCGTTACCCATCGAAAGGGTAACCTCATGTTCCTTCATGATTTCCAGAAGGTAATCGAATTCTGAGTAGAGGGGGTTCTCTTTCTCGTTGTGAAGCATCCATGCCGTCATGAATGCGCCGCCCCGGGAAACGAGCCCGGCATGCCGGCCCTGGTTTCTTAGTCTCTTGACGGTCTCCCAGTTTATACCGGTATGGATCGCCATGAAGTTTGTACCCAGTTTTGCCTGTTCTGCCGTGATCCGGAAGAGGTCGTCCTCTTTCATATGAATGACAGCACCGTCCTTTTTGACCGCTTCAATAAATGCCTGGTACAGAGGAACGCTGCCCACAGAGAGCGTGGTATTGGCAATAATCTGCCTTCTTATCTCGGCAAAGTCCCCGCCCGTCGAGAGTTCCATAAGGGTATCGGCACCGGCAAGTTCGGCCTGCCGTGCTTTTTCAATCTCTTCAGGAATATTGACAATATCGGTAGAGGTCCCGATCGAGGCGTTCACCTTAGTCCGGAGACCTTCCCCGATACCGCATATCTTTACTTTACGGTACGGTGAGACCGGGATAACGATGTGGCCTTCAGCAACGCTGCGCCGGACAAAGTCTTCGGTGACTCCTTCCTGCGCTGCAACTATTTTCATTTCATCTGTTACGATGCCGCGTTTGGCATCTGCAATAATACTCATACCTTAACAGTACCGCAAAGGAACAAAATAAAGGCTCGGTTTTACATTTCTGGACTAAATCTGGCTTGTTATGGAAACAAGTAAACTTGCGTAAAAGAAAATGAGGCGTTGTTACGATTTTGGCCACGACGGGTATTATTATAGGCAGCCACGCTAAACCAAAGGAATGAAAAGCGTCACGGGACTTTCATGGCAGAGACAGATTTTTTTGAGGTAACCGTTAAAGAGGCTGCCCATAACGATGCCGGTCGCGGTATCGCGCGGCTCAGCGTTGATGTGATGAAGAAACTGGAGCTTGTCTCCGGGGACGTCATAGAGATTGTGGGGAAACGGCACGCGGCGGCGATCGTTTGGCCGGGTTCTGCCGAGGATATCGGTTTTGGCATCCTGCGCATCGACGGCAGCCTCCGGGCAAATGCAAATGCCGGCATCGACGAAAAAGTGAAGATCCGTAAATCCGAGGCCGTCTATGCCACAAAGGTAGTGATCCAGCCAGCACAGCAGACCAAACTGGTCGGGGGCGAGAGGTATCTTGCCGGGTCCCTGCGGGGAAAAACGGTATTCGAGGGGCAGAGCTTTCGTAAAGATATCATCGGCAATTCCATCACGTTTTTTATCGTGCGGGTCCTCCCGAAATTATCCCCCGGGACCATTGCTATCGTCTCCGATACTACAGAGATCGAACTCAAGGATGAGGCATTTAACCCGGACGAAGGGAAACGGGAAATCACCAATATCCAGTACGAGGACATCGGTGGTCTCGAACGTGAGCTCCAGCTGGTCCGGGAGATGATCGAGCTTCCGTTGCGTCACCCTGAGATCTTCGAGAAGCTGGGGATCAAACCACCTAAAGGTGTCCTGTTCTACGGCCCGCCGGGAACAGGAAAGACCCTTATCGCAAAAGCGGTCGCAAACGAGGTCGACGCCCATTTTAGCACGCTTTCAGGCCCCGAGATCATGAGCAAGTTTTACGGGGACAGTGAAAAAGCCCTGCGCGACAAGTTCCACACTGCCGAAGAGAATGCACCATCCATCATATTTATCGATGAAATCGATGCCATCGCCCCGAAACGTGAGGATGTTCAAGGAGAAGTGGAACGCCGGGTCGTGGCACAGCTGCTTGCTCTCATGGACGGTCTTGCCGGCCGGGGCCAGGTAATCGTCATTGCGGCAACGAATCTCCCCAATTCCATCGATCCTGCACTGCGCAGGGGAGGGAGGTTTGACCGTGAGATCGAGATTGGCATTCCCGACAAGAAAGGAAGGCTTGAGATCTTCCAGGTGCATACCCGGGGCGTACCGCTTGCAAAAGACGTGGATATCGCAGCCCTTGCGGAGACGACGTTCGGGTTTGTCGGTGCCGATATCGCTCTTCTGGTAAAAGAAGCGGCGATGAACGCCATCCGGAAGATCATCCCCCTCATCGATATTAACAAGGAAATTCCCAACGAAGTGATCGAGCAGCTCAGGCTTACCAAGGTCGACTTCGATGCTGCGAGAAAAATTGTCCAGCCAAGCGCACTCCGCGAGGTCCTTATCGAAGTACCTGACGTCTCATGGGACGATATTGCGGGACTCGATGAGACAAAAGACACGCTCATCAAGATCATTGAAGGAAGGTTGCATTACCCCCGCATCTTCGAAAAACTGGATTACAGACCACCCAAAGGTATCCTGCTTTTTGGCCCGCCGGGAACAGGAAAGACCCTGCTTGCAAAAGGTATCGCAAGCAAACGCCAGCTTAACTTTATATCCATAAAGGGACCCGAACTGCTCTCAAAAGGGGTAGGCGATTCTGAAAAGCATGTGCGGGAAGCGTTCCGGAAAGCGCGGCAGTCGGTACCCTGCATCATCTTTTTTGACGAGATCGATGCACTCTTCCCAAAAAGGGGGACCGTCAATGATTCCACGCATGTCACAGAGAGTGTCTTAAGCCAGTTCCTGACCGAACTGGACGGCGTAGAAGAACTCAAAGAAGTGTTTGTTGTCGGTGCGACCAACCGCCCTGACCTGCTTGACCCGGCGCTTTTACGCCCGGGAAGATTGGAAAAACACCTGTATATCTCGCCGCCGGATGAAGAGGGCCGTAAAGCCATCCTTGCAACATACCTCAAAGGTATTAGTGATCTCCTCAGTCCGGAGGTAAGCATTGATGAACTGGCAGCAAGTACCCGGTTTTTTGTCGGCGCTGATCTCGAAGCGGTGGTTCGGGAGGCAAAGGCGGCAGTCATCGATGAGCTGACTGAGGAGCATGGTGCCGGGGATGCTGACACCCTTACTCTCGACGCGGTCAGGATCACCCGGCGGCATTTTGAGACTGCACTCGAAAAAGTCAAAGGCACACTTGACGGTGCTGAATTTGAACGGTCCGAGCAGAAGTCCTGGGACCTCCTCTATGCGAAAGGAAAACGTGAGATCCTCTACCAGGCAGTAAACATGGTCAACCAGGTCGAGTACCTGAACGGGAAAAATGCAGTCGATGATGAGATTGCGCGACGTGCTGAAGAGTTGAGAAACCTCATCTACTGGCAGCGGCGATCCTTCGATACCATTCGCGAACGTACCGCAGAACTCAGGCAGGACGTTGAGGCACTGGTCAGGAAGAACACGACCACCTGATACATCTTTGAGTATCGTTTTTTGAAAGATATATCCTTATAACACAGATAAATCTAACATCGCCTGAAACGTTAGCTTTTTTGATACAGACGAACATTTATCTATGGCAGTTAAATTATAGATACTCTTTTATTTTATATTAAATAAGTACTGTCAATGACTGCCGCACATCCAGATGATGAAAATGGGTTTACCGGCCTTGAGGCTGCAATCGTGCTCATAGCATTCGTTGTCGTGGCGGCGGTGTTCTCATACGTTGCGCTTGGCGCTGGCTTTTTCACGTCACAGACTGCACAGTCAACCATTCATACCGGCGTCCAACAGTCTAGTTCGAGCTTTGAACTGATAGGGAATGTATACGGGTTGCAGGATGACACTTGGATATGTGATGGACCGAACAATGATTGTCTTGCGTACATTAATGTGACTCTCGGTCTCACGGCCGGAGATACCCCTATTGACATATCCCAGATGGTTGTCTCTTACAATGACGGTCAAAGCCGGTGGCCGAACCTTACCTACAGTGGAGAAAACTGTGGAGGGCCGTTAATTAGTCAGGTATGGCATACCGATGCCGCTCCTTCCACTACGACAGGATCATGGTGTATTGCACAAAAGATCAACAATGCGTCAACAGACACCAGTGAGATACTAAATCCAAACGAGCAATTTATTCTGGCAATCCAGATGCCGTATACAACGACACCTAATACCCAGTTTACCGTCGTACTCATGCCACCTGAAGGTGCAGCACTTACGGTTACCCGTACCGTCCCCGCCTCAATAACCCCGGTACAAATCTTATACTAATCACTTTTCTTACCGGGTTTAACGAAATATTTTTTTTTACGTGCGTCAGGAGAGATCCTTATATTCCCCAGAAAACTTCCCTAATTTTAGATACATTTGTTCACATCCACTTTTGAGAGGTTTACTCAAAAAAATTAATGTGTGTTCTTTTTATACAGGAAGATAGCCCCGCACACACCAAGCGCTCCGACAACCGGGATTGCATCGAGTCCTGAACGGGTCGGACTGGCACCGGCGGGCACGTTTGATCCCGATGAAGCCTGTCCTGATGCCGCAGTCCCAGCAGCGGTTGCAGCTGACGGCGGGAAATAAAACTCCTCGATCATATTATTACAGGAACCGCCATTACATCCGTCAGACACATAGACATTGTTATTTGCGTTCACCGCAATGCCTGCCGGGTTCATGAATACGCTGTTGCCATTACCGTACGATGGTCCCCATCCGGTTATATACGCCCCTGATGAAGTGAAAACATAAACCTGGGGTGGCGACGTCGGATCGGTAACATAGACGTCATCCGTCGTCGGGCTCACTGCAATGGCCTGTGGGCTCACAAATGAACTGGCACCATTATTCCATGAATTCCATGACGTAACAAACGTCCCGGCAGGCGTGAACTCTTCAACCTGATTCAGTTTCCCTGCATCAGCAACATAGAGATTATCCGTTGTGGGACTCACGGCGATACATGACGGGGAGCTTAACTGGTACGTGTTTGCGCCGTTACTCCATGAATCCCAGGATGCCAGGTAACCGCCGTTCGCGGTGAACTCCTGGATCTGGGCATTATTCAGATTATCGTCATCACCCACGTAAACATGGTCTGTTTTGGGACTCACGGCTACACTCATAGGGTTATTGAACTGGCTGTAGCCATCGCCAAGCGTGAACTTGCCCCACTGCAGCACATACGTCCCTGTTGGCGTAAACTCCACGATCCGTTTAGCAGTTGCATCAGCGACGTAAACATTCCCCGTCGTCTGACTTACCGCTATACTTTGTGGAGCAGCTAACTTGTCGTTGTCAATGTCATACGAAGGTCCCCACTCGGTCACAAATGTCCCCGTCGGAGAAAAAACCTCGATACGGTTATTATTTTCATCAGCTACATAGAGGTAACCGGATGCATTTACTGCAATACCGGAAGGATTGCTGAACATTTCCACGCCATTACCATACGATGGCCCCCACTGCGTCACAAACGAAGGGACGGATCCGGCACAAACGGGCATACCGAAACCTGCTGCTAAAGCCACAATACCAACAATACCAAGCATAAACAGGATCCGGTTAGAGAACAGTCCGATTGGTTTAACCACGTTTACCACTCCAAAATGCCGATGATTAACACCTACCACGGTTTTTGGCATTCCGATCCCGATCTCTCTTGGAAGTTGAGACTACCAGGGATACCAGTGATGAGGCACCGACAATTTATTTCTGTTTTTATTTTTACGGGAATTATACCTTCCCAATCTATTTTGACGGTTAATACCGGATTTTAAAAAAGGTAATACTCTTTATCGTCATTTTCGTGGTCAACAGCCATCCAGAAACAAGGACCATTATCTATGACGGCAGGTGGGAGAGATCAACGCTCCATGCGGTTTCAAACGGAATCGGGGAAGTACCCTGGAATTTGACATCGAGCGTCGATCCCTGCGTAAGATGTGCAAGCTCGCCCGGGGGAATAAGGATAGTCCCCTTTTGCGTCGACTGGTGATTGGGATAGATCTGGCTATAAAACATCGCCGTGCCGGGATACGATTGGCCGACAGGGTCATTTAAGGTGGGATAAACGGACATGGTCATCCCGCTTGAACCCGTATTTGCTATCGTTATCGTCACAATTATGGTCTGGTTATTCTGTATCTGAATGTTATTAATTCCGGCAGTAAACGCATACTCATTATTCGAAAATTGTGCCTGCTGATTCAGGGTGAGCTGCTGCTGGGAAGACACCGAAGACGGTAGGCCCGTACATCCTGTTACTATGACAAATGCGATGAGGATAGGGAGGAGGTACAGCGGTTTCATAGTGAACAACTGGTTCTTTGTATTATATAAAACATTCAGTATGGAAGTAGTTTCTCGACGTGAGAGATGAGTATTCACTGAATTACCGGTAAAACACTCCAGTCACTACCTATTATACGTTCGGTGATGACTGTACTGCGCAAGGAGAAAAAATATGGAACCGGAAATTGAAGAACGATTCAGAGCATTGGAAGATGAACTACGAAGACTTTCAAAGGAAGTTCAGGTATTGAGAGAAAAAGAGGACACCGGAAGAAATTCCTCGTGTGGTTGTAAAACAAAATAGGAATGGTATAGGGAATACAGAAGAGAGAGGTTATCGCCGCTTTTGTCTCCTGAGCCAAAGGCACATGAGCGTTATGATGACAATAACGATGATAACAAATACGATATACAGAATCACAGCCGGATCCGTTTCTGTCACTGTCCCGGCAGCATTCGTATATATTTCAACCATTTGTATCAGGATATAATAATATTAAATATAACTTTAACTTTTTTATTTTAACTGAATATTTACCCACAAATAAGGCTCAATGCTGATACATGCATTTAGATATCAACGAAAAGGATACAAGTTCATCCATCAAAGCGTTTGGGATGAAAAACTTCCGGCAAATGATTTTTCTTACCATAATATCCTGGGCCGGGTTGCTCTGGGCGGCATTTCTTCTTATTGATAATACGGCCTGGTTTTTTCCCGGTCTCTCCATGATCGGTCTTATTCTTGCGATGAATATCGTCGGGTTTATCCTCTGGTTGAGAAGCTAAGCGGCCTTTGGCGGTTTTAGCGCAATCGAAAACCTGGTTGCTGCATTTGAGAAATCTAAAAACCAATAAGTATTTACCATAACTGGTGGAAGGATTATTCTTGGGGGATACTCTCCCGTCTGCTGACACGTTCGGGGAGCCCCCCAAGAATAGTATTCCGTTGAACTGCCTATAACCATTTTCGCAATTTTCTTTCGCATTCATTCACAGTTCTCTTTTTACCGGTCAGAACCGCTTTTTCCTGCTACGTGCCCCCATTTTTTCTATATTGAACCACCCGTTAAGGCTGTAACTGAGATCGAGAAGATGAACGATATTCTTGTTCGCAGCATCTCTTTCCTTTTGGGTTTTCATTGTTTGTGCTTTACCATATAACCCGTAAAGCTCTATAATCACGTCATCAGGTAATGTTTTGATACGTTCTTCAAAATGATCGATAATCATATGTTTAGACCAGGCATCCTCATAATCCAGAGCATCAGGTTTTATATGCTCTTCGAAGGGCAGTTTATATTCGTTGATTAAATGATTTCGCATATACGTAATCTCAGACCGGCTGGTAAACAGTCGCCTGATGGCTTTTTTCCCTTTTACAAAAAAAGAAGGCGTGCCGAATAGCTCTGCTAAAAATTGTGCCTCCTCATGCTGGGTCATATATTTTTGTTATATTTTTAACCATAACAGTTTTCGGAAAGAGGCACATTTTAGAGGGAAATGAAGTCATTCATCCCTGGCGGCAGAGATGTTCAAAACCGCAAAAAGTCCTGTGATGCATCTTAATATAGGATATAGACTCATACCCCATATATTAAGGTGAAAACTATGGAGAAAGCAACTTTTGGTCTTGATGAGAACGTCGCATCGGCATTAACGTATGTACTTGGATGGTTAACCGGTATTATCTTCCTCCTCATGGAGAAGGAGAACAAGACGGTGAAGTTCCATGCAATGCAATCGACCATAACGTTCCTTGGTTTAACTATCGTGATTATAGTCCTTGGCTGGATCCCTTTCATCGGAATGATTGTACTCCTCATTGATCTCATCGCTGTGATTCTCTGGATAGTCCTTATCATCAAGGCATACCAAGGCGAGAAGTTCAAGCTCCCGGTTATCGGTGACCTTGCCGAAGCCCAGGTACAATAATCTTTTTCGTTTTTTTCTTTTTGCGATGTTTTCGGATTATCAATGTAGATCCATTATGACGAATTAAAACAAGGGTATCGTTAAAAAATGAAGAATTAAACCTTCAGGTCTGCTTGAACATCTGCTTTGCCATAGCCACCCTCTCCTCAAAGCCGGGTCCTTCAAGTTCTTGCACAACGGATTCAAGCACTACCGGTATTTCTATGTGCTGGGGGCATTTTTCAGCACATTGACCACACTGGACACACAGGGATGCAAACTCAGGTGTCCCAAGCGCCACAGCACCACCCAGCCGTGCAGCGTACATGAATTTTTCGCCGTCGGGATTGTTAGCCAAGGTCAGGTTGTTGTAGTGCTCAAAGCACAGAGGGATATTAACTCCGGACGGGCAGGGCATACAATATTGGCAGCCAGTACAGCCGACTTTCATCAGCTCGCGATATTTCAGCTCTACCCTTTTTACCAGCTGCAGTTCGGCTTCTGTCAGGGAACCCGGGTACGCCTCGCCAGCTACCCGGAGGTTCTCCTCAATTTGTGTCTCCTCATTCATGCCGGAGAGGACAACGGTGACCTCAGGATGGTTCCAGATCCAACGGAGCGCCCATTCTGCAGGGGTCCTCTTTGTTGAGGCCTCGTCCCAGATATCCTGTACCGCAGAGGGTACGGTTTTTGTAAGATTTCCTCCCCGTAAAGGCTCCATGATGATAACGCCGAGTCCTTTTGAGGCAGCATATTCCAGGCCGGCTGTTCCTGCCTGGTTCTTCTCGTCCAGGTAGTTGTACTGGATCTGGCAGAAGTCCCAATCATAGGCGTCCACAATCCGGTTGAAATCCGCTGCTGCACCGTGGAAGGAGAACCCGGCGTTCCCGATGCGGCCATCGGCTTTGGCTTTTATGAGGAACTCGGTTACACCCAACTTCTCGACAGTATCCCACAGTTCACCGACGAGCGCATGGACAAGGTAATAGTCAATGTGATCGGTCTGGAGCTTCTCCAGCTGGGCATTGAGGAACGTATCCATATCCTCACGCTTTTCGATAAGCCAGGAAGGGAGTTTTGTGGCGAGTTTTACTTTTTTGCGGTACCCATCGGCAAGGGCACGACCCACAAAGGGTTCGCTCGCACCCATGTGATAGGGCCAAGCTGTATCAACATAGTTTACGCCGTGGTCGATTGCGTAGCGTACCTGCTTTGTTGCCCGCTCTTCATCTATCGATCCATCCGCCTTTGTCGGAAGACGCATGCATCCGAATCCAAGGATAGAAAGTTTGTCCCCGTTCTTTGGCATTTTCCTGTATAACATGTTCATTCACCTTTTTCGTTCAAGACCGATTTCCTTCAGCCACACGGATATCTTATCGTGAGCATTTCTTACATCGCCGCCCCGGATGGCAAGACCGTCCAGGACAATTGACTGCGGGCAAAGTTCTTCGATATCGGTGACACTTCGCCCCAGACCTCCTCCCTCGTGCGTGCAAAACGGTACAAGGGTTTTTCCGGAAAAATCGCATGCCGCCATAAACGTTGCAACCGGCCGGGGTACGGTACCCCACCAGTTAGGATAGCCAACGAAAACTACGTTGTACAATCCCATGTTTTCTACGTTTGTTTTCAGCGTCGGTCTGGAGTCCACATCAAGTTCCTTGCGTGCCTTCGCCACAACCGCATCATAATCCCGGGGATATGGATCTACCGGAACAATTTCAAAGATATCGCCACCCACATGCGCCTGTATCTCGTGGGCGATCACCCGTGTGTTTCCGGAATGGGAAAAATACGCGACCAGGCATTTTGCATTAGTAATGTTCATTTTCACCCCGTTCCTCAAGCGTGTGGTTCCCCTGCATTAATCAATCCCGGATATGCATCATCCGTTACAGGTTCCAGCCATTCGGCATCTCCGAGCTCCGGGTTTGTCGTGATTCCGATATGGACAAACCAGTGGTCCGGCGCAGCGCCATGCCAGTGTTTCACCTGGGGAGGGATTGTTACTACACTGCCGGCAGAAAGGACCCGCACCGGTTTTCCTTCTTCCTGGTAGTAACCCCAGCCACCCGTGACAAGCAGGATTTGCCCGCCGGGATGTTTGTGCCAGTTGTTCCGAGCACCCGGCTCAAACGTTACATTATAGATTGGACAATGATATGTCCCGTCATCGGGAACAAGCATGGAAAGCCAAGCGGTTCCGATGAAATGGTCGTTT
>CAYPEQ010000027.1:0-29553 GCA_964409915.1 uncultured Methanoregula sp. | reverse complement strand
GATGCGGTGATATTAACTGCCCAGAGATCGAGGTTGGAACAAGATCCACTGACCGCGGAATACGATGTGGGCAGTTGAATGGGCGTTGGCAACAATCCTTTAGAATACGTGAACTTGTCAACTGGTGACGACGCGGATGTTCCTCCGGGATACGGAGTAGTCACGGTAATATCAACGGTTCCGGCTGCCTCGGCAGGGCTGGTTACGGTGATGGAAGTATCACTGTTAACCGTCATAGCCCCCGTGGCGTTCGGAGTTTCGCCAAACATGACATCGTTCGCTCCAGTAAAGCCCACCCCGGTGATGGTTACCGGGGTTCCACCAGCGGTCGAACCGGCGGTCGGTGAGATACCGGTGATAGAGGGGAGTGCCGTATACGTGAACCAGTCGGCTGGCGAATTTGACGCGGATGTTCCGACGGGAGTGGTCACAGTAACATCACCAGATACTCCGGCCGGGCCCGGGCAGTATACAGTGATTGAAGTATCACTGTTAACCGTCATAGCCCCCGTGGCGTTCGGTTGACCATTAAACTTAACAGTGGTCGCTCCGGTAAAGCCAACGCCGGTGATGGTTACCAGGGTCCCCCCAGCGGGCGGACCGGCGTTCGGTGAGACACCGGTAACTACTATCACCGGAATTGCTGCATACGTGAACTGGTCGGCTGATGTTGTCGCAGATCTTCCCTGTGGTGTGGTTACCGTCACATCAACCGTGCCAGCTTCACCGACCGGCGGGCTGGTTACGGTGATTGAAGTATCGCTATTAACTGTCATAGCACCGGTGGCGTTCGCATAATTACCAAACATGACATTGGTCGCTCCGGTAAAGCCAAACCCGGTAATGGTTACCGGGGTCCCCCCAGCTGTCCCCCCAGCGGTCGGTGAGACACCGGTAACCGTCGGGGCTGCTGTATACGTGAACCAATCAGCTGAAGATGTATTGGATGTGCCGCCGGGATAGGGAGTGGTCACAGTAACATCAGCGGTTCCGGCTGCCTCGGCCGGGCTGACTACGGTGATTGATGTATCACTGTTAACCATCATTTCTCCGGTGGTGTTCGGAGTTCCGCCAAACCAAACATTGGTCGCTCCGGTAAAGCCCACCCCGGTGATGATTACCGGTGTCCCCCCAGCGAGCGGACCGGCTTTTGGTGAAATGCTGGTGACAACGGGTTGCTCCAGGGTGGTTGTTGGATAAACCGGCATCTCAGTTTGGTTCAGTGTATAGTCAACATTCGCGAATGACTTGGCAAATAGTGCAAGCGGTCCTGATTCGGTCGCGTTGGTAACATGGTCCATAGTGTCATATGACAGGGGAGTTTTGAGTTCGCCATCATTTTTTGTGACGTTGATATAGCCATATTGCCACTGGTAGCCCTGGTCCTGCCAGAAATTACCCACAGGTTCGTACGAGAAATTGATGAGAGTTCCATTTTCCTCAATGGGTGTCGTCCCATAAAAGAACGCGATTTTGTAGAGCGTACTCTGACTTTCTCTAGTCTGGTTTCGATCCTGATCGACATCCAGCGTCCCGCTTGACTTAAGCAGGTTAACCAAAACATCCCCGCCGCCGAGCTGGACCGGTTCGCTGAAAACAAGGTTGTTTTGGTGGGAAGAAGCCGCATAATCGATATCTGATGAAAATTTCTGGAATGATTCCTCCACATTATGCAAGTGATCCGCCTCTGCAGATTCTTTCATCGAAGGAACATAGATAGCATTCCAGATAGAAAAAAACGTTACAATCGCTGCAAGGATCAGCATAACGGCAACGACCGGGGCAATCGCGTCGTCCTTCATGGCTGTTCCTCGCTGACAACACCGGAGAAGATCACTGCGCGTTCCGTGGCGAGGACAACTTTTTCATTCCCGTAAAGCGGTGCCCCGGTACTGACGGTTATATTCCCACCAAGATCAAAAACCTGGCTTTGAGGTTCAGCGGGATCGGGCACAAAAGTGAAACTGTGAGTTCCGGTATAGGTATAGTTGGACTGATAGGTCTGGTTGGAGACGATTACCTTCAGGTCACTGACTTTCACCCAGTCGCCGCCTTTGTGCCAGAGCGTCACATTTCCCGAGGTATCGTTGCTCATCATGATAGTGACGGTGGGACTGCGTTCCGATGGTAAGTAATTGGAGAGCTGGGAGGTTAACACTGCGGCGAGGACCAGCACGATCCCGATCATGAGCATTTCACCAACAACTTCCGAGACTGCCTTGTTCCTGCTGATGTTTTTTTGCTGCATATACTCTCCTTTACACAATGAACACGAACATCGCAACCGACGCTGCGAGAAGGACGATGCTGTGCTTGAACCCGGCAAAGATGCTGTTTGAGCTGAACTGGCCGGCCATAATGCCGGAGAAGAGGCCGAGGATGATGCCGATGTCGAACATCTCCGTCACGTTCTGGGCGGTATTATAGTTGAGATTGAATGAAGAAAAACTCGCCATGAACGGTCCGTTGAGCTGGTAAGCTGTGTAGAGATAGATCCCAAACGAGAGGTAGATGATCATGACATACACAATAGCGGTATTTGTCCGCTCACTGCCGAGCTTCAGGTAGTGTTCGAAGTCAGTTATGGCGATAATGAAAATGTCCCTCAGGTTTGATGTTATCTCGCTTGCTTTCACCAGCAGGGATATGGCCCGTTTAACCGAGATAAGACCGATCCGTTCTTCCATGCGCACCAGTGCGGCGTTAATGTATTCCCCTGTGCTGACCTCCCGTGAAACGGTGGCGAGTTCAGAACTCAAAACACCCAGTTTTGCATTGGATATGCGCTTGATTGCATCAGGTAAGGTAAGGCCGATTTCTATCATATCGGAGAGCTCGCGGAGGAATTCAGGGATATTGGCTTCAACGTTCCTGACGTACCAGCGTCGTCCTTCATAGGCAAGAGAGATTGGAGCCATGAACCCGATAAGGATAAGGCACATGCCTGCCTCAAATGAATTTTTTGGAAAAAGGGCACCAACCCCTCCCGTCACCAGCAGCACCGCAAAGAGCCCGGCACATGCCGCCCCGGCAATAAGCCCGAAGGAATAGTTAGTGACATAGGTGCGGAAAGGGTGGCGAAGCATGTTATAGATTCTGCGTTCTTTTCTTTTTGATTCAAGGGACTTGAAAAGTGCGGCTTCCTCTTTGAAAGGAAAATCTTCGACAGATACCCCGGAGCTAAACCCGGTATCCTCCATCTCTCTTCTGGAGATCTCAAGGTTTTCCGGCGGCAGCATTATGGAGAGCATCCAGATCATAAGGATCGCACCAGCCGGGATGATCAGGTACATCAGGGGGAGGATCCATCCCATCGATGACTGGTTACTCATACCCTGAGCCACGACCATAATGATAAGGGCAATCGGTCCGGCAACAAATGCGGAGACGTACACCTCTGCCATGATCTCGATGGTCTTGAGTAAAAGGTCCAGTTCCCTCCTGGCCTTTTCATGGAAGAATGCGGTTTTTGAAGAGAGGTATGCAGTGATATCGCCGCCGCTTTCGTAGACGACACCGAGGTCGTTGATGAAGTCCCGGAACAGGGGGGAAGGTGTGGTTTTCTGGACATTTTTCAGCGCTGTTATCAGATCGTCGCCGAACAGTTCCACGTCCCGGACCACTTGGCCGAACTCGAGTGAGACCTCGCCAAACATCGATTTCTCTTCATAAATCTTTTTTACGACCTCGAATGGCGACATGGTGGTGGAGAGGGCCTGCATATAGGAAACGGTATAGGGCAGGTCGAGATCGATCTTTGTCTTTCTCCCTTGTGCCAGCAACACCGGGTAATAGACCTGGAAGAGGTAGACCCCCGGGACACACATGACAAACAAGAAGATCCAGAACAGCCATGACGGAATCAGGGTAAAAAGACCGAAATCATATCCCGTGAATTGAACAAATGCAAAAAATCCGAAGAAAAATGCTATAGATACAGCGGAGTTTATTCTCGTTGTGCGCAGGTATTGCTCAGCGGTATAGGGAAGATGGGCGGAACGGAGGTCCTTCTTGAGATTTGTGCCGAGAACAACAAGTTCAAACCGCTGAAAGGATGAACCGGCTGATTTGAGGGTTGAATGGAGGGTCATCTCAAGCTCCGAGATCTTGGATAGCGTTTGCGAGATCGATAATATCCGGAGGTGGGGCATCGATCGCCATATTCAGGAACTCTTCCCGTCTTTTGAGTTCATCTGCAATCTGGTTCATCGACCAGTTTCGCATTGCCGCAATCTCCTCGAGTACTTTCGACTGCGCTCCGGTTTTACAGAACGTGTTGGTGCCGACATCCCACTCGTACAATTTGACCGGGATAATGGTACCTTGATCGTCCACCGAAATTTCGTTTATCGAAGAACAGCGCCGCACCCGGAGGCTGCCGAACGTGAAGACGGCCTGGTTCACGACAAGGTCGAGTGCGGTAAACATGACGGGCGGGACGTTGATCGGTTCATGGGTGAGCCGGTTAATGGCTTCATTGACACTGCCGGCATGTATGGTTGAAAGTGTCGCGTGGCCGGTGTTCATCGCCTGGAAAAGCGTCTGGGCTTCCTTACCCCGCACTTCCCCGACAATGATAAATTCCGGCCGCTGACGCATGGACGCTTTCAGGAGCGAGAAGAGGTCGACATCCCCTTGTGCTCCTGGCATATTCAGTTCCCGTGTCTGGGTAGCCAGCCAGTTCTTGTGGGGGAGCTGGATTTCGCGGGTATCCTCAAGAGACACAATCTTCGAATTCAAAGGAATAAACAGGGAAATCGCATTCATGGTCGAGGTCTTGCCGCTTGCCGTCCCCCCGGCAATAATCAGGCTTCTCCGGTGCTCGATAACCAACCAGAGGAAGGCAAGAATTTCGCTATTATAAGTCTGGAACCTGATAAGATCGAGCGGCGTCATGGGATCCGCACGGAATTTACGGATGGTAAACGAACTGCCGTTGGTGGATATGACATTACTGTACGTGACCTGGATCCGTGACCCATCGGGGAGTGACGCGTCTACCATGGGATTCGAGAGCGAGATTTGTTTGTTGGCTTTCTGGGCAAGCTTCAGAACGAACTGGTTGAGCTCGCCTTTCCGGAAGACTACGCTTGTCGGGAGGCTTCCATAGACCCGGTGAAAGATAAAGACTGGCAGGTTTTCACCATTACAGCTGATATCTTCAAGTGTCATGTCGTGCATAAGTGGTTCGAGCTGCCCAAATCCTGAAAGGTCGCGTTGAAGGTAATAATTGAGAATCGGGAGCCGATCGGTTTTGAGGGTTGGATCGTTCTCCTGAAGGATACGGTAGACGTTTGATTTTTTGAGCAGATCTTCAGGAGTTTTTTCGGGATTGTCAAAAATGATCACATCGCGGAGGTAATTGTACGTTTCCTGAAGGATAATTTTCTCCCGGGCAGTAAGGGCCGGTTCAACTACCGTATAGACTAACCCCAGGTTTCCCTGCCGAATGATCTTAATATATACGTAGGGGGATTGGATCCAGTAAACATTCAGGCAACTGCCACCCGGTTTTTCGCAGAGTTCTGGAGACTCAGGCTCGGGATCAACAGTGGCGGGTTCAGGTGCAATACCCGGCACAATAGATGGGGCAATATTGGGGGCATCATGGTTATCCGGGAGGAGTACTCCCATCTGTGACGGGGCAAAACGGAATGCCACACCAAGACTGGTAGTTCCAAAAGCGGCAACCGAAATAATGCCGCAGAACACCAGAATCGCCAATGGCAGATCGACAAAGAGTGCAAGATATGCACCAGCCATCCCCAGAAGACAAAAGGCAAGAATTATTGTATCCCCCCGGTCTGTCCGGTTCCCCATCGCTTGGGTCAACCTGAGGTAAGGTGCAAGAAGATCTCGAACGGATTTTTTGTTTTGGGGTTTTGTAGTAGGAGTGTTTTTATCCGGGGGGGTTACTGAAGATGGTGGAACATTATTTTGCACAGTTAAGGCCGGGAAAAAACGGGCCCGGGCCCCGATTACAAAAAGGATCAATGCGATGAGTGAGATAACTGAGAGGACTCCCATCAAGAGAATAGGCATATCGATGAAAAGAACGACGAGACCAATAACTACGGCCACAACGGCGGTAGCCAGAAGCAGGAGCGTCCCCTTATACGAATGGCCGGAAAGGGCAGAGAGGATCTTCTGGAAGTAGTTTTCATTCCTACCAGCAATTGGATTCTGATCGTTTTGATCCACTGGTGGCAGATCACTCGTCGGATCTGTTTTTTCACTGGTTTTTTTGAGATTAGGAAAACGAAATCTGATCCCCCCGATAAGCAGCAGAGCAACACCGGCGTTTGAAAGGATAAAAATCTCCGTCATAACAGCCCACCTGATTTTTTATTTTCGTGCAGATCGAAAGGCAGTCGAAATGCCTTTTTCCTCCCGGAATATGGAATGAATCTCCTCACGCCCAGTCCGCACGATTGTATCATAAGGAAGATACTATTTGCTGTTGTACGGAATATTGTTTATGCTTTTCATTTTATCTCTATGGCAAATAAATTGTTTATGTTTATCAACACCTTTGGGTCCCTATCGTCGCATATTGCCTTCTGTTGGTGAATGTGCATATGGATCCCTCATTGGTTCATTTCATTTTGTCTTCGATTCATGGGTCTTTTGAATAAAATGGATAGCCTGTTTGTTCATAATTTCTTCAAAACAGGGCAAATTGGAAGCGATTTATTAAATATCAAGGAGTTATAACCAGAAATCAGTGATAAATACCTATGAGTGATCTTCTTCTTGCTGCCATCCTTATCGTTGTCATCCTGGTCATCGCTTATTATGTAATAAAAAATTTATCCGTTCTGGTAGTCAACGCAGTTCTCGGTCTCATTTGTTTGTTTATTCTCAATACGCTCAACGTCATGCAATGGGTGGGCAAACCGGATCTCGGGTACAGCCTGGCAACCATTCTCATCGCCGGAATCGGGGGATTGCCCGGGGTGTTCATCCTTATCCTGCTCAATTTGTTCGGCGTCACCGTATAACTGATAAAAATGAGAAATGAAGCCCGGAGGTAAAAAACCCCGGGTGGTTTGCCGGCTGATTCATGGCATGGGAGACGGCGACTTTTTAAAAAACGTTCGCTTCAGAGTAAACCGTTACCTGTGTCTGTTCGATTTCATAGGGCTTGATCTCCCGGGAATGAGATGACATCCGCATTTTCACTACTTCAAGGGCGAGGTGAACGTCCGTGAGATCGCTTGAATGGACATAGCGGAGCACGATGACGGTATCGGCAAGATATTCGATCAGGCCGTGACGGCTGGAGAAGGCATTATTGCTGTCTGTCTCGGACGTCATCATCATAGTACATTTCTTGTCCCGCAATCCTTCGATGAACCGGAACATCTCGCGGCGTCGTTCGGCATCGCTGCCGAAGAGATCCTCAAAAAGGGAGATCGGGTCGATCACGACCCGGCTTGCATCGATTTCGCTGATGAGGTTCGGGAGTTCATTTTTGATACGGTTGTTAGCCAGATTGAAATCCGTCGGGTCAAGCTTTATGATGTAGAGGGATTTGTTCAGGTAGGGATCAACATCCCAGCCTTTCTGTTTCATGTAAAGGAGAAGCCTGTCTTCGCGTTCCTCGAGACTGATGTAGATTACCCGTTCCCCCCTTTTGAGTCCTTCCCAGATAAAATCAAGGGAAAATGTCGTTTTCCCCGTGCCATACGTTCCGATAATGGCACAGATACTTCCGGCAAGCAGACCGCCACCCAGCATATCGTCAAGTCCGGATATCCCCATCTTTACCCGATCCCCGTTCATATTACCATCCTGATATTACTTACTTCAAATCCGCCGGTTGTGGAAATCCTGACGGCAAACTTGACGAGGTCCTGCTCTTCGAGGTATGGCATGACTCCCCGGAACTTCTCAAAGTACATCACCCGCTGGCGCCGGGAGCCGGTGCTCTCTTCCCACCGGAACAGGAAGACTGCATCGGCGATGTCGGCAAGTTCAATCTCGTTGGCTGCTTTGATGATACCCCTGCTGAGCAGGAGGAAAATGGTAAGTTCTCTAGTCTTTGAGAGCCTCTGGAGACCCCGGAGAAATGCGGTCAGGTCCGCCCAGAGATTGGGAAGGGCTGTCTGGGTGGCAGTATCCGTGATCGAATCAAGGATGATCATGCTATCTGGTTCTGCGGAGGAAAAAATCTCTGCGAGCCTCATGAAAAGATTTGCATGTTCGGAACGTTTCTGAAGCCGGGTCAACGTGTTGCTATGGCTGTACCAGGAATCCGGGACAATACTGCGATCGAAATAAAGATCTGAAAGATCCTCAAAAGCAATGCCCTCCATCTCACCGCTCATTTCATCGCTGCGAAACGACTGGACAATTTCCTGGCGGACATCAGCTTCGAGCCGGGTAAAAGTGATATACAGGATCTTCTTTGGGGAGAAGGAGCTGGGGTCCGGTGACCGTTTCATTGCCGAAAGAATATTTACCGTCGAACTGTAGACAAATTCGTAATGTCCGGCCCCTAAATCCCCCAGAAGGAGCGTCAGAGTACCCTGCGGGATACCCCCGCCAAGGATAGGATCAAGTGATGCAATCCCCGTGGGCATCCTGGTTTTCTGTGTATTCTGCATCTGGTACTCCGTCTATCCGGTGAATTATATATGTTTTAAAACTCTCTGGGAATAAGTATAAAGATATCTGTTCCTGCCGACGGATACAGACGGTCGGGAACATACATGGGACAATATATGCGTATAATTCACTAATTATGGGCAGTTTTTGGAATATACTATATATATAAGTATCCGCCGAACTATTTACCAATAAAAGATATGCACCTTTCATGAGGAGCAGGTTTATGCAGATTTCAGATTTTTTTCGAGGATTTAAAGAGTATCTGTCCCGGATAAGGATCACGAGGAAGAATGCAGATACCCCACAACCTCCTGCTGGGGATGGCAGTCCTCCGTCAATTGCACCAAAAATACGCGAAGCCAGCTACCGTTACTATTTTCACTTCTTTAAAAAACAGCTGAAAAACCAGGACGAGGAGTATAATTTTTCAAAGCATGGCCCGCTGGTAAGCGCCGAGCTGCCTCAAGGGTACGACCTGCTCGACCAGTACTGGATTGAAGAGGGATTGACCCTGGTGTACATTGCCCTCAACCGGAAAACGAACCAGTCCGAATATCTGCTCTATGAACCCCCTCTCTCTGACTTCGAGTATGAGCTTCTCGAGCGTCTCCACGAGGATCTTCTTGATGTCCTTGTATTGACCTCGGACGAGATTAAAAAAGACCGAAAAAAGATCCTGCTTGCAAAAGTGCACGGCCTTTTAGAAGATTACGGCCTTATCCTCGACCAGTCCGCACTCTTCAAGATAGAATATTACCTTATCAGGAATTTTGTCGGCTGGTCACGTATCGACCCCTTAATGAAAGATTCCCGTCTTGAAGATATTTCCTGCGACGGCAGCAGGATCCCGATATTTTTGTACCATCGGGAACACCGGAACATCAAAACCAATATTGCTTTTGAAGCCGATGTACTCAACTCTCTGGCTATCACCCTTGCCCAGCGTTCGGGCAAACATATCTCGAGCGGCTCGCCGATGCTGGATGCCACACTGCCTGACGGTTCGCGACTCCAGCTGACTCTCGGGACTGAGGTTACGACACGGGGCACCTCGTTTACCATCAGGAAATTCCGTGAAGATCCTTTTTCACCTATCGAGCTTATGGAGTATGGTACGTTTTCGAGCGACGAACTCGCTTATTTCTGGCTTGCCATTGAAAATGGCATGAGTCTCCTCTTTATCGGGGGGACTGCGTCCGGGAAGACTTCCTCGCTGAATGCGGTTTCGCTCTTTATTCCTCCCATCGCAAAAGTTGTCAGTATCGAAGATACCCGGGAGATAACGCTTTACCATGATAACTGGATTGCCAGTGTTACCCGGGAGGCGCTCACCGAAGGGGGCAACGCCATCAACATGTTTGATCTTCTCAGGGCAGCTATGCGGCAGCGGCCGGAGTATATCATTGTCGGGGAAGTCCGGGGTCCTGAGGCACAGACCCTCTTCCAGGCAATGAATACCGGCCACACTACGTTCTCTACCATGCATGCAGGAAGCATCGACGCGGCAATTCACCGGCTGGAAAGCGAACCGCTTAATGTGCCTCGCAATATGATCCAAGCATTAAATATCATCAGTGTACAGGCACTAATATACCGTGGAAACGAACGCGTCCGAAGAGTCCAGGAAGTTGTTGAAATCATCGGTATTGATGCGGCGACCGGGAACTTTAAGGTCAACAATGTCTTTGAGTACGATCCTGTCCATGACATCACTACCTATACCGGCAGATCGCAGGTTTATAGCTCAATTGCAGTAAAACGCGGCTGGAGCCGGGCCCAGCTTGAAACAGAGATAGCGGTGAGAAAAAGCCTGCTTGACGCGATGCACACGCAGGGAATCCGGGACTATATCTCGGTTGCCTCGCTCTTCCATGACTTTCAGATAAACCGCGCTTCATTGCTTGCGCACACAGATGATCTCAGACGGGTACTGTGATGAATTTCCGCCATACTCTTCAGAAATGGCTGCTGCGCGACCCGATCCGGTACCACAGCGTTCATGCGGATCTCGTATCGTCCCGTTCCGGCCTGACACTCGGGCAATACCTCTGGAAATCCATCAGGATTTCCGTACTTGTCGGTATTATTTTTGGTGTACTGGGGTACGTGGTAAGTCGTGTTCTTGTTCTGGAGGTCCAGTCCGGAAAAGGAGTCTATAACGTTCTCAATCTCCAGCTGCCCCAGGATCTGGTTTTTCTCTCCAGTTCGACCTTTGTCTTAACGGCAAGTGTCGCCATCTCTTTTGCGTTTGGTGCATACATCACCTATCACCTTCTGCTCCGTATCCCCCGTATAGAGAAGAACAACAGAAAGGTCAAGATTAACCTGACGCTGCATAATGCAGTTGCCTACATGTACGCGATGCGCCGGGGCGGAGCGGAGCTGATGACGATCTTTTACGCCATTTCCGAAAATGCTCCCATCTATGGGGAGGTCGCACTCGAGTTCCGGCAGATCACCCGGGATGTCGACTATTTCGGATCGGACGTCCTCACGGCAGTACGGCACCTCTCTGAAACTACACCGTCGGAAAAGCTCAAAGATTTTCTCGAGGATCTCCTCTCGGTTATCGAAAGTGGGGGGGATCTATCAGAGTTCCTTGCGAGCCGGGTGAGATTATACCAGGAAGAAGCTCGTTTCGAACAGAAACAGTTCCTGACTATTCTCTCCATGGTTGCAGAGTCGTATGTTACGCTCTTTGTCGCAGGCCCGCTTTTTTTAATCATTATTATGGTGGTCATGGGTATGATGGGAGGATCCGCCGTCCTCCAGCTCTCGCTTATCATCTATGCGATCATGCCCATCGGATCACTGATTTTTGTCCTTCTCATCGATCTCATATCCGGTAAGGCAGAAAAGGCCGAACGCTATACCCGGGTTAAAGAGCTCAACACGTACGCGGATATCCCGATGGTTAAAAAAACCGGTGAAGAACACCTGTTTGACCAGCTTAAAAAGTACGACAAGATACGGATCCTGACCAATTTTATCAGCCATCCCTTTGAAAGTTTTGTCAACGATGTCAATCATACATTGTTTGTTACCGTGCCAATAGCGATCATTTACCTGGCACTGGTAATATCCCACATCCCCTCTTATGGGGATCCAGAGCTCTTTATTGAAGTCATTAATGCCCATGTGGTGATTGCTGTCCTGATCGTTCTTGTTCCCTACGCAATCTTCTACGAGATCTGGGCCCGGAAAGTCAGAGGAATTCAGGTTATGATCCCGGATTTTCTGGAACGTATGGCAGGCATAAACCGCGTTGGCCTGACGATGGCCCAGGCTATCGGTATCATGGTCAATACCAACCTCGGGCTTCTCAGCTACGAGATCCGCCGGATTAAACGTGACATGGACTGGGGGGCGAATTTTTCCGATGCATTGATACGGTTTGAACAGCGGATCAGTACCGCTTCAATTGCACGTACCGTGACCCTCATTACAAAAGCAAGCGAGATGAGCGGTCAGATTGGGGAAGTTCTCGCGATTGCTGCAAGTGATGCAAAGATGAGCGAGACACTCAAAAAAGAACGTCTTTCCGAGATGTTCATCTACACTGCTATCGTTTACCTCTCGTTCTTTGTCTTCCTATACGTCGTTGCAGTCCTTGACACTCAGTTCCTGCCGGTCCTTGCCCATATTGGGACATCGGGGATTTCAATGGGAGGGCCCCTCTCCGGTATCGGATCTGTGCCGATCAAAGCGTTCAACCGGCTTCTTTACCACGCGTGCCTGATCCAGGCGCTCTTCTCAGGATTGATCGCCGGGCAGATGGGGGAGGCCTCACTTGCCGCTGGTGTGAAGCATTCCTGTATCCTGCTGATCATCTCACTTGTCACCTTCAGTTTCATCATTGTTACATAAATTGGTAAAACGGAGTCTTCCTTTTAGTTTAACCTGGTTGGTCTGGGGATGCAAACAGGCATAAATAATAGAATGGGAAGATTAGAGTAGTGAGGTGATTGCTGCATGTGTAGTGTTGGCGGACCAACCGATATTGATCTTCCCCCCGACCGGGTCACAGCAAAGGATTACCGGTGCAAGGAATGCGGGGAACGGTTCAAAGGGATAGGTAAACGACCCATGTGTCCCTCCTGCCAGTCTGAAGATGTAACTGAGCTATGAACGATTCCGCCTGCGATGACGTCCTGATCGTGAAAGGCGCTTACTCTTTTCTGCTTGTTGCACCAGTCCGTGAAAATTTTGCCCTGTGTATCGAAACCAGCGATGATGAATATATTCAGGGAGTCCATGCCGGCGACGTTGTGGTAGTTTCAGCGCCCGGGGCAGGCCCTGTTGAACCCGCCCTGATGCTTTTGGATCTGGTCAGGACGTATCATCTACCCGTTATTGTCCTCCCCCGGAACCACCCGGGATCGAAACGGATTCCCTATGTGATCTCGGTTGCACCTGAAATCCAGACCAGCTGTTCTATTGTCCGGGGGACACATCCGGACCAGCATCTCATCTGTTCCTCGGATGAACTTGCGGGCCTGACCATTCGTATGACCCGGGAGGGTATTGCCATTTCACCGCTCCCTGATGCCCTCATTGTTGAAAAAGTAAAGTAGGCCATAATCGTTTTTTCTCCCGGATCTTCTTCCCCGAACGAATGTTATAAAAAACCGACATGAAATCGTAAATAACAATACATATATTGTGATTTTCACCAAGTATTGTACTGCCGTGAGTGGAGGGTTGGATGAAAACTGAGGTCCTTAATGACATCAAGAAAACTGAAACTGAGTATCAGTCGATGATCAGTGCGGCGCAGGAAGAAAAAAAGAAAAGACATGCCCAAGCCGAGCTGGAAGCTGATAACCTTATAGCCAAGGCGCAGAGCAATGCTGAACAGTACAAAAAGCTGAAACTGGAAGAAGCACGGCACCAGGCAGCACAAAAGCACGCCGAAATTCTAAAAGAAGGCAATCAGCGTTCAGCGGCATTGAAGGAGAAGGGCAAAAATAACCTTTCAAAGGCAGTGCAGCTGCTGGTATCGCGGTTTAAGGAGCAGCTGCATGTTAGCGCCTAAACCGATGAGCCGTGTACTCATCGTAGCTTCACGTGATCAGGCTGTGCCTATTATACAGGAACTGTACCGGGGGAACCTGTTCCATATCGAAGACTATGTGGATCAGGGTCGTGCGGAATATGAAGGCTTTAAGATCGGGACGCCACTGGAAGGGGCTACCGAAGCATCTACCGAACTTGTCAAAGTAAGGGCGATAGAGAATGTTTTTGCCATCCGTGGCGAGGACATTGATGCAAAACAGAAACTGAGCCTTCCCCAGATTCGTTCGCAGATCGAGCAGGACCTTCCCGGCATCGAAAAGGAAGTCGAGGAACTTACTGGTGTCCGCTCGAAGCTTGACACGAAGGCTAAAGAGTACGAGCAGAAGATTGTGGAACTTGTACCGTTCTTGGAGATCCCTGTGGATCTCGCTCTTTTACGCGGGTTGCGGTTTTTCAGTGTCTTTGCCGGCTATGTAAGCGGCAGCCTGACCCTGAATGTTCCCCACGAAATGCAGGTTGTAAAAGGCAAGGACCGGTCGTTTGTTCTTGCTATTGTCCCTGAAAAGAACAAAACGGAAACCGAACGGCTCCTGCAGGATGCGCAGTTCCAGGCGGTCACGATTCCGGAAGAAAACGGCTCTGCCCCGGAACGAACTGCATATTATACAGAGCAGATTGCAGGTCTTAAAAAAGAGATCGCCGCGATCAACGAAAAACTCGCCAGGATCAAAGAATCCCATGCCGGATTACTGGTTGCCTGCGAGGAAGCGTTCAAGGCAAAGATTGAGCAGGCCGAAGCTCCCCTGCGTTTTGCCACGACCTCAAAGGTGTTTGTGGCAGAAGGCTGGGTTCCCGCGGATAGCACCACGGGTATCAGTGCGGAGCTGGAGAAGGTAACCGGCGGAAAAGTGTTTGTCACAGAACTCCCGGTGGATCCACTGCATGATGCGGTCCCGGTAGAATACAACAACCCGTCGTTTGCAAAGCCCACACAGATGCTCATGGATATTTACTCACGTCCTATGTACACGGAAGTAGATCCAACACTGATGCTTGCCATTGTGTTTCCGGTCTTCTTTGGGATGATTCTTGGGGATGTCGGGTACGGCTTGTTGCTCCTTATCATGGTTTTAGCACTCCGCAACGTGTTAAAGGGTGACGATGGCCAGCAGTTCCTTGTCGTTCTCAGGAATGCAAGTATCATGAGTATTATATTCGGTCTCCTGTTCAGTGAGTGCTTAGGATTCGAACTTCCCTGGGCGCCGATCATTTACAGCCGGCATCTCAACATAGGAGGAGGCGAAGCCGGGGCAGGACCAATGATCCCGGAGCTCCTGATTCTGACGGTCTGGATCGGTATTTTGCACATTACGCTTGGCCGGACTCTGGGTATGATCAACCATGCACGCCAGGATCATGGCGAGCACCGGATAAAAACTGTTCTTGCCAATCTTGGATGGATTACTGTCATGTGGGGTATTCTTATTGCCATCTGGTCGATGTTTACAATTCCCCTCATGCCGGACCTTACAAAACTCCCGGTGGTTGTAGCAGGGCTTTCTGTTGGTCTGGTTATTGCCATCGTGTTTATCGTTATGGGAGTCATCTTTATCGCACGGGATGCGATCCTTGAACTTGTTGAACTCCCGACGATTATCTCGCACGTGCTATCTTATGCACGTCTTATGGCGGTCGGCCTTTCATCAGTGGCCATCGCAATGGTAGTAAATTACATGTCTATTGGCATGTTCATCGGACCCGCCTTGAAAAATATATCCATTTTGGGAGTTCTTATGATTATAATCGGCGTTCTGGTCTTTTTGCTGGGACACGCACTCAATCTGGCATTGGGAATTCTGGGCGGCGGGCTCCACTCAATCAGGTTGCATTACGTTGAATTCTTCACCAAATTCTATAAGGGTGGAGGCAGGAAGTACAATCCATTTGGAATGAAACGAAGATTTACGGAGGATTAGATTATGGCAGACGTTAACATGACTATTGATATGGTAAATGCATCGCAGGCTGGAATGAAGGCAATCGGCGCAGGTCTTGCTGTCGGTCTCACCGGTGTGGGTACCGGTGTTGCTGAGATGGGTATCGGTGCTGCAGCTGTCGGCGCAATTGCGGAGAACAAGGATTTCTTCGGTCTTGGCCTGCTATTCACGGTTATTCCGGAAACTATCGTCATTTTCGGTCTGGTCATTGCTCTTCTGCTCCTGTTCTAATTGCGAGGCAGACAATGGGACTGGAAGCAGTACTGGAAGAAATTAGGGACAAAGGCAAAAAAGAAGCGGACGCTATCCGGGCTGAATCCCAGCAGGATGCTGACCGGATTCTTGCAGAAGCTAACCGGAAGGTAGCCGGGATCAAGGGTGACGCCGAGGACGCCTCAGCAAAACAGGCCACACGGATCGTCTCCCAGGAGATCTCGGCAGCAAACCTTCTTGTCAAACGTGAGATCCTCAACACACAAAAAGAGCTCCTTGATGATGTGTTTGAGAGCACCCGTTCAGAAATTGCCAAACTCCCTGAAAGCTTCCATCGCGAAGCCATCAAAAAACTCCTTTCGGAAGCAAAAAAGGAGATCCCCCGGGGTACGATTCACTGTAACGCACGGGATGTTGCAGCAGCAAAAGCTGTCCTTGCCGAGAAGGAATTCTCAGGTTATACCTTGGGCGAACCGGTTGATATCGACGGTGGGATACTTATTGAAGGCGAAGGGAATGAGCTGCAGATCGATTACAGCTATCGTACGTTCATGAACAAAGTATGGGAATCCGGGCTCAAGGATGCATCTGATCTCCTCTTCGGGTAAGGTGATGTACCGATGGCAGGGATGAAAGGCATTTCAGCGCCTACTATCTACGTCTGTACAAGGATGAGGGTGAGGAAAGCCAAGCTTCTCCCCCGGGAAGAGTTCATGAGGATGCTCAACATGAGTCTTCCTGAGATTACCCGTATCATCGAAGAGACGTCGTACAGACAGGAAATTGATGAGCTGGGTACCACCTTCAAAGGGATCGATCTTCTCGAAGTGGCCTTAAGCTGGAACCTCGCAAAGGAATACCAGCGGATCCAGGAAATCACGCCGGGATCGCTTAAGCAGTTCACCCGGGCGTACCTCCGCTATTGGGACATCCAGAACGTCCTTACCATCCTCCGCGGCAAAGCCCAGGGAGAAAAAGCCGGAAAGATTAAGGAGGTCCTTGTCCCGGCGGGGAGCCTTGATAAAGCAGTTCTCGACAGGCTCCTTTCTGAAGATGGCCCGGACCGCGTTATCGACGCCCTCAAGGGACGGAGACTCTACCCGGTACTCGCCCGCGAGTATCCCGTAGCAAAAGAAACCGGTTCGTTTGCCCGGATGGAAAATGAGCTGTACAAGCAGTTCTATGCAGAGCTTATCTCAGAATCTGCCGGGGGGGATGCCGGAGGCCGGCTCTTCCTTGGCTTTGTCCGGCTGGATATTGATATTAAAAATATCATGACCCTTTTCCGGCTGCGAGCTGATAAGATCCAAGAAGACGCTAAGGAGATGTATATTCCTGGTGGCACAATCACCCCTGCAGACTTCGCTTCGTTAAACACGATGCAGGACTACCGGGAATTCACCGACCAGCTCAGGGCAAAAGTTCGTACCGAGCCGGTCGTTGAGCTCCTCAAAGGCCTGGAGACGGAAAGGCCGGTTCATGAAATTGCATCGCTTCTTGTGCGGGTGCAGATGGAGCAGATGGAGAAACTCTCGAAACGCAATCCCTTCTCCATCTATCCAATCCTCGTGTATCTGGAAAAGAAGAAGTATGAAGTGTTCAACCTTCGTGCACTGGCACGGGGGAAAGAATCCAAACTCTCCCCGGAAATGATCGGGAAATACCTGGTGATGTAACATGGAGATTGCAGTAATCGGCAACAGTGAGTTTATTCTCGGGTTCCGTCTGGCAGGTATCCGCAAGACCTACGCCGTGGAAGACGATGAGAAACTCAACGAGTGCATTACCAGCGCCCTTGCAGATGGACAAGTAGGAATTCTTGTCTTAAATAGCAGCGATATGGAACGGCTTCCGCGCCGGCTCCGCGCAACGCTTGAAAATTCCGTCAAGCCAACAGTGATCGCTCTTGGCGGTGAAGAAGGGGGGCTGTCCATGAGAGAGAAAATCAAGAGATCGGTGGGTGTTGATCTGTGGAAATGAAAACTGAAAAAAACAAAGAGGTAAAACAGGGCATTCTTAAAAGAATCTCCGGCCCCGTAGTTACGGCAGTCAACCTTGACGCCCACATGTACGATGTGGTCAAGGTCGGAAAAGAAGCGCTGATGGGTGAGGTCATCAAGATCCAGGGAGATAACGTCATTATCCAGGTATACGAGGACACGTCGGGTATCAGGCCCGGTGAGCCGGTTGTTAATACCGGACTCTCGCTTGCCGTGGAACTAGGACCCGGTCTCCTGACCAGTATCTACGACGGGATCCAACGACCGCTTTCAGTCCTTGTGGAAAAAATGGGAAATTTTATCGAGCGTGGTGTATCTGCGCCCGGTCTTTCCCACGAGAAGAAATGGACCTTTAAACCGCTCGTTAAATCCGGTGACAAGGTTGAACCAGGTGCGATCCTTGGTGAAGTGCAGGAAACCAACATCGTTCACCGTGTTATGCTCCCGCCTAATGTGAAAGCCGGGATAGTTAAAACGATCAAGAGCGGGGATTTCACGGTTGACGAGATCATATGCATTCTCGAAGACGGCCGCGAATACCCGATGATCCAGCGTTGGCCGGTCCGTGTACCCCGTCCTGTCAGAGAGAAGAAGAACCCAACGATCCCGCTGATCACCGGTCAGCGTATCCTCGATGGCCTGTTCCCGATCGCAAAAGGCGGCACGGCAGCAATTCCCGGCCCGTTCGGTAGTGGCAAAACGGTCACCCAGCAGCAGCTGGCCAAGTGGTCGGATGCCGAGATCGTGGTCTATATCGGCTGCGGTGAACGTGGCAACGAAATGACCGAAGTGCTTACCGAGTTCCCTCATCTCGAGGACCCAAAATCAGGAAAACCCCTCATGGAGAGGACAGTGCTCATCGCAAATACCTCGAACATGCCGGTGGCTGCCCGTGAAGCTTCGGTATACACCGGTATTACGATTGCTGAGTACTTCCGTGATATGGGATACGATGTTTCGCTGATGGCAGACTCGACGTCACGCTGGGCAGAAGCCATGCGTGAAATCTCCAGTCGTCTTGAAGAGATGCCCGGTGAAGAAGGTTACCCCGCATATCTTGCAGCCCGTCTTTCCGAGTTCTACGAGCGAGCTGGTCTTGTCGAGACCCTGAACGGTGCATCCGGATCGGTATCAGTTATCGGGGCAGTTTCACCGCCCGGCGGAGATTTCTCAGAACCTGTTACCCAGAACACTCTCCGTATCGTTAAGGTCTTCTGGGCACTGGATGCCAAGCTCTCACAACGCAGGCACTTCCCGGCGATTAACTGGCTCAATTCGTACTCCCTATACCTTGAGGCCCTCCACGATTGGTATGACAAGGAAGTCTCACCCGACTGGAATAAGATCCGGTCTTGGGCAATGGAAATTCTCCAGAAAGAGGCAGAATTGCAGGAAATCGTGCAGCTTGTTGGCTCCGACGCCCTGCCCGAATCGGAACAGGTGACCATCGAGGTTGCCCGTATGATCCGTGAGATCTTCCTCCAGCAGAATGCGTACGACGCCGTCGACACTTTCTGCGACATGAAAAAGCAGTACGATATGATGAAATCGATCAAGCTCTTCGCTGAGCTTGCCTATTCTGCCCAGCTTGCAGGTGTAAGCCCGTCACAGATCAACGGCGTTAAGGCCAAGAACGAGCTGCCCCAGATCAAATTCATCAAGGACTACAAAGAGCCTCTCGCCAAGATCGAGAAGGATATGGACGCTGAGTTCAACACACTGAGGTCGGCAGCATGAAGGAATACAGGACGATCACAAAAATAGCCGGTCCTCTCGTATTCGTCGAGAAGACCGAACCTATCGCCTACGGAGAACTCGTCAACATTGTCCTTTTTGACGGCACCACCAAGCGCGGCCAGGTGCTGGACACAAGCGACGAACTGGTCGTTGTCCAGATCTTCGAGACCACTACCGGTATAGGTAGAGACAGCGGCGTCCGGTTTACTGGCGAGACTATCAAGATGCCGGTCGGTCGCGAGATGTTAGGCCGTATCCTTTCCGGCGGCGGTAAACCAATCGACGGCGGTCCCGAGATTGTCCCGGAGAAACGCCTCGATATCACCGGTGCTGCGATCAACCCGTACGCCCGGGGAATGCCGGCTGATTTTATCCAGACCGGTATCTCTACCATTGATGGTACCAACACACTTGTCCGTGGCCAGAAGCTTCCGATCTTCTCTGGGGCAGGTCTGCCGCACAACAACGTCGCATTACAGATTGCCCGACAGGCAAAAGTTCCCGGCTCGACCGAAAGTTTCGCCGTGGTCTTTGCTGCGATGGGTATCACCAAGGAAGAAGCAAACTACTTCATGCAAGACTTTGAGCGTACCGGGGCTCTCGAACGTGCCGTCGTCTTCCTTAACCTCGCAGACGACCCCGCCGTCGAGCGTATCATCACCCCGCGTCTCGCCCTTACAACTGCGGAATACCTCGCCTTCGAACTGGGTATGCATGTGCTGGTCATCCTGACGGATATGACAAACTATTGTGAAGCGCTCCGTCAGATTGGTGCAGCCCGTGAAGAAGTGCCCGGACGTCGAGGCTATCCCGGTTACATGTACACGGATCTAGCCAACATCTACGAACGTGCCGGTATGATCAAGGGCCTGAAAGGCTCTGTCACCCAGATCCCGATCCTGACGATGCCAGGAGACGATATAACCCATCCGATTCCCGACCTGACCGGCTATATCACGGAAGGCCAGATTGTGGTTAACCGTGAGCTGCACCGCAAGGGTATATATCCCCCCATCAACGTGCTGCCATCACTCTCACGGCTTATGAACCTTGGTATTGGTAAGGGACACACCAGGGAGGACCACAAGAAGGTCTCCGACCAGATGTACGCCGGGTATGCGGAAGGAAACGATCTCCGTGGTCTCGTTGCAATCGTCGGCAAGGATGCCCTCTCCGAACGTGACCGGCTGCTTCTTGAGTTTGCCGATCTCTTCGAGAATCGTTTTGTCCGGCAAGGATACGATGAGGACCGCACCATTGAAGATACATTGGACCTTGGATGGGACCTACTCTCGACTTTGCCCGTGGAACAGCTCACCCGTATCGACCGCGATCTGATTAACAAGTACCACCCGAAGTTCAAGGCCGGTGCAAAGAAGGAGTAAAGGTTACCCATGGCGCTGCGCGATATCAAGCCAACCCGTTCAGAACTGATCAACCTCAAAAGGAAGATCCAGCTTTCTGAGCGCGGCTATAAGATCCTCAAAATGAAGCGCGATGGACTGATCTTAGAATTTTTCAAGATCCTTTCTGAGGCAAAAGACAGCCGCGGGGAGCTCCTGAGAAAATACAAGCAGGCCGTCGATATGATGGCTGTTGCAAATACGGTCGAAGGAGCTATTGGCGTCAAGTCTGCGGCATTCTCGGTAAAAGAGGTACCGATGATTACGCTCAAAAGCAAAAACATCATGGGCGTAGTGGTTCCGGAAATTGAATCCTCGAAAGTGAAAAAGACCCTCACCGACCGGGGATATGGCGTTCTTGGCACATCACCGGTAATTGACGAAACGGCCTCGGCGTTTGAGGACTTGGTAGAATCTATCATCGAAAGTGCTGAGATCGAGACAACCATGAAACGTCTTCTCGATGAGATCGAAAAGACCAAACGCCGGGTCAATGCACTTGAGTTCAAGGTCATCCCTGAACTCACTGCCGCCCGGGATTTCATCAAGATGCGTCTTGACGAAATGGAACGTGAGGAACTTTTCAGGATGAAGAAGATCAAGGCCCGGGGTTCGGCATAACCCCGGGGTGTGTGGCAATATGCCTATAGGTACCCTACGGGATCTGGGGTGTAGTGGAAAGACGGTACTTCTCCGTCTGGATTTAAACTCCCCTATTGATCCTAACTCCCATCTTATTCTTGACGACAAACGATTCAGGGAGCACCTGCCTACTGTCCGTGCTCTTTCAGATAGTCGGGTAGTGATCGTTACTCACCAAAGCCGGCCCGGAAAGAAAGATTTTACCACGCTTGAAGCCCATGCAGGAAAACTGGAAGAACTTCTGGGAACACCGGTTACCTATATTGACAGTATTTTTGGCCGACATGCAAAAGATGCCGTAAATGCGTCAAAACCCGGCGATATCCTGATGCTTGAGAATGTACGGTTTGCAGCAGAAGAAAACCTCACGATGAAACCAGCTGAAGCAAAAAAGACGCATCTTGTAAAAAAACTCTCCTCCCTTGCTGACTTTTTTGTCAATGATGCATTCGGGACTGCCCACCGCTCCCAGCCGACAGTCGTGGGGCTTCCTCTTGCTATGAAATCGGCGGCTGGTCTCCTGATGGAAAAAGAGGTTGCGACCCTCTCGAAAGTTTTAACCGGTGCTCCACGACCCGTCTGTATGGTGCTTGGAGGCACCAAAGTTGATGATTCGATAGAAGTCGCCGCCCACGTACTCGAAAACGGTATTGCGGATATCGTAATCGTGATAGGCGTAGTGGCAAATGTTTTCTATCTCGCCGCCGGGTACGATATTGGTAAACCATCCACCCAGCTCATCGAACAGCTAAAGTATTCTGCCGAGATTAAAAAGGCCCAGGACATTCTGGCAAAGTTTAGCGACCGGGTGATCATGCCCTCATCGGTTGCTGTGCGGCAGAATGGCCGACGGGCAGAATATCCCATCGATAGGATCCCGGCAGACGCCCCGGTTATGGATCTTGGTATGGACTCTCTTGCAACTCTTGTTTCAACCCTTAAAAAGTCTGGGACCGTTGTCTTTAACGGTCCTGCCGGTGTGTTCGAAGACACGGATTTTGCTACGGGAACCTTCGAACTACTCAGAGCTGCGGCAAAGGTTGAATTCTCAGTTGTCGGTGGCGGACACACTGCTGCCGTGATTGAGAAACTCGGTATAGATAATGACTTCACCCACATCTCTACTGGCGGCGGAGCCTGTATTGAGTTTTTAACCGGAAAGAAACTTCCGGCTGTGGAAGCACTCGAAGAATCCTACCAGATCTTCGGGTAACTTCCTCATATCAATTAACCTCTTTTGAAAAGCGCTTTTTTCACGTCCGGCATACCACATTTGGTACAAGGTGACTTAGTATCCACGTGCGTATCATTACGGTCGGAAAGATCAAGGAACGGTATTTATCCGACGCTATTGCTGAATACGAAAAACGTCTCACTCCTTACCTGAAATTATCCATACTCGAAATTACAGAGGAGAAGCGGGGAGTCCATCTTTCCGGAGGTCTGGAACAGATCATCAAAAATCGAGAAGGAAACCGGATCCTCTCCGCGATCCCTGATGGATCGTATATAATTGCTCTCGATATACACGGAAAACAGATGTCAAGCGAGGCGTTTGCCGCCCGGATTCAGGAATTGCAGCTTGCGGGAACGAGCTCGGTTGTACTAGTTATAGGGGGTGATCTTGGCCTTTCTGATGACGTGCTTATCCGGGCTTCACTCAGGCTCTCATTTTCGCCAATGACGTTTACGCACCAGATGGTGCGATTGATCCTCCTTGAACAGATATACCGGGCTTGCAAGATCAACTGCAATGAACCTTATCATAAATAAGCCCGGTAAAATATTCAATTACGATACGGATCCGATAGAAAAATTTTTATTAAGAACCGGGTATACACAGTCAAGAACCTAGACCCTTCAGGACGCGAAAGGCCTTTAAAAAGAGATTCATTTCATATCCTTTATATTTTCTGAATTCTCATACAAATAGTTCAAGTAGCAGAGTGGGCGTGAAATTTTCCTATGGTTGATCAGGCTGACAAAGAAAAAAGATCCATTCGTTTGCGGGTCAAAGAGTCGTTAATCTCCTCGGCAGGGGACATTGTTTTTGGCATGGAAGACGGGGCAGTTTCGATTTTCGGTCTGGTACTCGGTGTTGCAGTAGGGTCCCAGACAGCAGATGCAGTCTTTCTAGCGGGAGCCACGGGAGCGATTGCTGCATCGGTTTCTATGATGGCGGGATTGTACCTCGACCTTGAATCCGAAAAGGATGAGGCCGCTGTAGAAGCAATGGTGAGGGAAAAAGAGATCAAAAAAGACCCGGCGGGTGCCATCAACGGGTTCATAGCCCAGCTCAAAAGCGCCGGCCTGAGCCAGAAAAGCCTCGATGCCATACGGGAGGATGTGAATGCAAACCCGCTCTCTATCCGCAAACTTGAGGACGCTGTGGCTGCCGATGAAGAACCACCGGCACGCAAATCATCCATAATGGCCCACGTGACGTGGATGGGGATTACAGATTTCACTGCGGGGATCACACCGGTGATCCCGTTTGCGATCCTACCGTTCGAACAAGCACGGATTCTATGTGTCGCAGGAACCGCAATCCTTCTTGTCCTTCTGGGTGTCGGACGATCGATTATCGGCAAGCGCCCGATGCTCCGGGGCGTCCTTGAGACCTGCTCCATTGCTGCAGCCGCTGCAATTGCCGGGGTCATCATTGCATACTTTATTAGCGTGTAATAGTATCGGAATAGGAGTCCGGCCAGGTTTTACCGGACACCTGCACAAACTCTAAAATTTTATAATTTTTATGAGTGTAATGGGGGATATCCAAGGCCCACATAGATGAAAAATCGCCAGAGACTTCTGGAAAGAGGCCCCGGATCCTGCCTAAATCCCTCCCCGAACTATCGTTTCAAAACTATTGTGAAAAAAGATAATGGCCGGGACTCACTCCTATCCCTGCTTTTCTTTGTCCTCTCCCTCCGCTTGTATACTTTTCATTGATGGGAAGAGGATCACTTCCTTGATGGAGTTGTTGCCGGTAAGTAACATGACGAGCCGGTCGATGCCAATACCCACTCCTCCGGTGGGTGGCATACCATACCCGAGGGCGTTGATAAAGTCGTAGTCGATCATCTGGGCTTCAAGATCGCCAAGCTGCCGCTTTTTATCCTGGGCTTCGAATCGTTCTTTCTGGTCAAGTGGATCGTTGAGCTCTGAGAATCCATTTGCGATTTCCATACCGTAGATGAAGAGTTCAAAGCGCTCAGTGAAACCTTCCTTCTCCCGATGGCGCTTTGCGAGCGGCGAGTTCTCTACCGGGAAGTCAAAGACAAAAGTTGGTTGAATGAGCTTCTCTTCGACCATATTCTCAAAGAAGTAAACGAGGAATTCCCGATGAGTCTGGAGTTTTTCTGTGTCCTTGAGCCGGTTCTCCTGTCCAATCGCCCGGAGTTCTTCGATTGAACGGGTAAAAATGTCTATTCCCGCGTATTCTTTTACCGCATCGGCCATAGAGAGCCTGCGAAGCGGTTTGTTAAACGAAATCGTGGTTTCCTCGAACGTAATCTCACGCTTTCCATGAACCTCCTGGACGAGCGTAGCAAGGAAATCTTCAGTGAGATCCATCATATCGTAGACATCATGGTATGCCCAATAGATCTCAACCATAGTGAATTCCGGGTTGTGGTGGGTATCGATGTCTTCATTCCTGAAGTTCCGGGCGATCTCAAAGACCCGTTCGAACCCTCCGACAATAAGGCGTTTGAGATAGAGCTCCGGTGCGATTCTCAGGAAAAGCTTCTGACCGAGACAGTTATGGAATGTGGTGAATGGCCGGGCATTTGCACCGCCGTATACTGGCTGAAGAATGGGTGTTTCGAACTCAAGGAAATCCCGTTCAGAGAGGTACCGTCTGATAGACGAGAGAATCTGGCTTCGTTTCCGGAATCCCTGACGGGCGTCTTCATTTACTATCAGGTCGACATACCGCTGCCGGTACCGTTTTTCCACATCGGTGAGCCCGTGGAATTTCTCGGGGAGCGAACAGATGGCTTTTGAGAGGAGCGTGACTTTGTCCACCCAGATTGTAATCTCTCCAAGTTTGGTCCGGAAAACATGCCCGGTTACACCAACAAAGTCTCCCCTTTCGATGAACTGGTTAAAAAAATCAAATGCCTCGTCTCCGATATCCGCCTTTCGGATATAGAGCTGAATTTTGCCGCCTTCATCCCCGAGATCGGCAAAGATTGTTTTGCCATGGTTGCGGATAATATACAGGCGCCCGGCTGTCGAGACACGTTCCTCGCTTTTATCGTGGGTGATTTCCGCAAATTTTTTCCGTATTTCTGTAATTGTGTTCTTCCGGTCGAATGTGGGGGGGTAGAGGTCAACACCTTTGTTCCGTAGTGCATGTACTTTATCGAGCCGGGTCTGGTCGAACGAAAGACTTTCAGAAGGATCGGTCATAGGGAATCTCCGAAGCGGGGAATAAGCTGTACCTCATACCTTCGATGTCTAGCATAATAATACCTACAGGGATGACTGGTAACGCCGGTAGGATTCGTGAAAACTTGTCTTTTTTTGGTATCAGAACAGAATCTTTCCTTGGGAAAATGAACGCAAATATCTGTTCTCTTAAGGGGGATTATGTTTCCTGAACAATTCCGATGAGTACTTCGCAAGGCCATATATCCCGTCTGTTGAGGGGTGGACCTCTATAAACTCCTCGAAATCATGCACAGAGATATGCCGCTGCATGAGAAACGCGAGGTATCCTGCGATGACTCCCCCCGCCGGACCTGCCGCACAAATCCCGTTGATCTCCCCGGATGCCGGATCTGCAAAGATCTTTGCGAGGCCGGTATCGTTGAACGGAACCGACCAGTAGGTTCCCGGCCCGGCCGGCCCGGGGAGGGCAAGTGAAGCGTTTTTATCATCATCGCGCCCACAGTATGCCAGCTCGTGAGCAAGATAGATTGCCTGGGGGATACGGGTATAATCCATATGCCTCTCTTTTCCGAGAATATTGTCGGCGGCGACTATCCCTTGGTGCCGGGCGACTGGCGTTAGAAATGGCGCACCGGTTACATCTCCGCAGGCATAGATGCCGGGCACACTCGTCTGCATTTGGTCGTTAACGATGATCTCGCCCCCCGGCCCTTTATCCATCCCGCTCACCATCCCGGTGTTAGGGATGAGGCCGGTAGCAAGCAACACGTTATCGCAAGGGATTTCCGCGTCTGTTCCAGCCATTTGGTACCGGACCCCTTGAACCCGGGTAGTCCCGGTAATACTGGTTACAACAACTCCTTCCCGGATATCGACATCGGCCAACTCTTTGAACGCTATAGCCCGGAGATGCCGGTCAAGGTTTTTCAAAAAACCGCTACGGGAAAGGATGGTAACCTTGCATCCGAACGCGGAGAAAATATATGCGAACTCCGCTGCTATCACTCCCCCCCCGATAATCACAAAATTTTCGGGGAGCTTGCGGAGATCCCAAAGAGAATGAGGTGTCCAGACTCCCTGAAGGGTTACTTCCGGGATGTCCGGGATGAACGGCCGGGAGCCGGTTGCAATGATCGTTGCCTCCGCCTCTACCGGATCAGCCCCGATAAATACCTGATCCCCGTCGACTTTTCCTGATAAACCGTAGACTACATTCACTCCAGCGTTTCTAGTTTCTTCATCGAGAATTCCGGCGATTTTCTGCTGGACGGTAAAAGTTTCGTCCATCACCTTTGAAAACCTGAGTGCCGGGATCGCTTCCGTCATACCAATCTCGTGGAATCTGCGCATGGTATTGACGACACGGGCAATATCATTGAGAGCACAGACCGGCATACAGCCAAAATGGAGGCACTGCCCGCCGATTCCACCCATTTTTCCTTTGGGTTCGACGAGCGTGACCTTCTTACCCGCCGTGGTAAGCCGGATCGAGGCTATGCGCCCTGCAGGGCCCCCGCCAAGAACAACGATCATACAGGTAGGTTTCTTAGAAGACTTCTACACCTTCATCCATTGGTTCTGACAGAAGTTCACCCGTGAAGGCGTTGACTTCTACAATCTTCTTCCCCCGGATCTGCCAGACCGGGATGTAAACCTGCTTAGTTTCGACCGATATATTTTTGCGATCAGGTTTTAGGGTCTTTTCCTCGTAAAAGATAGCATCTCCCTTCTCTTGCTTGATCCGGACTTTCTGGGTGAGCCTTTCGATAAGCTCGGTTATCATCCTTTCGGAGGCTTCTTCCTTGGTGATGTGTGAGTCGGATACCTCAGCGTTTGCCGGGATCTCGGAGTCTTCGACTTTTGTCCCGTCAAGATCGATTTTGATACCATTAATCGCGTTAATTGCGCCCCATCCATCAGCATCGAAGGGTATGCGCCGGTCCTTATACACCTGTTCCCCTGAGCTTACATAGTGGATCAGGTAATAGGGGATGAACCGGAGTTTTGCCGCACCCTGAATTCCTGCGGTCCTGATGGCGGCCTGCTCGGAAAGCTTGACCGGGAAATGAAGGATCGAGATTCCAGAGGTTTCATCTTCTGCAACTGCGGCCTGTGCCGCGGATCCCGCAGGAGTACCAGCCGCCTTTTTTGCCTTCGCTTTACCCGGCGTAAGGTCGAGCGTAAGTTCACGGGCAACAATGTCTGCAAGAACCGCCTCACCGGCGTACTGGACAAATTCTTCAATACCCCACTGGGTGCAGTTTTCTGTTACGATATCCTTTTCAAGTGTAAAGAGGAGTTTTTTGCAGGTCAACTCATGATCGTCTACCATGAGGCTGTAATTGGTCTTGTCAAACTGCCCGATAAGCTCGGGATCGTTTGAACAGAGCACTAGAAGGCATTCACCGTCGCGGACGGCAGAAAGATCCAGAGGTTCATCAACCTCTTCAACCTCAAAACGCGCAGCTTCAAGAATGAGCCTCATCGCATTTCGGGCTTTTTCCCGCATGTCGTGTTCCATCATATAGAGATTTCCGTGGGCTTATAGAACAATTTTTCTATTGCAATCGCCGAGATCACTATAATGACCCGGCCGCTCAAATTTGTCGATCAAAGCATTGACGATTATGCGATGCAGGTAACCTATGACCCCTCGAAGGGAACGGGAAAGATAGTTTATAACCTCTCTCTTGTGAAAAACGAGGATTTTGAGTATGCCGTTTCCATCCTGAAAGATGCCTATAAGACCGGTGTTTCCGTGAGTGGTCTCGTCAAATTCAGCCAGTCTGGAGAAAACGTTGCCGGGTATGTAGTGCCTGATGGTTGTACAGCCATATGCACTATCTGCAGCATCACCTTCGATGGTCTTTTGATAAAGCGGGGTGTCCCAATTACACCGATAGGTGGCGGTGTGGTTGAGATCGAGAACCGTGCCCCGCTCAGGTTCACGCATATTATCCTCTACGAGCACACCACTATTGATCCTCTGCAGGTACTTATCTCCCAACAGATTACGTCGGTAAATGATGTTATGCGGAAGGGAAGTGGAAACATCCTTGCCAATATCCGTGAATTCCACATGGAGGCAGAACCTTTGGTTGGGAGCGTGCTCGATGAGCTTGCAGACAGTAGTTTCTCCGGCATTCTTGAAGTGGGAGTGCCAAACATTCCACTATTAGGAGTTCCCGGGAGCCCTCAGTATGTATCTATTGTTGCTGTTGGCGGCACGAATCCGATGGCCGCGATCCGCGAAGGTGGACGATGGGTTCAGACTCAGGCCATGAAAGGTCTTATGGATATCCGGGAGTTTGTCGAGATCCGGGACTATTAAGATTATTTTTCCCGGTTCCACCTTGTTCGAGCCCCTTGCTCGTCCTGTGATGACTTACATCGCTTTATATTATACCGTAGAAATGTACAACAACCGCATGTGATTCCAGATGAGATATCATACCATAGTTATTCTCCTGATTCTGGCTGCAGTATTCTGCAGCATACCAGCGCTTGCCCAGGAAAAATACCTGGGTGCGTCCC
>CAYPEQ010000026.1:0-30149 GCA_964409915.1 uncultured Methanoregula sp. | reverse complement strand
CAAAAATTATGATTTTGCCGTAGTGGAGGAGCGCTGGCGGGAAAGCTGGCGCGATGAGGATCACTATTTTGACCACACTTCACCTAAGCCGCAGTTTGTGATCGATACACCTCCCCCGTATCCGACGGGTAATTTCCATATCGGCAACGCACTGAACTGGTGTTATATCGATTTCTTCGCTCGGTATAAGCGGATGAAAGGGTATAACGTAATGTTTCCCCAGGGATGGGATTGCCATGGCCTCCCGACTGAAGTAAAAGTTGAAGAGCTCAACCATATCACCAAAAACGATGTTTCCCGTGAGGAGTTCCGGCAGATGTGCCGGGATCTCACAATAAAAAATATCGAACAAATGCGCCTTACACTCCGCCGCATGGCATTTTCCACGGACTGGAGCAACGAATACATCACGATGATGCCGGAGTATTATTCAAAAACCCAGCTCTCGTTTTTGAGGATGCTGAAATCCGGCTATATCTACCAGGATGAGCACCCGGTCAACTACTGCACCCGTTGTGAAACAGCGATTGCATTTGCTGAGGTCACCTATGAGGATCGCGAGACTCAGCTGAACTATTTCGATTTCGATGGTGTAGAGATCGCAACAACCCGGCCGGAGCTTCTTGCAGCCTGTGTTGCGGTTGCGGTCAACCCGACAGATGACCGGTACCATAACCTGAAGGGAAAGACCCTTGCCGTTCCGCTTTTTGGTCATGCCGTCCCGGTTGTCCAGGATGAAGCGGTTGACCCGGCGTTCGGGTCCGGGGCGGTCATGATCTGTACGTTTGGTGACAAACAGGATGTCCACTGGTGGAAACAACATAACCTCCCGCTCCGTAAAGCTATCGACCGTTCAGGAAAGATGACGGAGATCTGCGGTACATATGCCGGTCTTTCCACATCTGATTGCCGGAAAGCGATCCTAGCCAATATGAAATCTGCCGGGATTCTCAGAAAACAGGAAAGTCTTTCGCAGCGTGTGGGTACCTGCTGGCGCTGTAAGACGCCAATTGAGATCCTCTCAAACCGGCAGTGGTTCATCCGGATCCGGCAAAAAGAGATCCGTGATGCTGCCCACCAGATTACCTGGTATCCCCAGCATATGCTGCTACGGATGGAGAACTGGATTGACCAGATGGAATGGGACTGGTGTATTTCCCGGCAGCGGATATTTGCCACGCCGATACCGGTCTGGTCCTGTGCAAAATGTGGTGATCTGGTAGTGCCAGACGAAAAAGACCTTCCCTGCGATCCTACTCTTACAAAGCCTGAGCAACCCTGCAGTAAATGTGGCGGAACCGAATTCAACGGTGAGGAGGATGTGCTCGATACTTGGATGGATTCATCCATATCCGTCCTTAACGTTACCGGGTGGGACGGCTCCGGTCTGCCGAAAATCTTCCCGGCACAGATCCGGCCACAGGGCCATGACATTATCCGGACCTGGGCATTTTATTCAATTCTTCGCTCGGTCGCTCTCACAGGGAGCAGACCGTGGGATCAAATTCTTGTCAACGGGATGGTGCTTGGCGAGGATGGATTTAAGATGAGTAAGAGTCGGGGCAACGTAATCGTCCCTGAAGAACTCGTCGGTCGATATGGGGCTGATGCGCTCCGGCAATGGGCAGCGACCGGTGCTGCAATGGGGTCTGATATCATGTTCTCCTGGAACGACGTGATCGCTGCATCACGGTTCCAGACCAAGATGTGGAACATTGCACGGTTTGCATTGATCCAGTTCGAAAAGGAGGGGATCGATAAAGCGGCACCGGTTACCGCCCTTGCCGATCGGTGGCTGCTTGCCCGGCTCTCTGCTTCAGTGGCGTCGGTGAGCGCTGCCATGGAAAACTATGAATTTGATGAAGCATTAAAGGCAATCCGGGAATTCGCCTGGGACGTGCTCGCTGATAATTACATCGAGCTTGTAAAGGGCCGGCTTTATGCTGGCGGTGCCTCAAGAGAGAGTGCCTGCTATGTTCTTTATACCGCATATGATGCGCTCTGCCGGATGCTTGCACCGTTTATCCCGTACTTTGCCGAGGAGTGTTATTCGTATCTCGATAAAGGGAGCGTGCACAAGCAGCCCTGGGTCACGTTCAGCTTTGACGATCCCGCGGCCCTTGCTGAAGGTAATTTGCTTGTGGATGTAGTTGCCGGCGTGCGCAAGTATAAGCACGACAATGGCCTCGCTTTGAATGCCCCGCTGGGAAAAGTCACAGTATATGCCACTCATACCGCAGGTGATGAGGGAGACACGGCCAGGACGTTAAATGCCGACGTGAACTGGAAGAGCGACAAAGCCCATCTCGATAAGCTTGTATCAGGCATCGATTTCAATCGCTCTGTTGTCGGTCCGACCTTCAGGAAAGATGCGGGTGCATTCATGGAAGCAGTCAAGGCTCTCTCTCCGGAAGAGCTGGCAAACCCGCCAAAGACGATACATGTGAACGGAAAAACTCTGGATGTCCCGGAAAATGCATTTACCCCCAAGTACTCGTACATGGAAGAGGGTGCAAAAGTCGATATGATCACAATCGGCGATGTGATTGTGACGATTGCAAAACAAACCTGATTGCTTCTGCAACAAAGCAGGCGATCTCCTCTTTTTCTAAAAGCGCATCAACAACAACGAATCGGGATGGTTCCATGCGGGCAAATGCAAGGTACCGGTCCTGGACTTTTTCGAGAACTTCGCGTCGTTCAAAATGTTCCCTGCCAGTCTTGCCGGCAAGGCGTGCGAGGGCCTCATCTACCGGTATTACCAGAAGGATTGTCTTGTCCGGTACAATCGACCATCCGTTGTGCATCGCCCGCAGCCATCCATCAGGATCCGGTATGACCCCATCGAGAGTGACTGACTGGTAGGCAAAACGGCTGTCCGAGTACCTGTCAGAGATCACCAGTTTTTTGTTGTCAAGCGCCGGACGGACGACCGTTGCAAGATGAGCTGCATGATCGGCGACAAAGAGTGTGGCCTCAGTGACAGGATCGATCTGCTCAGCAACCGCCCGCCGTACTGCCTCACCGACCCAGGTCGAGCCGGGTTCCCTTGTAAACACCGGATTAAGATCAGCCAGTTTTCCCTTAAGGGCCACAAGCAGGGTACTCTTGCCGGTGCCATCAATACCCTCCAGTGTCACTAGCACAAATATCCCCTCTGGATCAATTCTGACGGCACAGCGCCGGTATGAATCGCTGTTGCGATAATGGCACCATCAATGCCGGTATTTTTCAAAATATCGAGATCGGAAACAGAGGCTACACCCCCACCATAGAGCAGGCGCCCCTCATAAACGGAACGCCACGTTTCGAGGTTATTTATACCCGCACCGACGCCTTCCTCCGTTCCCACAAATCCCAGGTTGAGTATAATACAACCTTCGAAATCCCAGTCACGGGCGGACCGTAGCACAACCTCCGGGGATTCTCCAGTGGGGATAACCTTTCCGTTGATAATATCCACGCTCAGGTAACCTCCATGGTAATGGGAAAGATCAGCAAGGGTTGTCTCAGTACCGATAACATTTTTTATATGTGGGCCGGAAAGCAGATCCGAGGGAGTCTGTATTCCTCGATCAACATAACAGCATTCAACCCGTTCAGCACAGGCTCGAATCATATCGTCATGAGATCCGGTCTCTTCAATGCGGTCGAGATCGGCGATATAGAGATATTTTGGCTTGATGGCCTCAACAAAACCGACCGGTTCTACCGTCGGTGAAAGTCCCCAATCGAGCGGTTTGTAGGTCGCACGCATTCCGGATTTTCCATGTACGACCGTATTTTGCCGCAAATCCAAAGCAAGCACCAGTTCCATCGGCTACCCAAAACCACTATTAGGATAAAAGATCATTAAAGTCTATGCAATTGTTGGTCAGCCCCAGCTCTATCTCCGAGGCTCACTGTTCTGTCGCTGCCGATATCATCGATGTCAAAAAACCATCCGAAGGTTCCCTGGGTGCCAACTTTCCCTGGGTGATCCGTGAGATCAAGTCATTTGCCAAAAAACCGGTGAGTGCAGCGATCGGGGATTTTCCTTATAAGCCGGGGGGTGCTTCCCTTGCTGCCTATGGGGCTGCATGCGCCGGGGCTGATTATGTAAAGATCGGGCTTGCCTTTGCCGGTAAAGATCCGGCCCGTGAAGTTATCGCTGCAGTGACAAGGGCAGTTAAAGATGAATTCCCTGAGAAATTCGTTGTTATCGCAGGATATTCTGATTACGAGCGTATGGGTACGATCTCTCCCTTTGACATCTCGCCACTTGCAGCCGCATGTGGTGCAGACTATGCGATGGTAGACACAGGAATCAAGGACGGGAGAAGTACATTCTCCTTCATGGATGAGGTAACGCTTGCACGTTTTACCGAAAATAACAGGAATCTCGGCCTTGGAACGGCTCTTGCCGGCTCACTCACGTTCGCTGATATTGACGCATTAAAGCGCATCAATCCGGAAATCATTGGCGTCCGGGGCATGGTCTGTGGCGGAGACCGGAACGCAACGATCCAAGAGGATCTTGTAAAATCCGCCCTTGCAAGGATACGGTAACAAATAAAAAAAATCTGGTGTTCTATGTATCTTGATAAACTGGATGTCCCACTATCTCTCACATTCGACGATGTTTTGCTGGAACCGCTGGAATCATGGATTGAACCAGCCGAGACTGATACCCGGACATATTTCTCCAAAAAAATCGGACTCAATATCCCCCTTGTATCTTCTGCGATGGATACCGTCACCGAATCGACTATGGCGATAGCTCTTGCCCGTGAAGGTGGAATTGGGGTAATCCACAGGAATATGACTGCCGAGCACGAGCTCCAGCAAGTCAATATCGTCAAACAGGCTGAGGAGCTTATCGAGCGCGACGTCCTGTATGTTGAAGACACGGCCACCGTTTCTGATGCCGAGAAAATAATGAACCAGTATAGTATAGGCGGTGTTCCGGTAGTGGGGAAAGGGAAAATTATCGGGATTGTCTCCCGCCGGGATGTGCGGGCAATTGTCTCCCGGTGCGGGGAAGAAAGCATCAGGACGATTATGACAAAAAAACCGATTACTGCCGGTGCGGATATCACACCGGAAAAAGCGCTTGAGGTCATGTATACCAACAAGATTGAGCGTCTTCCGGTAGCCGATGAAAAAGGCAGATTGATCGGTATTATAACAATGCAGGATATCCTGGAAAAACGCCAGTACCCAAAGGCAACCCGGGACAAAAAAGGAAACCTTCAGGTCGCAGCCGCAGTGGGACCATTTGATTTTACCCGTGCGACCCTCTTGGATGCACACGGTGTAGACGCACTCGTTGTTGATTGCGCTCACGGCCATAATATGAAAGTGGTTGAGGCCGTAAAAAACATAAAGGGAAGTGTCAACGCGGATGTGATTGCAGGAAACATTGCCACCGTTGCAGCGGCTGAGGCACTCTTAGATGCCGGTGTCGATGGCGTCAAGGTGGGCATTGGTCCGGGGTCCATATGTACAACCCGGATTGTCGCGGGCACCGGTGTTCCCCAGATCACCGCTATTGCGCAGGTCGCTGAAATAGCGTCTCCTGCTGATGTTCCGGTTATTGCCGACGGCGGTGTTCGGTATTCAGGTGATGTAGCCAAAGCGATCGCAGCCGGGGCAGATACCGTTATGATGGGGAGTATGTTTGCCGGCACCGATGAAGCACCGGGGAAAGTCATTACGATCAAAGGCAGGCGCTACAAGCAATACCGGGGGATGGGATCCCTTGGCGTAATGAGCTCAGGACAGTCGAGCGACCGGTACTTCCAGAAAAAAGAGATCGGAAGAACGAAATTTGTGCCGGAAGGTGTCGAGGGCGTTACTCCCTATGTCGGGCGCGTCGGGGAAGTCATTTACCAGCTTGTGGGTGGCCTGAAATCAGGGATGGGTTATTCAGGTGCCTCCACAATCGCCGATATGCATAAAAAAGCCCGGTTTGTCCGTATAACAAACGCCGGCATGACCGAAAGTCATCCACACAATATCCTGATCACTGACGAAGCCCCCAACTACCGGCTTTTTGAATAATCTCTCTTTTTTTCGATACAAATAACGGGTTCAAAATAGCGTTAAAAAAAGAAAATAGGCAGTTTTTGAGTATTTGTTATCCTCTCTAAACCACAATTTGTTTTGCCCGGAACCGGTTGCGTACCTTTTCGGAAAAGTATTTTCCGACGGCAGTTGAGCTTACGAGATCTGAGTAGACTTTTGAAGGGACGCCGGAATACTGGAAAACGAGTCCTGAGTGAAATTCGATCTCCATGTTTTTCATAGTATCATCATACCCCACAGAGCGAAGGATGCAGGATTTAACAGGCAGTCTTTCCAAAAGTGGTCACCATCATAGTATTGGTGCCCAGAACGGTTAACGGTTTTTATAAAACAACAAAAATGTTGCTGGGTGGCTGAGGCTAAATCAACAGGCAGATCTCTCAACTCATTTTATATTCTTCAAACACTAACATTAAGTAAACATGGAGGATCTCGCAGAATTCGCACGGTTACTTGATATCCTCGGTAACCGGAACAGACGGCGAATAATTGGGTTGCTGCGGCAGAAACCATGCTTTGTCACCGAGATATCAGAAACGCTAATGATCTCGCCCAAAGCCGTTATCGAACATCTTCAGCTCATGGAACGGGAGGATATTCTCTCCTGCCAGATAGACGACCGCCGGCGCAAGTACTATTATCTCGCAAATGACATTCTCATAGATGTCACTCTTAGAAGCCTGCAAAGTAGTCTGGAAAAACCAGATGATTCCGGGAGGGACGAAGAGAACGAACGAACCCGGCAGGCAGTTGTTATGCTCGCAAAGATGATCCAGGCTCATGACCAGCTGGTTGACCATCTGGAACAACTCAACCATGATGTCGATACGAAACTTGCCGATCTTGCCCGCAACCATAATAATTTATTCAGGAGCGAGCGAGAACTATCTGTAGCAGTTGCCCTATCCCACGAACCGCTGACCCGGGACGAGCTTCAGGAAGCCACCGGGTGTTCACCAGATGAACTTGAATTAATCCTGGCAGAATTCGTAAAGAGGGGCATTGTGTCAAGAGCAAAGAACCGGATTATACTCAGAGGAGCTCATGCAGACGAATCCCAATAACCCTTACGATGAAGTTTTTGGCAACCTCTCTAAAATTGTCGAAGAGATCGTGCGAAACATGCCTGAGACCGAACACGCCCGCGTCATAGGTTACACTATTGTCACCCGGCATGTCCCCGGAGAACCCGGAATCTTTACCGGGGGGTTAAACAGCGGCGATGACGATATCCCGTATGAGGTCCAGGAGACCGATACCCAGATCTTCATTACTGCCGCGATCCCTCCTGAGGCAGAACATGCCCCCTATGCAGATATACAGAAGGATACAGTACGGATCTGTGTCGATGACCACTCAACAACGATTGTTCTTGAAAAGCCCATCGACATCATTCACAGCTCATACCGGGTGCACCGCGGTGTCATGGATATAACGCTCCGGAAGATTCCGGATTACCGTTAGACCCCTTTTTTACGTTATCACCCGTTTGACTGAAGAGCTTTTTCACATCAGCAAGCCTCCTAAGATCAGAATGGATAATTTCCGGGAAATTCCTTTAATTATGCGCCATCGATTGTTTCCCAATCCTAGTGCGTCCACAGGTTCAGGTTCCATTGGACGCATTCTTCTCGTGATTTTTTTAATTCTCTCTCTTGCCATCATACCGTCTTTGGCACTTGCACTCTCTTCAACTCCGGTAACCTTTGGAGCCATAACTGTGCCAGGTAACCAAACTTCTGGCTCTTCGGCATCTTTCGCACACCCGGAACCAACCCAAACGCTGATCGGAGACGTGGAATACCCTTACATTCAGAAGAATTTGAGCCCGGGCATAATTACGCGGTCATATACCTTCCCGTTCCTTGATGCAAACGTGACCGTTATGGCAAATGTGAGTGTCGCGGTTTATGACGGGCACATAACGGGATCAAGTATGCTATCGCTCAACCGGGTAACACGGTTTATCTGCTAGCCCCGGGATATTTTAATGCGTTTGTCAATGACCCTCGCCAAGATCCCTTTTACTCTGGTATCCTGCAGGATTTACGGGCAATCCGTTCCCAGCACAACCTTACCGATGACGAATATCTGGAATTAATGACCGTTTTTGTCCAGAGCCTTCCTTATGACGAGAAAAGCGGTCTGCTGGATCTGCCTCCACGATTTCCGGTCGAAACGTTTGTGGACGGCACTGGTAACTGCGAGGATAAGAGTGTCCTTCTTGCCGGTCTTCTCTCACAGGAAGGGTACAATGTTACGCTCTTCCTCTTCATGCCAGAACACCACATAGCCGTAGGTGTTCAAAACAGCAGCAGTTCATTTCAGAATACAGGATACCTGTATATCGAAACGACGAACACGCTTCTCGTTGGTGAAGTTCCTTCCGAGCTTGCCATTCCTGTAAAATACGGGCAGCCCGGTCAGACCGGTACTGTGACGATCACTAACGTTACTCCCCTGGTAATCCGGGTGGGAAACGGAACGAAGGGCTACACAAGTGCTGATGAGGTTGAGGAAATTCTTGTTACCCAGAAAACGATAGAGAGCAGGATAGCTCAGATCCAAATGCGTATGGGAAACTGTTCATTCGAGAACACTAGTTGCAACCAGACACTTGAGCAGGAGTATGACCTGTATGCAGTTCTCTATAATTACATCGCAACCCACCTGTACGACCGGGCCGGTCTGTATGAGGATCTCCATTTTCCATCAGGATCCCCGGAGGGCGCACCATCATCGGATAATATCGCTCCTGCCAACAAAACCCCCACAACCAAGCCCGCGGTTTCAGAGACACCTCCCTTCACATCGTGCAGGTTTTCCTTCATGTGTCTCTGGCAGAATATCAGGCACGTTTTAACCAGTTTAGTGGGGTGGGGCCACATATATAACGGATAAAGGAGCATTCACGAAAAGAATCGCTGATAATTTCCACCTCATAGAAAGTATTTTTTTCAGGGTACTTTCCCTGAATCCTTGTGATTTGCAGAGACGAATGCCCGAATATGCTGGATCATGGCAGAGAATTCACCGGCATCCGGCAGCCCTTTAGCGAACTCCACATCAGTGCACTGTTCCATGAATGCCATGATGTCCGCATAGCTTGTCGCATGGTCTGCCGCCGGAAGTATGTGTTCAAGTTCGGTATTGGTAAGTTCGCGTCGTACTCCCTGTTCGTAAGAGAGAAAAATCCGTATGGCCCTGCTGACGAGACTGTATGCGTTTTTGTAATTCTGTGAAGTAAATGATTTTTCAGCATCACCAAGGAGGTTTAGAGCATCCTTTCGGTAGTCATATAATTCAGGAGCCGGTCGCAAGGGGTTTGTGGCCTGAGTCAGACCCTTCTTTTGTGTTTTTTGATGTCGATATATCCGCCATGCACCTAATGCTAAGAGAATGAGAACTACAGAAAGCATGCCAAAAAGGAGATAATTTATCGTTGAATCTGCCATATCGAGCGACACTAGTGTTACCGTTCCATTATCCACCCTGGCGTTCAGGTAAGCTGGATTTCCCCGCCCGGAGAGATACGTAACGTTGACTGTCGCACTGGTAAGGGTCAGGTTCATGAACGTCTGGTTTCTCTGAAAGTCCCTTTCCGCCAATTCGTGTGAAAATGACAGGTATGTGGCGTTTGTATTCAAAGGCAGGGTCACATTTACTGCGGTAAACGATTGCTCGCCTACAAAAGGAACAACGCCTCCTGACATGAAACCCTGAAGGTTTACCTGCTCATCAGTGATGTTCCGATAGATCAAGGTGAAGGTTCCATTATAGTCATCTGTGGGATTTGTGTCCTCAGACTGGCGATAAAAGCCGTCGACTGCAAGAATTGCGTTGACCTGCCTGACTAACGGATCCGCATCAAGGTTCTTGTTAAAATTGTTCTGGAATTTCCCTTTTTGCGCTGTTGCCTGGTCGATCTGCGCTTTAAGGGATGAAGTGTCCTGGAAAAGCTGATTATTCTGTGAGGATGAGGGGGATGAAGGTGAATAGGATGTCGCTAAATCCATGCCTACTTGTTGCTGGGCCTGAACAGTATTGTTCGAGAACTGGACAGAATTATTTCCAAGCCCCCCGGGAAGACCGGTGCCACTTGTACTGGTGGCCGGGCTGCTCTGCTGATCCTGGTACAGAGAGAGGTTTGGTCCAAAATGGATATTGAGATCCTTAAGGGTCACAAGGATCGGTGTGGATTGCACATACTGGAACGCAACCTGAATCTTGATCGACTGGGACACGTTAGATGTACCTGCGTTCAAATAGAGTGTAGAATTACCTACCGGGAACGTCTTAGCATAGACACTGTTTTTAGTGATATCCAGAATGTTTCCAGTATTCTGGAGCTGCGTAATGGTGGTATACCGTAATGTCCCGTTGATGCTGTCGGGATACGTGTTTGACACCGGCAGCGCGATGGTTGCGATCTGTCCAAAGACATAATAATAATCCGTTTGGTTAGACGTGATCGTAATGCCGGCAGCAAGCACTGAAGGGAGCATTATTGCTGCAATAAAGATAAGAAATATCCCTGCAAAACGTACCTTCACGGGATAATCCTCCCCTTGCCGTAACGAAGCCAGAGTTCCAGACAAAGCAGAACAAGCGCCCCGAAGATGAACCAGTCCTTAATACTTGTCTCCTCCAGTACGGGCACAGTGTTTGGGATCAAGCCCGTATACGCTTCTTTAAGCGTCTGTGTATCGATGGATTTGTAATAGGTGCCTCCGGTCTGGTCAGCTATGTCCTTAAGTGCCGTCTCATTGAGTTCGGCATAATCCGCAGCACCCGTCCAATCGTAATCGAGGATTGTCGGTGTAGCAGTCCCAAGGGCTATCGTATCGATCGGAATGCCGGCGGAGTTTGCGAGTGCAGTCGCCTCTTCCGGAGTGATCATACCTGCATTGTTAACGCCATCTGAAAGAAGGATGATGACACTTTTCTTTGCCGGGTCCGACTGGGCCATATCAACAGCAAGCGCAAGGCCGTCTCCGATTGCTGTCGACCCGGAACTCGGCGAGATATTGGCAATCTTTCCCTGAACCCATGCCTTATTCTGGCTCAGGTAAGCAGCGGTCGTCGCACCGGATTGAAAGATAATAACCCCCGCCGAGTCCTCCGGATTGAGGTTTCCTACCACCATTTCGGCATCGCTTTTTGCTGCTTCGATCCGGGAAGGTTGGTAATCAGTAGCCTGCATACTACCGGAATCATCGATCACGAGGATTACATTCATCCCCTCTTTTTTCTGTCCAATCGGGACGTGGGGATCGGCAAGGCCGATGACAAGGAGCCCAATAGCTACAAGGGTTAGGACAAAAAGGATGTGCGTTCGTTTCGATCTCTTTGCATCTCCCAACACCGATTTCACAAATGCAACCCGGGAGAATGCAATGGCCTCCTGCTTTTTTTTCCGGATAATATAATAATAGACTCCGATGAGAACCGGGATTACCAGGAGCCCAATAAGCCAAAGTGGATTATTGAACCCTGGCATAGGCCCACCTCATTTTCGCAACACCGGTGAAAAATCGTTTCAGGGGGATATCGTAAGGTTCGTTGGTTGAAAGCACTACCTCCCCGATCCGGTTGCGAACAAAGTCTATATGCATTTTTTTGTCAGATTCTGCTACCAGCTCATGATATCGGTGCCGAATTCCCGGATCAGAAGTGTTGACAAGAACCTGATCACCTGTTTCGGGGTCTTCAAGTTCGATAAAACCCACATCAGGCAAATCCTGCTCACGCGGGTCAGTGACCCGGATCGCGATCACCTCATGCCGGCGACGCAGGATCCGCAGGGGTAAAAGAAATGACGACGAAGCAAAGTCAGAAAGGATGACGACCGAACTATGGCGTGAAAGTACCGTGCCAAGAAATTTTAACGCTGTAGAAAGATCGGTCTTTTTCGAGACCGCTTTGTGTTCTATCATCGTGTTGAAGAGCCCGGCAAGGTGTTTCCTTCCGCGTTTTGCCGGAATAAACTTTTCCACCCGGTCTGAGAAGAGCACGAGCCCGACCCGGTCGTTATTCCTGACCGCGGCAAACGCGAGGCTTGCCGTTACTTCGAAAATCTTTCTTTCCTTGGTTGAAAGAGAGCCAAATCCGGAAGAACCCGAGATATCCACGACAAAATGGAAAGTCTGGTCACGTTCTTCGGTAAATTCCTTGATGTAGGGATGATCGTATCGTGCCGTAACCTTCCAGTCAATAGACCGGATGTCATCCCCGGGAACGTATTCGCGAATCTCAGTAAATTCAATTCCCTGTCCTTTAAAGACCGAATGGTGAAGTCCTGACTGGAGCCCTTCAACGAGAACGCCGGTTGCGATATCGATCTTTTTGATCTGGCGGATCAGTTCGGCACGATCATCCATGGAATATCACCAGCATAATAAAATTTTTTCACGAGCCGGCCTGGCACTGCATGCACCATGATAATCACGGTACCTTGATAACATCCAGGATCCGATCGATAATCCGGTCTGTGGTAATTCCATCTGCCTCCCCTTCGTACGTACGGAGGATCCGGTGCCGGAGAACATCATGGGCAACTGCCCTTACATCTTCAGGGATCACGTAACCTCTGCCGTTGAGCAGGGCATGAGCCTTACCGCCGAGGATCAGAAAAATAGTTGCGCGGGGTGAGGCGCCGAGTGCAACATACCTTGCTTCCTCAATACCATAGGTATCTGGATGCCGGGTTGCATCCACAACTTCGCAGGCGTAGCGCTTGATCGCCGCATCGGCGTATATTTTTTGGGTGAAGGCCTGGATTTCGTTGATTTTCTCTGTAGTGACCACTTTTCTTGGGGTGATTATCATCCCTTCAGTGAATCGGTCGAGTACTGTCATCTCTTCGGTCATATCCGGGTAGGTCATAAGTACTTTGAACATAAACCGGTCGACCTGTGCCTCCGGAAGCGGGTAGGTGCCTTCAGATTCAATCGGGTTCTCGGTTGCAAGTACAAAGAACGGCCGGGCCAGTATGTGGGTCTCACCCTGGATGGTTACCTGCCGCTCCTGCATCGCTTCAAGCAGTGCTGACTGAACTTTGGGTGGGGCGCGGTTGATCTCATCTGCGAGCACGAAATGAGCAAATACCGGGCCTTTGATAGTGGAAAATGTCGAATCTTTCTGGTTGTAGATCTTTGTTCCCATAATGTCGGCGGGAAGGAGATCCGGGGTGAACTGGATCCTGACAAAACTACATTCAATACACTGCGAGAGAGTTTTTATCGTCAGGGTCTTTGCGATCCCCGGCACTCCTTCAAGGAGTACGTGCCCATCGGCACAGAGCGCAATCAGAAGACGATCGATTACATTGCGCTGGCCGACGATAACGGTCTTCATTTCACTGCGAAGTTCGTCCAGTGTTCTGGCATATTCTTTTGCCTGGTTAGTCAGGAGGGTGATTTCTGCATCCATGGTGGTACCTGATATGGATTGATTTCATGCTGTTTATACGGCATCAGAGGTAACCCCGGACATGGATTTTACCTCTTCATGAATTATTCAGTTAGTGTGACGTGCACATGAGATTAATTCATGCCGTTTTGATGTGGATGGTCACATTAAAATTTTTCAATTGACATCTCTCCAGAATCCTTAAAAACAAGAAATAATGATTGACCGGTTACACGTTTGCATTCACGCTTACCGTCCCAAATGGGTCATAGGTCATGTTTTGTGCAAGCATGCCTCCGTTTTCCCAGATCTCAGCAGTCAGGTTGTGCTTTACCCCATCGTCTGCTTTTTCAAATGTGGCCATTATGGTTCCGGTCGGTTGATCGATGGTATAAATGTGGAACCCGGAATTTTTCACGTCATAGGATACCCCATTTGCCGTGTAACTTCCGGTGTATTGACCAAGGTACCCGACCCTGACGTACACCCCGGATCCAGGTACCGGTACCGGTGTCGGTACCACATAGGGTATATCAGATGCGTTTATGGTGACTCCCGGATTAACCCGGGATACCTGGCTTGATGCCTGCGGGGTTTGTGCTGTTTGAACCGCTGCCTGTGCCGCAACTGATGAACCGGCGGGAGTTCCACTATCGTTCCTGAACAGCGCTGAACCTATGCCTGAAAGGAAAAGAATTACGATCACAATACAGATGATGCCGATCGCTATCGCTCCCCAAAGTTTCTTTTTGTTCCTGCTGTTCCTGTTTTGATATTCTGTTACCATTTTTTCACCTTTCCTTAGTTGTGCCCGCTTTTTTGGCACGGATTTGTACTACTTGTTTTACCTGCACACAACCAGCCATCAGGAGACTGTGACATTGACCATTCCGGTTGTGCCTCCAGACTCGCCGCCGTTGCTTTTATCTGCCGGACCAAACGAGACAGGATAGATCTCGACAAGAATCTTATCATAGGGCTCAAGGTTGGTTGTACCGGTGATAGTGAAATTGTCCCCGACATAATGGACAGGGATGGGATCAATGTCCAAACCTGATGTATTGCAGTTTGCCGGTAGTACAGAGATTTCGCCGGTATCAAGAGATGACTCATCAGGGTAACCGGACGGACGTTCAAGGATGGAGACAAATGCCGTTGCAGAAATGTGTGGCTGAATTGCGGTTGCGGTCACGACATACTCATCAGGAGTATACAGTGACGTGTTGACATCGAAATGCCAGGTTTGTAAGCCGGTCTGCGTTTTCATTGTCCAGCTGTCCTGTTGGCCGGAATCTGGTGTAGGTTCGGTTGTAGCAGTAAGGTCAGGTCCGGCAGGATTGATGATGAGTGACGGGGTTTGAGCTTCAGATAAATCCTGCCGGGAATTAACGGTAGAAGAGATTCCCGTGGCCGGGCTGGAAGGATACAGAGAGCTGCCTTCAGCTTTCGGCATCTCAGACAAGGCCATCCCGGCAATCAGTATGCCAAGAACGATACTGCAGAACACGAGGATCTCTGTTTTTCTTCCCGTCATCTGGTCACCAATCCTGCTGTCCCGACCGTTTGGCCGGAACAACCTGATTGTCAGAAAAATCGATTCGGGTATTAAAACGATTTATGAGCAGTTCCTCTACATATCAGATGTTTTTGGAGGATCCGCCCCATGTGAACCTACGAATAAAGAGAAACGCTGATAATATTACCCGGAAAAACTCATGCCATGAAACTTACCCGGCGAACCATAATCGTTTATTTTTTCGAATTGCTTATTCTTGCCGGGATTATCGTAGCTATCCTTTCGTTGCCTTTCGATAGGGCCTCGTCACCGATCGATCAGGGAATCCACATCACAGACCCGGATTTTTCCGGAACTCCCCTTCCTCTTGGAGGACATACCGGGATCTTCACAAAATACGTTACTCCGGGAACGCCATATCTGCTGGTAGATCTTAACAGCGGGGATCCCAATGATTCCCTTTCTCTTTCGATTATCACGCCCGATGCGGTACTTGGCCCCTATACGGATATTTCCCAAGGGAAACATAGTGGCAGGATCTACCTGCGGATCGATGGAGATAATAACCTGACCCCCGGTCGCTGGGATTTTATCGTACACAGCAATAAGACAATCGAGATAGGAAGTGTCGGGCAGTACCCGTGGACTAACTCAAGTCTTTTCGACCAAAAGCCTGATAATTGAATAAAGAGAGAATTTCCAAGCATAATGAAGCGGATATTCCTCTTTGCCAGCGTTTTTATCCTGCTGGCATGTTCTCTTGCCGCACCTGCCGCCGCCTCTATTGGAGAATATCATGTCGGACCAGCATACGGGTCAACGGGGATACCTGCCCCGGATCTCGCACCGATCAGTTTCTGGGCGCTTTCGTTGCGGGAGATGGCAATTGTGGCAGCACTTTTTCTTTGTCCGGTATGTGTCATTCCCATCGAGTTCTTTTTTGCTTTCAAACTTTTTGCAAGTCTTGGATTCCGACGGATTGTAAAGTGCAACGTTCTTGAGCAGGGTACAAGAAGCAGGATATATTATGTCATAAATGCGACGCCGGGTATCAGTTTCCCCTCCCTGCAACATCAGGTTTCGCTTTCGCGGGGAGCACTCACCTATCATCTTGCGCTTCTTTTGGCCCAAAGAAAGATCGTCGCCCATAAAATAAACGGCACCACCAGTTATTTTGAGAACAATGGCCGGTATGACACACTGGAACAGAAATTACTTAATTACCTCGGTCACGAAACGGAAAAGAAAATTATTCACCTGCTTATGGTAACACCGGGGAGTACCCGTATGGATCTCGAGCGGGCGCTTGCTGTTTCAGGGCCGACTGTCACGTGGCATGTGAAACGATTGATCTCTGATGGGATCCTTTACGTGAGAAAGGATGGCCGTTATTCCCGCTACTCTTTGACGCGGGAGGCTGCAGAATGCATCAGCCTCAGTCGGATCCCGGCAATAATGCCATCCAGCGGGGACACCATGTCCTGCACACTTGGGATACCGACAACTGGTCCCTGACTGATCCTTACGATATTTTTTGATTTTCTCTCAAATAGTCTCAATACTCTCTTTTACAAAAGCAAAAACGGGGATATTTCCTATACCTGTGAGAAAAAAATCCTGCATCCGGGAAATAAGAGTTTTATGCCTTTGCCGGGATATCTGAAGGCATAAACTGGCTAATCGCTTTCTTGTCGGGCCGGTACTCGCGGAACTGCCGGAGTGATACCGTGAGATCCCGGGTGAACGCGAAGTATCCGATCTGTGTGTTCCGGCACAGGTTCATTGCCATATCCATAAGGCCCCGGGGATCGGGACGGGCCTCTCCAAGCCATATATGGAAGATATTTCCCCCATCGACTATGGGGAAAAAGACATTCTCTATTTCCATGCGTTTTGTAAGTGTAACATCAGCACCGGGGGCCACATGTGTTCCATTGGTGTAGTAGATGGGCAGATCCCGGTTCTTCCCGAGGTTATCGAGTGCATACTCAAGATCTCCTTTAATCACCTTGGTGGCAACATCGTGGAATCGCCGGTCAATAAGGTCAGCAACCGCAAAACGTTGGCCGGTAGTTTCAGCCGGGGTCCGGGCAAGGGCAAGGGTCATATGGTTTTTTTCAGAGAGTGTCCTAGCATAGATCTCCATCTCGGTCATCGCCCGGACAGCCAGTTTGAATGCGGCTTTTGATTCATGGGTCTGTTTACCGATATGGTGCTGGACCATCTCATTTACGCCGACTACACCGATTGTATATACAAGACCTTCGAGATCCACGGCAATTGCCCCACAATCCCCGGTGTTTGGATCTTTGGGACGCTGCATTGCAAAAGGCATCCGGTCATTTGCCCGGATAATATCCATCCACCGGCGCTTGATTTTGAAGATCTCTACCGCTACATCCATGAGCGACCGTAATTCGGCAAAGAGGCGTTCGTCATTTCCCTCTGCTTTGTAGGCTGCACGCGGGCAGTTGACTGAGACTACCTGCCACGATCCCATTGAGAAATGCCGGCCTCCTTCGAAAAAGAGTTTTTTATCGAATTCAGAATCTTTGTCTGCCACGGCTGAGAACTGGTAGGCACAACACTGGTAGCAGGAAATCCCTTTTCCCGCCCCACGGTATGCCGGAAGCTGGTTGTCGTAATAAGGTGTTCCGAATTTGGACGCAAGCTCGAAGGTCATGAGGTACAGGTCCCGGTATGTTGGCAGGTCCGGGTGGGCCTTGTTAAACGCTTCGTGCTCGTTCATAAAGTCCGGCTCGATACTGATCTCGGGTTTGGGAAAATTAAACGGCTTACCCCAGTAGTCACCTTCGATCATCACCTCCATAAGCGCCTTAAAAAGTAACCGGACTTCCCGCTCAAACTCTCCGTAGGTACGGTGCGGTGCCTGCTTCCCGTCCCAGACTTTTCCTTTATAGACACAAGGTTTGTCCTGCCAGAGTGCCGGGACACCCGGTGAGAGCTGAACCGAGGAAAAAACGAGCTGGCCTCCCCGGGCAACCATCATCTGGGTCATCTCGTACACAAACATCTGCATGTTCTGACGGATTTCTTCGTAGTTCATGCCTTCCATGAACGGTGCTAGAAACGTCAGGAAATTGTAATAGCCCTGCCCACCGGCAAAGTTTGTCTGGGCGCTGCCAAGTGCCTTTACAGCGTGGAGGATAGCAACTTCCGCCCGTTTTGCCGGGCCGGCAACCGACGCCTTTGTCCCGTTGCCATCCGGCATGAGGCCGTAATAGAAGAAGTATCGCAGATCCCAGTCCTGACAGAAGGGGCGTGTACCGAAATATTCGAGGTCGTGGATGTGCATCTCACCGGAAAGGTGATGGTCGGCAAGCTCAGGGGGAAGCTGGAGAAGGTACTGCTCTTTTGAGATCTTGTCAGCCTTCTTTTTATGCGACGTCTCAGCGTTTTCCTGGAGGTTTGCATTCTCATGGGACTCAAAACCCTTGCCCACATCAATCAGATGCGCATCATAGACCGGTGTACCAACCCGGGTGCAGACGTTCCTGTACTGCATCATGCCCTTCTCAAGGAGGGTGATATTCATTATCTCCCGGATAAGCGGGCCTGAAAGAGACTTGAGGCCAAGGGAAAGGATGCGCTGCTCGACAAGTCGCGCGATTTCCTGTGAAGTCGCTGGGTCTGCGCCTTCGTACCCATAAAACACTTCAACGAGTTTGGTCTCTTTTAAAATCTGTTCGGCAATCCGGTTCCGGTCCCATTCGACAATATGGCCATCGGTGGTCCGGACAAAAGGAAGAGTTGGGGAAAAACTGCCGTCAAGAGTCTGTTGCAGGGTCTCCCGTCGCGCCATCATGCACCCGAGAGAATCGCGCCGAGTTTCTTCTCGTCCAGCATGCCGCCCGGGAAAAGGTCATCTGTAGTGTAGAAATCATCTCCCCGCTGAAGAACAGGCGCCTCGTTGACAAAGACGCCGTTCACTCGGAGTTCGGTGAGGGCTTCGGCAGTTGAAAGGTCACGCTCTGAAAATGTATGCCCGCCCTTCGTTATTGAGTTCTTCAACATCACACAATGCGGACAGGTTTCCAGAGTATAGACGATCAATGGCACAGTTTCCGGCATAAAAAATACCCTCTTCTATCTATGTAGCACTACGCATTTTGGAGATAAAAAAATCGTGGTTTAGTACTTTTTAACAATTTCCCTCCCAGCGCTAACAGAGCGATCACCATTTTGTAGGTAGATGGACAATGAGTACTTTAATGGTCAGGGCGTTTGTGGCATGTGAATTGTCACAGGAAATACAGAAGCGGCTGGCAGCTGCGCAAGCGGTGTTAAAGAAAAGCACAGCCCGGCTCACGTTTGTTGATCCTGCACTTATTCACATCACTGTGAAGTTCCTTGGTGAAGTAGACGAAAAAAAGATCCCTCAGATGGCTGCCGCGCTCAAGTCCGTACGCGTAGAACCTTATCCTGTCCAGGCTGGGAGGATTATCGTCAACAATCCTTCACGACCGCATACGGTCTGGTGTGTTATAGAGGATGCCGGCAGGAGTCAGGGCGTTTTTTCCGTAGTGGAAACCGTGCTTGCGCCGCTTGGATTTCCCCGCGAAATACGGGGTTTTAAACCCCATGCCACAATTGCCCGGGTTAAGGAAGCAGATCCCTCGCTTTTCACGTATCTCGACGAATTAAAAAATACAACCGGTGGCAGTTGCATGATAACCGGTCTGAAACTCAAGAAAAGCACGCTTACCCCCAGTGGACCGGTGTACGAGGATCTTTTTGAGGTGCTATGGTGAGCGGAAAAGACGCAAAGTCATGTCGGCTTCCTCTCGAAGAAGATATTCTCGCCCGGCGTCTCAGGCCAACTGACGAAGAGCGCGAATTCATTGCCGGTATTGCACGCCGGTTGGTGGCCGCGATCAAAGAAAGTGGGAAAGCAGAAGGGATGGTTGTGGGCTCAATTGCTCGGAACACCTGGGTACGGGGTGACCGGGATCTTGATGTTTTCCTGCTGTTTCCTCCGGATATGTCCCGTGAGGCTCTTGAATCGGAAGGACTTGCACTTGCCCGCACTATAGCGCGAAAATTTACAAAAACGTTCTGTGAAAAGTACGCCGAGCACCCGTACATTAATGCGACCATCGATTCTATCGATGTGGATCTCGTACCGTGTTATAACGTCGAAAGTGCTGCCTGTATCCAGAGCGCGGTAGACCGGACTCCCTTCCACACCCGGTATATTACCGAAAAGATCAATGGCCTTACCGATGATGTCCTTCTTCTCAAGCAGTTTGCAAAAGCCGGCGGGATCTACGGTTCAGACCAGATGACCGAAGGATTTTCAGGGTATCTCTGCGAGCTGTTCATCCTCTACTATGGTGGATTTGACTCCCTCCTTGACGCTGCAGCCGAATGGCGTCCGTCTACCGTAATTGATATCTTACGGCATGGTTCAAAGGAATTTTCCGAGCCACTCATCGTGATTGACCCGGTTGATCCCCGGCGAAACGTGGCAGCTGCAGTTTCGCTTGACCGGATGGCAGAATTTGTCGAACTAGCCCGGGGTTACAGAGAAGCGCCATCTGACAAGTTTTTTACACTACCTAAAGAATATCCCTGCAGCCGGGATGATCTCTGTGCATTGCTTGCATCGCGTGGCACCTCGCTCTATGCAGTAACCTTTACCACACCACCGTTTATCGAGGAAATTGTCGTTCCCCAGCTAAAAAAGAGCACGCAGGCAATTTCTGAGCTGCTTTCGCGGAACGGTTTTATTGTCCATCATGCCCACTACCGGATGGGAAAAGAGCGGAGCCTGCTGCTGTTTGAATTACTCATCGATGATCTTCCTCCCATCCGGCGCCACGAAGGCCCCCCTCTCTGGAACCGGGCAAATGCGGATAAGTTCCGCGAGAAGTACCAAAACTTGTCCTTACCCGGGCCTTTTATCGAGAACGGACGATATGTTGCCGAAGTATCCCGCGAATTCATCCGGGCTGCCGATCTTCTTTCCTCGCCGGCGCTTCTGGATGTAGGTACCGGCCGGCATATACGAGCGGAACTTGGAAAAGACTGGTGCGTTCTTGAGGGGGCTGACTGCTGGCAGGAAGAATTTGCCTCTTTTATAACCGGTTTCTTTTCACGGTGTTCGCCTCTGGTACGGATTGAACGGGAAGAATAACGGCTCCTCCTAGGCTTTCCTTTGCCGAAATGGACCGGTGAAGACTATAGTGAATGCAAAAGGTTACCCTCTCTTGTAAAATGGGAAAAAAGAGAAGTTGTTGTTTTCAGATCCCTTTGGATCCCCGTTCTCCCGTCCTGACACGAATTGAATCCTCGACCGGAAGTATAAAGATCTGACCGTCACCGATCTTGCCGGTGCGGGCTGCATTTACGATAATATCGATCACTTTTTCTGTAGCATCGTCACTGACAACAATCTCCAGCTGGCGCTTGGGGATCAGGTCGACAACATACTCGGATCCCCGGTACTGTTGCTTGATCCCTTTCTGGACGCCCCGGCCTTCGACATCAAATATGGTCATCGCTCCAAATCCTGCTGTATCCAGTGCCGCTTTAACGTCCTCAAATTTTTCGGGGCGTATCATTGCCTTGATCATTTTCATGGTGTTCACCAGCCGGGAGATGGTGCGATGTCAACCGCTCCGTTCCCCGGAAATTTTCGATAATATAGAATGAGGAAGGCTTCCTTTAAAAGAATTCGGGAATTTGAAGGGAAAACCTAGTGCCGCGGGCACGTAGTCTGGGAGACGATCATCCCAAAAAAAAAGAATAAAGAAAGAAATCATGCCTTTTTCATTATATCCGGGTGATACTTTAACAGTGCCTGCAGTGCCCTTTCCTTATGGACATATGCCGGGTACCAGATCGTAAAGATGACAGCAATAACCATGAACACCCATTTCAGGTTGTCCCAGAACACAAGACTTGGGGAAGGGTGTGTCATCAAAAAGGCGTCTACACCAAAACCTAATGTAAAGGCAACTGCCCAGACCGCGGTTATGATATAATTGACTCGCAGGAATGAGGGGCTTTTAACACGCTCGGGCTCAACCCCTTCCCTTGAATACTGGAGGGTAAAGGGAAACCGAAACAGGATGGTGGCCCAGCAGACAATCGCAAGGATAATCATCGAGAGTGCCGCGAGGTAATTTGCGATATAATACTGCTGCAATCCCACGATGAGAATAAGGAACACTACGAAGAATACCAAAGATACAACTGAAAGAATGTACCCTTTGAGCAGTTGCCGGTAACTCGTCACTACAGTGAGGACGATTGCAACAACAAACGCTAAGATCAGGCTTGTCAGGGGATTTCCGAGAGGAGCTCCGGCAACAAGGGCAAAAGCGATCCATGGCACAAATGCCATAAGGAGTGATAGCAGGTTCATTATACTTTTGAAGTTCGATGCTTTAAATGATAACGTTTTTGAAATACAACTTGTTCCTGACTGCTTATCAGAGGATCGCAAATGTCCAAGGGATTTACGGTAAACTGATCGATAATCGTTTCAAGTCAAAAAAAGTGAAAAAAATTATTTGCTCGTATTCTTCCTGATCTTGGTTGCTGCGAGTTTCTCGATCGCTGCAACATCGACACCTGATTCGATCATGAGTTTTTTGTTCCGGACTGCATTCTCAACAAAACCCTTTCCGGTTGCCGAACGAATGATCATTGTTGTATATCCGGCAGGGCTCCCTACTGACCCGGCTGAGATATCTGCACCAAGTGATGAAAAATCCGTGCAGATACGGCATCCCGGACGAATGGTGTCCTCAAGATCGGCAAGCGGGATCGAGAGATGCGTATCATCCTGCTTTAAGATGTCGAGTTTACCTTTCACATCGAGTTTCTTTATCTCATGCAGCGCAATTGCGTATTTCTTTTCTAGTTTTCCCTGAACGAGGCCTGCATAATCGAAGGTCTCTGTGCAGAAAAGGCCTATTACCAGACGGATGGCTTTGGCATAGGGGCGCAGGAGATCATTGTCGCTAGTCCTGATTCTGGTAGCTGCTTGCACTACACAGGGAACACCGATCACGGCAATCTTTGTATATTTCCTTGTTATTGCCGCCTCCTTAAGGGATGCAAGGAGCGGTACCCACCAGCTGTAGCGGCTGCCGGCTTCTTGGATGAGGACATCTGATTTCGTGATAACCACAGAAGAAGGCCGAAGTGTCCAGGGATCTTCGGTTACAGTAACCACGGCATCGATAAGTCCTGAATCAAGGGCGTCTGAAAGGATTGCCGTCACCGCCCCGCCACTCTGCCGGTGTGGAATCTCAAAAGATGCTTTTGCCGTGAACATTTCGAGATAGTTACCGACCGTTTCATTCGGCTGGTCGCCGGTCCTGGGGCAGACCGCGTAGCACGCCCCGCAGGGGACGCTGTCATTTACCTGTTTACAGTACCCATTGCTTCTGGGGCTTACTACCATCTCCCCCTCAGCAAAGGAGAGTGCATCAGCCGGACAGACAGCGATACAGGCACCGCAGCCCGAACATTTCTTGGTATCCCAGACCTCACTTTTCAAATCGAGATAACTCTTTTCTGCCATCGCCATCACTCCGGTGTATACTTGCTTGCGAACGGCCGTGCGCTCGATGCAGCGATCCGGGAATACTGTGCAGAGACCAGCGGTCCTGCATCGATCCCGAACGTGCGTGCAAAGTCCTCAATGATCGGTCGTATTATTGCCATCTGCTCTTCAGTCGCTGGCAGCTGTCTTGCACCAACACCGAGATATTTGTCTTCGACCGTACCCCGGACAAAAATCTCGCCGCCGTGGATGCCACTTCCGACACCACGCTCAGCGACCGGTGCCTGACCTTTCAGGCCAAGGACAACGAGAAGGCCCCCTGCCATGTATTCGCCAAGGAATGCACGGGCAGATCCGCCCACAACGAGGATTGGCCGTTTCTCCATGTATTGCTTCATATGAATGCCGCCCCGGTAGCCGATATTATCCCGGACATAAACCCTGCCCCCCCTCATGCTATGAGCAGTTGCGTCACCAGCGCTACCGTGGATAACCACTTTCCCCTGATTCATTGTATTTCCCGGAGCATGATCCGCGTTGCCATTAACGATGATTGTCGGTCCGCTCATAAACATCGCAAGGTCGCCGCCAGGGACGCCGTTTACTGTGATTTTCACGTCGTTTCCTTTTAACCCGTCACCGATAAACCGCTGGCCGAGAACATTGTCAATGACAATTTCCGTTGCTCCTTCACAGATAGCTTTTCGGATCTGCTGGTTAAGCGGGGTGTAATGCAGGTTACATGCATCAATTCGTACTGCAGACATTGGATTTACTCCCCCACAGACTTTACGTCAAGCACTCTGAGCAACCCTTCATCCAGCATATAGCCACGGAGCCGGTCGCGGTTGCCCCGGAGACTTTCGATGCTGTTGATGCCGGCGGCACCCATAAGTTCAGCGATTTCATCCGTCCACGCATGGATCAGGTTTGCAACCTGCACAGCGTTTGTCTCGGGGTCCAGCCTCTTGGTGAGCTCCGGTCTCTGGGTGGCGATTCCCCAAGCACAGATACCCCGGTTGCAGGTACCGCAGACACGGCATCCCATTGCAACAAGTGCTGATGTGCCGATGTAGACGGCGTCAGCGCCAAGGCAGATGATTTTTGCAATGTCGGCGCTCTCCCGGATACCGCCACTTGCGATAATCGAAACCTCGTTTCGTATACCTTGGGATCGCAGCTTCGCATCGACGCTTGCGATGGCTGCCTCAACTGGGATTCCCACATGGTCACGGAAGACCCGGGGCGCTGCTCCCGTGCCTCCACGGAATCCATCAACTACCACAGCGTCAGCGCCAGACCGGGCGATCCCCGCAGCGATCGCAGCGGAGTTATGGACTGCTGCAATCTTTACAAATACCGGTTTTTTCCATTCTGTCGCTTCTTTGAGGCTGTGCACCAGCTGTTTGAGATCTTCGATACTGTAGATATCGTGGTGCGGGGCCGGACTGATTGCGTCGCTTCCACATGGGATCATCCGTGTGCAGGAAACCTCTGAGTCAACCTTTTCGCCAGGTAGGTGGCCACCGATCCCCGGTTTTGCACCCTGGCCGATCTTGATCTCGATAGCGGCACCTCGTTCGAGATAGTTTATATCAACCCCGAACCGGCCTGAAGCGACCTGCACAATAATATGGCTCTGGTACGGGAAGAGTGACTCGTGGAGACCTCCTTCACCCGTGCCCATGAACGTTCCTACTTTTGTTACCGCTTTTGCAAGAGCGGTCTGGGCATTGAGGCTTATCGCACCATAACTCATATGGCCAATCATAATCGGGGTCTCGATCTTGAGGTTTGGAGCGAGTTTTGTGAGGAGGTCAACGTCACCATTCGGGTATTCTTTCACGGAAAGGGATCTGGGCTTTTTCCCGATATACGTTCGCAGCTCCATAGGTTCACGGAGGGGATCAATCGAGGGGTTGGTCACCTGGCATGCATCGAGCACAAGCCGGTCAAAGATCATCGGGTAGGGAAGGACATTTCCCATACCGGCAAGGATGATCTTTCCGGTTTTTGCCTGGTTAAAGACGGCTTCACGGATCTCACGTGTCCATACCGGGTGGCTCCGGTAATCCGTGGGTTTCTCGTAGATGGCAATTGCATCACGTGGGCAGAATGCAGTGCAGCGGTGACAGGCAACACAGTTCCGGGAATTAACCACGACCCGGTCGTTTTCTTTACGGAAAACGCCATACGAACAGTTCTCGATACAGCGACCGCAATTCATGCACCGTTCAGTGTCCAGATCTACCTTAAACCTGAGAGGGATACTGCCGATACTCATGCGATAACCCTCCCGATGACGGGTTCCCCGGCCTTTGGCATACTGACATCCTCAATCGCCGGTTCGATTCTCCGGATCGCTGCTTCTTCACTTGAGATATAGAGGCGGTCACCATGCTCGCCAGCAACCAGCGGACGCAGCTTGATCCGATCCGTAAACCCAAGCAATGTATCAGATGTTGCAACACAGATTGCAAACGGGCCGTTCATTAGCGCCGGGCCATATGTAAGGCGTAGTGCCCTGTTGAGTTCCCGCTCTTTTTCTTGCATCTCATCGATCTCGTCCCAGAACGGCGGCGCAAGTGCACGCATTGCGAGTTTCTCCGAGAGACCGTGTTTCCTGACCAGCAGGTCAACCAGGTACGCCACGACTTCAGTGTCAGTAAACATGGTGCATTTGTACCCATAACTCTCGATATATCGCTGGTTGGTCCCGTACGAAGTGATTTCACCGTTATGGACAACGCTCCAGTCAAGGAGGTTGAAGGGGTGTGCTCCTCCCCACCAGCCGGCAGTGTTTGTAGGGTACCGGTTGTGGGCAAGCCAGAGGTATCCTTTATAGTCCTCAATACGGTAGAAATTAGCGACCTGTTCAGGCCATCCCGAAGCCTTGAAGACGCCCATGTTCTTTCCCGATGAGAAGATAAGTGAACCTTTATGGGTGGTATTTACTCGCATGACAAGCTCGGTGATCATATCGTCTGCCGTTGTACGAGGCTCCTGCGCGAGACTCGTGTCAGGCAGATAGAAAAACCGCCACGGTGTGTGGACTTTTTTTATCCCTGCCTCGTAAGTAGGTATCGGTTCATCGTGGAAAATGGTACCCCACGATTCAAGTTCCCTGACAAGCGCAGGTTTGTTCTCTTTTAAGTCGTCAAAGAAGACATGAAGGGCATAAGCATCCTTAAATTCGGGGTAAATGCCGTAGGCGGCATAGCCGGACCCCTCCCCGTTTCCCCGCTCATTCATCATCGCGAGTGATTCTCGGATTTTACTGCCGTCCATGCATTGGCGGCGTTTGTCTATGACACCAATAATTCCACACATTTTCTATCACAGTCGGGATGTCTGGTTAAATTTTTCATTCCTGCAAGCTTAGAAGAGCCGGCCGGAAATTGAAACGTACATTATTAGCACGTTCCCTGAATTGAATGTAATTATTATCCCCAAAGCGTTAGTTCAGAAGATATAAATGTAATTGGTTGGAAAATTAGTTCCATTATGTCAGCAGACGTGGCTAAGTTGCTCAAAAAAATTGAGGCCGATGACGTAAAATTTATCCGGCTACAGTTCACCGATGTGCTGGGGATGGCTAAGAATGCGGCGATCCCGGTTGTTCAGGCAGAGAAATCCCTGACGGAAGGCACATGGTTTGACGGGTCGTCCATTGAAGGATTCACCCGGATCGAGGAGTCGGACATGCTCTTAAAAGCAGATCCGGCATCGTACACTACTCTCCCGTGGAGGCCCCAGGAAGGCAAAGTCGCCCGGTTCATGTGTGATGTGTACACCTATGGGAACAAACCGTTCGAAGGCGACCCCCGCTACGTTTTAAAGAAAGTTCTGGCTGATGCAGCAAAGATGGGATACACATTTAACACCGGTCCCGAACTCGAATTTTTCCTGTTCAATCTTGTCAACGGCAAGCCAACGACTGAATTCCCTGACCAGGGAGCGTATTTTGACCTTTCCCCCAGTGACAAGGCAGAAGATGTCCGCCGTGAGATCGTGCTCTCGCTCAACAGTATGGGTTTTGAGATCGAGATGTCCCATCATGAGGTTGCCCCAAGCCAGCATGAGATCGATTTCAAGTATGCGGATGCACTCACAACTGCTGACCGGGTCATGACCTATAAGTTTGCAACAAAGGCAATTGCTCTCAAATACGGCTTGCATGCTTCTTTTATGGCAAAGCCAATTGCCGGGATCAACGGGAGCGGTATGCACACGCACGGGTCCCTTTCAAAGAATGGCAAGAATGCGTTCTATGATGCGAATGCACCTGACGGTCTGTCTGATACTGCGCTCTATTACATCGGAGGTCTTCTCAAACATGCAAAGGCAATCACCCGGGTTGCAAACCCGACCATCAACTCGTACAAGCGGCTTGTTCCGGGATATGAAGCCCCCTGCTACATCTCGTGGAGCACTACCAACCGGTCGGCGCTGATCCGTGTACCTGCGGCCCGAGGCAATAGCACCCGTGCTGAATTCCGCAGTCCGGATCCGATGTGCAATCCGTATCTCACGTTTGCCTGTATGCTTGCTGCCGGTCTTGACGGTGTGAAAAACAAGATCATGCCGCCTGATGCAACAAACACCAACATCTACCACTTAAACGCAAAAGAGCGTAAGAAAATGAAGATTGACATGCTGCCGGGAAGCCTTGCCGAGTCCCACCAGTACCTGCTCAGGGATCAGGTTCTTTGTGATGCACTCGGCCCGCATGTTGTCGAAACCCTGACACGTATTGCTGAAGCGGAAACCGATGCCTTCCGTCTTGCGGTTCACCCGTGGGAACTGGAACGGTATCTCGCTACCTACTAATCCAAAAAAAATATTTTCCCGCAAATGGTGGGACAGACTGGACTTTTTATCCGGTAACTGCCCGTCGTCCATGTGAGTCCGGGAGAAGACAGAGCGGATACGCAAGGGCTCGCCACGTGCCGTACGGTATATATTATCGTACCGTGGCAGTCCCAGATACCAGTATACATTCTGTCCTTCTTTTGGCTCATTAGTGGATCACAATCAAGTTACAGGAGATGATTATGGCTCTGGATACCGGTGTTACAACCTGGCTCATGGTCTCGGCACTTCTGGTTATGCTGATGACCCCGGGCGTTGGGTTTTTTTATGGTGGACTTGTTCGAAAGAAGAATTTTATCTCGATGATCGCGCTCTCTTTCCTAGTACTGGCGCTCACCAGCGTCCAGTGGATCATGATAGGGTATTCGCTCGCGTTCGGCTATGATGTGGGCGGTTTTATCGGAAACCTTCAGTACCTGGGACTGAACGGTGTGAGTGCTACTGCAGGCACAGCGGCGTATCCGCCGCTCGTCTACATGGTATTCCAGCTCTTCTTTGCCTCGGTCACGTTGACTATCGTGACGTCAGCGGTCGCAGAAAGAGTTAAACTGACATCGTTTATTGTGTTCTCACTCATCTGGTTGAGCATAGTTTACTGCCCGCTTGCCCACTGGGCATGGGGCGGAGGCTGGGCACAACAGATGGGTCTGATTGATTTTGCCGGTGGCACAGTTGTTGAGATATGTTCCGGTTTTGCCGCACTTGCTCTTGCCCTTGTGATAGGAAAACGGGCTGGTTTTGGCGAATATTCGATGGAACCTCACAATATCCCGATTGCACTCCTGGGTGCAGCCCTTCTCTGGTTTGGTTGGTTCGGATTTAATGCGGGAAGCGCTCTTGCGGTCAACGGGAGCACGGTAACTGCATTTGTTAATACAAACACTGCTGCAGCCACCGGCGCTCTTGCATGGATGTTTGCCAGCTGGTACAATGGCAAACCCAGCTCCCTTGGTATGGTAAGTGGCGCGATTGCCGGGATGGTGGCAATCACCCCTGCAGCCGGCTTTGTCACGCCGCTTGCGGCAGTTCTCATCGGTGCCGTTGCTGGAGTGTTCTGTTTTGCGATGATGCTTCTGAGGATCGGTAAACAGCTCGACGAGAGCCTGGATGCGTGGGCAATTCACGGAATGGGTGGTGTATGGGGAACTCTTGCGACTGGCCTGTTTGCGGCAGCGGCAGTAGCCGGATTCTCCGGGCTCTTTGAGGGCAATGTTCACCAGTTCCTGATAAATGCTCTGGGTGCTGGTGCCGCGGTTGTCTATGCGTTCGTAGTAACCTATGTTTTAGCGACCATCATCGATCGTACCATAGGACTGCGGGTCACCCCAGATGAAGAATATGTCGGGCTTGATATCTGTCACCACGGCGAGCGGGCTTAGCCTTTTTTCATTTTTTTACTTTTGAATCAGTATCGAGAACAATAAAGTGTGTAGTTTTCTCTATATGTCTAATAAAAAAATTTATAAGTGTAGGAATAGAATTTCCTTCCTACAATCGTGATATTTCGTTGAGAGAGATTCCCGATGATGGAGGATAACCAGACCCCTGGAGTGATTCCGGACTTTTCATCCGGACCTTGTCACCAGCAGTCTGTCCACTCCCTGTTTTCGGGGAAAGGATCCGCTGCTTTGCCGTTATTATGGTTCGCGGCAGAAAGGTCGGTCCATTTCAGTAAAAGGTGAATTAAATGGCTTTGGATTCAGGAGCAATTGCATGGGTGCTCGCCTCAACGGCGCTTGTCATGAT
>CAYPEQ010000025.1:0-30290 GCA_964409915.1 uncultured Methanoregula sp. | reverse complement strand
GTAAGGAGGCACTGTACCTTAGATCTTTCGGTCGGCGGTAGTACCTAGTTTAGTGAAGGATTTCTACAGAGCCAAAAATTGATGGTCGGGCAGAACACCCGGTGATATGCAGAGAACGGGAATGGCGGGTAGGCATATTCCTGCGAAAAATTTCCGTTCTGGCCCCCTGGTTTGCCAGGATTCTACGGTATTATTGTCCCAGACAAGAAATGGACGGTCTTGTTCTGCAATCCTGATGCCTTACCGGACTATACATTCATTTTCCGCACATTCAAGCAGGGAGGGATAATATTTTGTCACGTACTCCTTGACCATCCGCCGTGAAGAGAATACAGCGCTCGTGCTCTTTATCGTCTCTTTCATCATCTTCACCCACCCGTGGGGGATCCCGTCAAGAGATGCTGAGTAATAGAGCGGCACTATTTCCTTTTCGAGGAGAGTATAGAGGGAGGCGGAATCTGATGAGTCCCGCGAGGCCGGTGATGGGTCCCCTTCGAATGCCCAGCCATTTTTGCCGTTGTAGCCCTCGATCCACCATCCATCAAGGATGCTGAGGTTAAGCACACCGTTGAGTGAGGCTTTCATACCACTCGTTCCGCAGGCTTCCATAGGGGGAACGGGATTGTTCATCCAGATATCCACACCATGGACCAGGTACTGAGCCATCTGCTCCCCATAGTCCTCGACAAATCCGATCCGGCCACCGAACTCTGGTTGCTGGGAAAACTCGTATATCCGTTGCAAAATCTCTTTTCCCTCATTATCGGCGGGATGCGCTTTCCCGGCAAAGATAATTTGCACCGGCCTCCAGGGATTGTTCAGAATCTGCCGGAGACGGATCCGGTCATGAAAGATCAGGTCTGCCCGCTTATAGGCAGAAAAACGACGGGCAAACCCGATAGTTAGGACAGAGGGATTAAGCATCAGGCCTTCTGCCACAAGGTTGCCGGGCTCGTTTAACTGGCTTCCCCACTTGATCCTCTTTTTTTCCCGGATCCTGTTGAAGAGTTTCTGTTTCAGCCAGATATGCTCGTCCCAGAGCGCCTTATCCGGAATTTCATCGACCATCTGCCAGATCTCCGGGTTATCCCGGTTCTGCTGCCACTGGGGATCGATAGAACTGAAGTACTTTGAATAGAGGAGTTCCATACGGGGGTTGAGCCATGTAGGGATGTGGACGCCGTTTGTGATATGGTCAATGGGGATCTTCTCATCAGGAAAACCCGGCCACAGGCAGCGCCACATCGAACGGGCAACTGCGCCGTGCTTCTTTGAGACAGCGTTATGGAATCGCGTGAGCCGGAGGGCAAGGGCTGTCATGTTGAATCCGTCATTGGGATCGCAGGGGTGCTGCCCGAGCTCGAAAAAAGCCTTCTCGTCAATTTCCAGCCGGGGATAGTAACCGGAGAGATATTTTTTCATGAGATCGCGGGGGAAGATATCGGTACCGGCAGGGACCGGCGTGTGGGTGGTGAATACGGCGGTCCCCCTGACCTGGGCAAGCGCATCGGCAAACGACACTCCCTTTTCCACCCGTTCCCGTACCCCCTCCAGCAGGGCAAATGCCGGGTGACCCTCGTTGAGGTGGATGGCAGAAAATGCGATGCCTAGATCATTAAGCATTTTCCGCCCGCCAATTCCAAGGACAATTTCCTGTTTTAAGCGCTGTTCTGTTTGCTCGGCGTAAAGCCGGTGGGAGATGGTCCGGTTTTCCGGATTATTTGCGGGTATATCCGTGTCAAGCAGGTAGAGCGGAACTTTTCCTACATTGACCTTCCACACTGCCGCATATATGGACGGTTCAATGACAGGTACCTGGATCAACATCTGGCTTCCAGAAGCGTCCAGCACGCGGGTGATCGGAGTTGCATCGCGGTCCAGCATCTCGGTGATATTGTCCTGCCAGCCGTCAGGACGGATATGCTGGTGGAGATAGCCTTCCGAGTACATGAACCCCACCCCCACTACGGGCACGCCGAGGTCGCTGCACTCTTTAAGATGGTCGCCCGCAAGGAACCCGAGGCCGCCGGCATAAAATGGCAGCGAGTGGTGGAGCCCGTATTCCGCTGAAAAATAGGCAATGGTCAAGGGACGTTCCTGTGCATAGTGTTCCGAGAACCAGCCGTTATGGTTGGCCATGTACCGCGAAAACCGATCCATGATAATGTCGTACCGGCGCATATAATCGGGGCTTGCAAGAGCCGTTTCCACAAACTCGACCGGGATCTCGCGGAGCATCCTGACTGGGTTATGAACGCTCTTTTTCCAGGCCTGCTGGTTGATCTGCTTGAAGAGCACCCGGGCCTCGGGATGCCAGCTCCACCAGAGATTATACGCAAGATCGACAAGACCTGAGAGCTGTTCCGGGACATGAGGGAACCTGTCCAGCGGTACGTCAGTGTGGTAGGCCATGGGGAAAATCTTCCTCTACCGGGTTTTGGATCGATGAGTGTTAATACTATGGGATCGGTCATGAGTACATTGGCATCTTTCTTATATATCCCGGCAGCTTATCCCGCATACTGTGACGAAGATTCCTGTAGATACCGGAATTTGGGCTGCCCTTTATGCAGCAGCCAGACAGCCGCACTCCTTCCCGGTGCTGACAGGATTTAATGCGAATATAGATCGGATCATACCGGTCACACCCTTACTGCTTGAAAGCCTCCGCCGGCAGTCCGGGCCATGCTTTGACAGGCTCGTTCGCCGTCTCTTGCATTCGATGCGTTATTGCTCCGCTGATGAGATGGTGGTCCGCAGACCAGAGATCTATAATGCATTCTCTTTGTTTTTTTCGCGCAAAGGTGTTATGGCTCTTGGTGGGCAGGCAGGTATTGCGGCGGCCCGACTACACCAGCTTGGCTTTGGGCCGGTCACCTGTATTGTCCCAAATGCCGGCAGTTGTACCCGGGCACTGCTCAAAAGCAGCGCCATCATCCCCATTACCTTTGGAGCAAAGCCAGCTAAGCACCCTGACCGGATCCATTTCGTTCTCGAGCATTCACCGGGTCTTGTCCCTCTCGCCCCCGGTACTGTCCCCCGGAACAACCGGTTTATTGTATCTCCCGCACATGAGTCTTCGACGTTGATCATCCCTGCAGAGGCAGAGGAATCATTTATTGCGGAGATATCTTCCTGTACAAGGGCTTTTCTCTCCGGTTACCAGTACCTTAAAACGGACGAGGATTTTTACAATGCCTCCCGGCAGCTTGCCCGGATCCGCGCTGCAAACCCCGGCATGCGCACACATATCGAATGCGTGGGCGGGATCCCGCCCCGCATACTTGATCTCATGGTCAGACACATCCTACCACATGCGGACAGCGTAGGGATGAACGAGCAGGAGATCGGTGCGTTAGCCCGGGTACTGGCTTTGCGTGGTATCACGGATCGGGACGGCTCCCTAGCACCGGACAGGCTGGTACAGATGGCACTTGCTGTTTCCCGGGCCACGGGAGTCTCCCGGCTCCATCTTCACACTTTTGGCTATTATGTCCTTGTCCAGATACCCGGGTCCGGGCACTCTGAAGGATCCCGGGATTCCCTCCTCCTTGCAGCGCGGGAGGCCGCAGCTGCAGCAGGGGGGGATCACCGGGTCATTTCTCCGGACGGGCTTTTGGTATATTCATCCATCCGCATCAAATATGGGCCAGACAAACCTGTGGGAATATTTGGGATTGGCGACCGTATGGTGATCGTTGTCCCTGCCTGTATCTCCCTTCCTCCACGCAGGACAACCGGGCTTGGTGATATTATCTCATCCGTTGCTTTTGTTGCAGATCCGTTCTGAAAGGGTAGAGGCGAAAGCGATCTTTTCCCGGAAAAACGATATAATTGCCGGGCACAATGGTAATTTTTTAAACAGGTGCGGTGTTTTCTGCAGGTTTCGGGAAATGTCCCTATCCGAAGATATATATGTCGTCCGGAATACCGTTCTTCTGTTTACAAAGAATGTATCCCCCGGTAATATTAGCAGGACAATCCAGTGGGGAGATGTACCCCGTAGCGGTCCGGCACAGAAGGGAAAAACGAAATCAGTAAGGAGGAAAATGTGATGGAATCGCTCAAGATAGCCATATTCTGCTGGGAATCGCTTTATTCTGAACGGGTGGGTGGGCTTGCACCGGCTGCAACGCACCTTGCAGAGACACTTGCACGGCACCACGAAGTCCATTTTTTCACCCGTGGCCGGATTCCCGATCGGACGATCTGTCATGTTCACTACCATTACTGCCAACCCAAAGGCGCAAATATCGTGGAATACTGCACCAGCATGAGCGAAGGGATGGTAGAGAATTTCAGGAAACATGATGCCGGAAAAAAGTTTGATGTCTTGCATTTTCACGACTGGCATCCCGTTCAGGCCCTCCACCTGCTCCAGGACAGGAATACTATCCTTACCTTCCATTCCACGGAATATGGCAGAAGCGGCAACCATTTTGGCGACTGGTGGGAGTTTAAAGAGATCTCCGGAAAGGAATGGTACGGGGCGCTCATAGCAAAACGGGTAACCACTGTATCCGAGACACTCAAAAAAGAGGTGATGCAACTCTACAATGTCCCGGAATGGAAATGCGATGTGGTTCCAAATGGGATCGTCCCCCGGCAGTACTATGCTGAGGTAAACCCTGATGAGGTAAAACAAGCATACGGAATCCCCCCGTCAGATCCTCTCATCCTTTTTATCGGCAGGCTGGCGTACCAGAAAGGCCCGGACATACTCATTGAAGCGGTACAGACCGTGTTCCATGACCACCCGGATGCTCACTTGATCATGGCCGGAGAAGGGGATATGCAGCAGGCACTCGGAGCCCAGGCAGAAGATCTCCCGGTCACGTTCCCCGGCTATATCTCTGATGCCGAGTACATACGGCTTTTAAATGCCTGCAACCTCGTTGCCATCCCCAGCCGTAACGAACCGTTCGGCCTAGTGCTTCTCGAGGCATGGAGCGCCGAAAAGCCTGTGGTGGCCTCCAATGTGGGAGGGCTTTCAGAAAACATAGAATCGTGCGTGGATGGCATCAAGGCAGAGCCCTGTCCGGATGCCCTCGCGTATGGGATCGATGCCATCATCGGAAGACCGCATGCGGCAGAGGTCATGGGAAAGAGGGGAAGGGAAAAGATTGACCGTATGTTCCTTTGGGAACCAATTGGGGGGAAGATGGCGGCAGCCTATGGGCGGGTGGTTGCATGAGGATCGCATACTTTGTGGACGAATTCCCACCTTTTTTCCGGGGAGGCCTTGGGACCTACGCCGGCGAGATCTCTGGCGTGTTTATCCGGAAAGGGCACTCGCTCTCGGTTTTTTCACGAAATACTGGCAGCGATCCTACCTCTGAAAACCTCTCGGGCATTGATGTGCACCGCCCCAACCTGATGAAATTTTCCGACATCCTCTCCATCATCAACCCGGACGAGATCAAGACCTGGGACGAGAACGGGCAGGAATTTTTTGCTGAGACTCTGCAGTACAACCTGCTATCCTCGTCAAAACTGGTCAACCAGCTGGTAGCAAAGGAGCACCGGCGCTACGATCTTCTGGTCTCTCACGACTGGCTTGCGGCACTTGCAGGGATCATGGCAAAACGGAACCTTGGGATTCCATGGGTCTTCCATTTCCATTCAACCGAGCAGGGAAGAAATCCCACCGGTTCCCCCACCATCAAGGATATCGAACGGCTCTCTGCCACCATTGCAGACCGCATTGTAACGGTCAGCTACGCAATGCGGGATGAGCTGGTCAGTTTCGGGTATCCTGTGCAGAAGATCCGGGTTGTCCACAACGGCGTTGATGAGAAGAAATATGATCCCGTACGCTACTCCCGGCAGGAGATCGAAACCTTCCGAGATAAAATTGGGGTTGGAAACGCACCTATGATCTTATTTATCGGCCGTCTCACGTGGGTAAAGGGGGTAGACAATCTCGTACGGGCCATGCCCGCCATCATCCGGGAAATCCCCGATGCAAAACTGGTGATCCTCGGGTTAGGTGAAATGGACCGGATGCTTGAGCATATCGTGCATAACCTCCACCTTGAAAAGAACGTGATCCTGCATTTTAAGATGGCGCCGGAAGAAGAGCGTCTCCTTTATTATGCTGCGGCCGATGTCGTGGTCCTGCCATCCAAATACGAGCCCTTCGGGATTGTATGCACCGAGGCGATGTCTATGGGAAAACCGGTGGTAGTTGGGGCACGGGGGACCTCGGGGTTCCGCGAACAGGTGATCCCGGCGGGCGATGAGATCTGTGGCTACCATATCAACCCGGGCGATCCCCAGGATATCGCGACATTCACTGTTGATATCCTGAAAAAGCCGGATCTTGCAGAAACGATGGGAAAGAACGGGAGACTCCGGGTAATCGAGCACTTCACATGGGAGATAGCGTCGGAAAATACGATCAGAGTGTACAGCGAACTGGTCGGCAGAACGTGAGCAGGGTGGACAAGTGGTATTCCGATACGGGCGGGAGGTGCAGTCAGCCGGTACAGCCCGAATGCTTGAATTCCTTATCGCTACGCACCGTGCATACTGTTCGTCCACTCTTGCAGGCAACACGAGGAAGTATCATGGCCTTTTTGTCCGGGACAGGCAAGTGCTCCTTGCCGGGCTCGATGAAAAGGTTAACGGGATCCAGCTCTCGGCGCAGCAGTACAGGAATGCGGCTAATGAGAGCGGCCTTGCATACCTTGCGGCATTTTCAGCATATCCTCCAACGTGGACATACTGGATCGGCGATTGTATCCTAAAAAAGACGATCACTTTTGACGGCGATCTTGTAATCGGTTACGACATTACTGGGGAAGTCGATCTGTGGGTCCGGCCCCTGGTTACCGACAGGACCATAGACGGCGTGATGAAAAACCCGGCCCCGACCATTGTCCAAGGGACGGATGGTTTCCGGTGGAGCGGTCTCAATTTTAACGGGAATCTCTCTTACAGGGTGGATCCGGTCGCCTACCTCAATGTCTGGTACCAAAGAGAGTTCGAACGCGGGTACGAGCCTGAAGAGGATCTCTGTTCACCGGGGGTCTTTGCGGGCCGCGTCCGGGACACCACGGTCACGTTCCGGTGCACCGGAACTACCAACCGCTTGTCACAACCCCCCCGGCCCCCGGTACAGAAAGAGATTTTCGGTTGGCTGGATTGGGCTGCAGCTGCGTTCTGTCAGGAAGACGAGATATTTGCTGGTTACCACTGGTTCTGCGAATCATGGGGTCGGGATTGTGCCATAAGCATTCCTGGCCTGCTTATCGAGCGCGGGAAAAAGGATGAGGTGTGCGCTGTGCTTCGGCGGCTTGCCGGACAGAGAAATGACGGTCTGATTCCCAACCGGGTTCCTGACAATTACCATTCAAGCGATGCGTCGTTATGGTTCGTATATGCCCTGGGCCGGTACCGGCGCCGGTGGGGTGAGGATACATTTATTGAGGAGATGAAACCGGTGATAGAAAATATCCTCATGGAATATCCGACCTCCCCGGTCGCATCACTCGACCGCAATCTTATCACAGTCACGCCCGGTAGTACCTGGATGGATACGGCATTCACTCCCCGCAATGGAAAGCCGGTTGAGGTAAACGCGCTCTGGATCCATTCCCTCGATGAGGCAGAGGATCTGGGAATCCCCGTGCCGACCAGCCCGGTATCGGCACGCCGTGAATTCCAGCGGTTCTGGAACAAAGAGACAGGGTGCCTCTCTGATCTGATCGACCCGGAGGACCATTCCATACGGCCCAATCAGGTGATCGCAATCGCTCTGGGAATGACAGGCCAAGATCAGGCAAAAGCAGCACTTGAAACGATCTCCCATAAACTCCTGACGCCATACGGTCTTCGCTCGCTTTCGCCCGATGATCCGAAATACTTGGGACACTACGATGGGGATGCCAGTTATCATAACGGGTGCGTCTGGCCATGGCTGACCGGCTTTTACTGCGAAGCACTGCTTAAAAACGGGATCTCCCGGCAGCAAGTGGCATCACTCCTTGTCCCGATTATGCACCACGCACGGGAGGCGGGGATTGGGTACATCTCCGAAATTTTTGACGGCAATGCCCCGTTTTTTCCCCGGGGATGTGTTGCCCAGGCATGGAGCGTGGCAGAAATTGCCCGGGCATTCCGGATGAGCGGTGAGGCAATAGATTCTGTTACCTTAACGAAGGATTGAAATTTTTTTTGACGTAGAAAAAATAATTAATTCTTAGCAGGGTAACAGAGCTTTCCAGAAAATTTCCAGCCCGGAAACCAGATCAGTGTCACACAACCAAACTGAATTAAAACGAACTATGTTACATTTTTTTCCCGGCGTCTCTCATCAGGGCGAGAAGACCCGTGAGGATCTGGATAGGTGTCGGCGGATTACCGGGTATTTTCAAATCCACCGGCAGGATCGTGTCAGCCCCGCCAAGAACTGCATAGGTTCCTTTGTAGATGCCGCCATCGCAGGCATCATCGCCAACGGCCACGACAAACTTGGGCGATGGCATTGCATCGTAGGTTTTCCGGGCAGCGGTAGCCATGTTGAGGGTGATTGCACCGGTCACGATCAGGACATCAGCATGCCGTGGGGAAGCAACAAACGTGATACCAAACCGTTCTACATCGTAAAATGCGTTGTTGAGGTTGTTTATTTCGATCTCTGCTGCATTGTCGCTGCCGGCGTCCAGCTCCCGGATGGCAAGGCTCCTGCCGAACCGTGCGTTGATCTCCTGCCGGATTTCATGGCCTAGTTTTTCAATTTCATCATCATTTAATGGAAGCGTACCGGTAATTTTCTTTTTGAGCAGGCAGGAAAATGCATTTACCATCCTATTTCACCTCAGAGGTCTGTCCCGGCATATGACAGGTTCAGGCTTTTATTGATAACCGGAAAATCGGCGATAATGTTACCGGGTACTGCATGCTCCAGTGCAAGCCAGTTGCAGTACGACGCAGTCCTTACCTTATACCGGCGAACTTTTTTGTCCTGTATCTCCACCCAACAGAGGTTCTGTCCCCGGGGAGATTCCACGAGTGCCAGCGCATTGCCGTCGCGGATCGGTTCGCTACTGCAAATAGGTCCGTCTGGAATTTCTGCAATAACCTGTTCAATCAGGTCAAGTGCATCCAGGATCTCCGCAGCCTTCACCGTGAACCGGGCAAGAACGTCGCCATCGTTCAGGAGATGGAGCGTAGGAACGAACCGGTCATATATGCCGTACGGATGGTCTACCCTCACATCCCGTTCCCCTCCGGAAGCACGTCCGACCGGGCCGGTGATATTGAGAGGGGCAAGCAGCGGCTTTTTGATAATGCCGGTCTGGGAAAACCTGTCAATCACTGATGTCGTCGATAGTACAATGGATAACCCGATCCTGAACTGTTTTTTGAACCTCACAAGATAATCCTTGAAAGCGGCCAGGGTTCCATCAGGAATATCCCGCGTAACGCCACCGGGACAGATCATGCCTCGGAGGAACCGGGAGCCGGAAAGCTTCTCGTTCTCGCGGAACATCTCCTCACGTAAGACAGCAAACTGGCTTGCCCCAAGCGCAAACGCAACATCCGTCAGCACGCCAGCGAGATCACCGAGATGGGAACAGATTCTTTCAGACTCGCACAAGACCGTCCTGAGGTGCCAGGCACGGTCAGGTACCGTGATACCGGAAAGCCGTTCGACTGCCATGCAGAACCCGGTCGCATTTGCCACTGATTCGTCGCCGCTGACGGCTTCGGCAATCTTCATGCAATCGGCCGGGTCTTTTCCTTCAGCCAGTTTCTCGATGCCCCGGTGAGCATAGAACAGGCGTACCTCGAGATTGAATACAGTCTCTCCTATCACGCTGAACCGGAAGTGCCCGGGTTCGATGATGCCAGCATGGACCGGTCCGACCGGGACCTGGTAGACACCATCGCCGCTTACCATCCGGAATTGGTAGGTATCAACCGCGTTTATAGTAGTTACTGGTGTAACCGGTACATTGGCACGGGACTTTTCCAGCGGATGGAATCCGTCAGGGTAGATCTCATGGAGCACGAGACGACGGTTGTCAAACGCACCTCCAAACCTGATGCCAAACATATCACGGCATTCCCGTTCCGGCCAGGTTGCCGACGGAAAGATCGAGGCTATTGACATTGCCTGTTTCCCGGAGATATGCCTGACAAGAATGAGGAGGCTGTCGTGATGTTCAAAAACATACCGAAGCATATGGCCGTCAGGGCATTCGGAGCAGAACAGGCTGATAAGGACAAATTTATGTTTGGCAAGGGTGAGAATGGCCCGGTCAAATTCCGGTGTGGTTGGGCTTATGGAGCATTCTCCGCTGTATCCCATTGTGATCCGGGCAGGCACAGCATCAGCACCGAAGATCTCCTGAATTGCTGCGATGACGGTATTTTTGTGCATCAGAATTTCAGCTCCATCACAATCTGGTTAAGGAACGCATAGCCCCCGGCCGGGAACATCAGACCGAGTACAAGGACAATAGACAGGAGGATTACAATCGGTGCTTCCATGGAAAATGGTGTCCGGTAGGCCGCAAGCTCATCGTCTTCACCAGTAGGAGTGGTACGACTAACGGCCAGGATCACGAAATATCCCAAAGCTGCGGCAGCTATGAAGATGAGAACAAGGACAATTGCAAGTGCCAGTATCGAGAGCGATCCCAATGAAAGCAGGATGAAAAATTTTGAGAAGAAGATCATGAACGGGGGAATGCCGATGATTGCAAGGCCTCCAAGGATGATCCCCCATGCTGCGAGCGGCTGGAACCTGAAGACGTCGTGAATATCATCCGGGGCATCGGCGGAAATATGGCTCCGGTACTGCCGGTGCAGGATACCGGCCGAGAAGAAGAGTGAAGCCTTTGTTAGGGCATGGCCGATAATCTGGAAAAGCACCCAGAAGATTGCTACTGGTGAGGCGACAGAAATACCGGCGAGAATGATGCCCATGTTCTCGATACTGGAAAATGCGATCAGTTTTTTAAGGTTTTTTTCAACGAGCATGGAGATTACAGCAATGGCTATCGTGAGGATGGCAAAGACCAAGAGTACCGGCGTAAGAACAGCCAGATCATGGGCCTGGTGGGCGATAGCAAAGACCCGGATAATACCGTAGATGCCCACGTTTAGGAGTACACCCGAGAGAATGGCACTCACAGCTGAAGGTGCCTTTGCATGGGCTTCAGGAAGCCATGTATGGAACGGGAAGATACCAGATTTTGCACCAAACCCGATAAAAATGAACATAAATGCAGCAGTCACCATGACTGGCGGAAACGCGGAGGCGTGTTGCATCAGGACAGTCCAGTTGAGCGAACCGGTGCCAAGGGAAGAGAGCGATATCTCATATAGGAAGATAAGCCCGACAAAGGCAAAGATCATGGCCGTCGATGCAACGAAGATATACTTGAGTGCAGCATCGATGTTTTCCTTAGCCGAGAGAATGGCGACCAGCAGCGCGGAGAGAATCGTCGTCATTTCGGCAAATATCCAGAATAGTGCAAGATTGTCAGAGAAAAAGGCAAGGACAATTACCAGTTCAAGAAGGCACCAGGTAGCATAGAAAAGCTTCAGGCTTCCCTGTTCCAGCTCCCGGTTTGCCAGCAGATTGCTGACATAGCCCCGGGCATAGATGGCGGCAAGAAGGAAAATACCGGTTGCAACCAGTACCTCCAGGAGACCGAGGTGGTCGATGAAAAAGTACCCGCTTCCCACAATGAATGTATTGACCGGGATCTGGACAAAGAGGAGGATATATACGGTGATCACAAGATACACAATTGCCTGGCCGACTGCCGCTGCATTCATCTGCAGGTTCGTGTGGCTGAGTGCAATAAGGACAATGGCCGCAAGGGCACAGAGAGCAAAAGCGATCAGGATCATGATGAGTCCTCCTGCTCTTCCCAGAGGTAGAACCGGTGGAGCCGGTTATGGTATTCCTCAAGCGTGGAATCGATCCCTACGGTAAGAATAGTTGTCAGGATAATGAGTATGACAAGATCGATGATGATCAGGAACTCAATGATGAACGGGAGCTCAGTGGCAAAAAGACCAAAGAGCAGCACGCCGTTCTCCATCGACAAGTAGCCCAGCACTTTGGTGATTGCCCGTTTCCGGGAGAAGGTTACCATCATCCCCATCAGGACAAGTGAAATACCAATCACGGCCCCAAAGAAAAAGAGGCTGCCTTTTACCATCGTGTCTGGAAAGATCCGCGAAAGCATGATATAGACGACAATCATCAGGGCAAGCGAGATCAAAAGCGAACTTGTCGGGCTCAGGAAATGGAAGTCGATATCCCGTTTTATCCGGATTCTTTCCTGGATGGTTGCAATGAAATACGGGATCAGGAACACCTTAAAGACGAGCGTAATGATTGCAATAGCAAGGAGGACGGAATCAGATTCGTACCAAGCAAGGGAAAGGGCAGTTACGACAAGGGCAAGCGACTGGAGTGCATATACCCGGACCAGGCTGATGAGGTTTCTTGTCGTGATGATGTATGCGGACGTAATAATCACACAGACAAAAAGAACCTTGATAATACCGTCAAAATACGCCGGATCGGTCATGCGAATACCTCGATGATAATAATCAGCGTCGAGAAAAAGAACGCCATCATGAAAAGGTTCGGCAGCCGGAAGAACCGCATCTTTGCCATGGACGATTCAAAGAGCCCGATGAAAAGGGCAAGAATGGCGCCTTTTACGATAAAGAGGATGATGCCGGTTGCAAGGGAGAACGGCAGGAGCGATGTGGCAATCCCCCAGGGAACAATGAGGTTAATGAGGAGTGCCATAAGGACGGTCTGCTTGACCGCCGATGAAATTTCCAGGACTGCGAGGTTTCTTCCCGATTGTTCGAGGATCATCCCTTCATGGATCATGGTCAGTTCTAGGTGAGTCTCCGGGTTATCGACCGGGATGCGTGCGGTCTCGACGATCAGGATGATGAAAAGGGAAATGCCCAGTAAAATCAATGTTGGCGTAACCGGGGTACCGGTCGTTGCTGCCATCGCTGCCATGTCGATAATGTTGAGGGATTTAAAGACAAAGGCAAGTGCGGCAAAGACGATGATAGTGGTGGGTTCGATGACCGCTGCAATACTCATCTCCCGGGAGCTGCCCATGCCGCCAAAAGCACTGCCTGCATCGAGACCACAGAGTGCCATAAAGAACCGTGCAAGCACCAGGAGGTACAGGAAGAGAATGATATTACCGATACCCCCTGCCGGTGCGGTCACGTAGACCAGAGGGACAAAGAGTGAAGCGGTCAGGATGGCGGCGATACAGACCCATGGTGTTGCCCGGGTGATCCAAGACGCATTGGGGGAATAGATTACTTCCTTTTTGAACAGTTTCAGGAACGTGTAATACGTCTGGAAGATTGAGGGACCCTGCCGACCCTGTGTCCATGCCTTGATCTTCTTGACCAGACTCACAAACAGCGGGGCAACGAGAACGACACAGATCGTATTGATAATACCATAGATAAGGAAATCCACGGTCATGCGAGCACCCCTAAAAAGATAATGACGACCACCACAGCGACGAAAACATAGAGGATATAGGTGTCAAGGCATCCGTTCTGCATGCGGGCGATTATGCCGGCTACTCGTGTAGCTCCCCGGGCAAGGGGCATGTACAGGTATTCCTCGAAGAATTTTACCAGCCGGATCTCAGCTGTTCCTGAAGCGAAGATGATGTTATGGTCATCGTAATAGGTTTTGGTGCTGGTCTTTTTTGTCCGGTACATAATTGAGAATATTGTAACAATTGGTTCCGAAAAACCATGGCCGGTATATTCTGTCGCTGAGGAAAGAGATCGTGCACCGCACCCCCAGGTTTCGCTGATCCTGCATTCCCGGGAGGCGGTAAAATACAGGATACCATATGTAAGTATTCCCATGAAAATGAGCAGGACGCTAACTAAAAGCAGGTCGGGGATCGGAAGTGCATAACCAAAAGCAGTAAAAATCTGGTACGAGAAGACCCCAAGGCCGATACAGGATGCAGCAAGGATTGCAGGACCGATAAGCATTGCCGGACCTACTTCAGTAGCCTGTTCAGCTTCGACTGACCGTGGCCGGGCAAGGAAAATGGAGCCAAAGGCTTTCACAAAGCAGGCCGCCGAAAGAGCGCTTGTCAGGGCAAAGAGGGCAAGGCAGATAAACAGGAGGACTTTTATGAGAGGATTGACGACAGCGACGGATTCAAAGAACGCCGTGTAAACCAACAATTCGCTTGCAAAACCGTTAAGTGGCGGTAAGGCCGCAATGGCGGCAGCACCGGTAAAAAAGAGGGCAGAGGTCACAGGCATTTTTCCGGCGAGGCCGCCCATTTTTTCGATGTCGCGGGTATGGGTGGCATGCACAACAGACCCGGCCGTAAGGAAAAGGAGGCTCTTAAATAACGCATGGTTAAGGGAGTGGAAAAGTGCTGCAAGCAGGCTTAATGTGGCAAGCAGGGCAAGTCCTGAACAGGAAAAGATCACGTAGAGGCCGATACCGACAAAGATGATGCCGATATTTTCTATACTTGAGTATGCGAGAAGTCCTTTGATGTCGTCTTCCTTGATCGCGTAGATAACACCTAGTACTGCCGATGTTATGCCAGCGGCAAGAATCAGGATCCCCCACCAGAGATCTGGTGAAAAAACGGTAATGATGAACCGGAGAAGACCGTAGACGGCTACCTTGAGCATGACGCCCGACATAAGCGCTGAAACCGGTGACGGGCTTGCCGGGTGGGCGTACGGGAGCCATTTATGGAACGGAATGATGCCGGCCTTTATGGAAAACCCGATGAAGAGCGAAAGAAACCCGGCAGTGACCAGGGGCATCGATGCGGGCGAAACGGTTATCCGGGCGATCGCAAAGGAACCGGATGCGACAAAGAGTGCAATCACTCCGAGCATCACAAAGAGGGTGGAGAGCTGGGTCATCACAAAATAAAAGATCCCGGCTTTTCTGGTCTCTGCCTGCGTATACTCGTACATCACGAGAATAAAGGAGACCGCTGCCATGAGCTCCCAGAACAGGAGAAAGGAAATCGTGTTTGCTGAGGCTACGATAAGGATCATCGCGAGCACGAAGAGACCGATACCGCCGCACAAAAGGTTTCGCCGGGTTCCGCCCTCCATATGCTCAATGTATCCGGTACTGTAGACGGCAACACACGCAGTAACTACACCTATAAGAAACAGGAAGAACGCGGCAAGCCGGTCGATAAAGAAAGCAACCTGGATGCCCGGGAATGGCTGCAAGGCGGTAAAGGTGACAGAAGTATTGGTTATGAGAATGAAAAGTGCAAACAGGGCGAGCAATGCCGAAGCTCCGGCAGTGCACGCAAGCGAGAGGGTGCGGGGAATAGTGCTGTCCCGTCCCGCTCCAAGGAGAACAATTGTAATACCGGCAAGGAAGATGAGGATTACGATACCGAAGAAAAGGCCGATCATACGGTCATCTCTCCGATCATGGATCCGTACAGCGCCGATTTATCTGCCAAACACGCTGATCTGATGTGTGATCTCATTCGTGCACCATGCTGTTATGTCACCCCTACTTATGATCTAGGAGAAGGGTTACGTTTCATTGAACAGGTGCCGTTTTCCCCAAGACTTGAGACATCGGGCTCATGATGGAATGTATCTGGAATCTCGGGGGTCTGGACCGGGACAAATCCCATCTCACGGTAGAATTCTACCAGTTCCGGCTTTGCATTTAGGTAGAGCGTCTCGTGCCTGCCGCATTCTTCGATCAGCCGTTTCATAACAAGCCGGGCAAATCCCTGGTGCCGGTATTCTTCAAGAACATAAACGCTGTCAACTTCGTAACCGTCCGGCTGCCGGGAACAGCGGGCTACACCAACGAGCTGCGTCCCGGAAAACGCAGCGAACAACCGGTCAGTTTCGATATCTGCTTTCTGCAGTTTATCGTGGATCCAGAGCTCCTCTTCGGCACGGCACATTTCATGGGTCGAGAGCTCCCGGACTTCAACGTCCTGTGAAGTCGGGTGGGCGAAAGCGGTATGTCCAAGCGTTAAAAGATGCTGACGGATGATGCGGAAGAGACGTGGATGAAGCGTAATGAGCTCTCCGCACTCCTCACCGGCGAGCGCATAAAGCGTCAGTAGGGTGGCATCTTCTCCGGCAGGCTCCGGTTGTGTTCTTGGTGATGGTGCAGACGTTTTTGTCGCGCTCCCGGTGTGGTATCTCATTGTGCCGAAAATGGTCTTACAGGGTTTCTGGCATCTTGAAGATAAGAGTTTGCATAAATTTCCCCTGATCCTGCTTATAGGTTACGTCACACCGGGATTATACCATTGTGTTTTTTTTAAGATTTTCTGTAGATTCATCCGTTCATACATCGCGGTCCGGATTGTTATGATGTCCGCGGGGTAAACGTGTAACCCGTAGGTTCAAACACAATACCCCCCTATTGAACAAACCAACCGGGTCAATTTTTCTATTATATATAATTCCCTGCTGACATCTGTTGTGTAAAATCCAGCTCAGAATGGAGAAGAGGCATATCATGACCCGGATAAATGAAGTTGTTCAGCAGATCGAAATAGTAATAGATGACACGGAATATCCCGTTACGCTTAACGAGCTCCTCGTGCTCAAGAAGATCCTTGAAGAAATTACCCGGCAGCGCTCACAGGAAACCGCACCGTCAACGGAGCCTCTCCTGGTAGCAGTTGTAACCCCCCGGCAACGGTCATTCCCCGTCAGGGTTTACGATCTTCTGAGAAACTATGAGCGGCAAAGGAATGTGCCCGGCATTGCCCGGTCAAACCCTGATATCCCGTATCATAACCTCAATATGAGAACCATTCCGGTACTCTCCACGGGATAAGAGCCAAAATACCCTTATAGTTTATTACCTTATGGAGTTAATTTCCCGTTATGACAACTGAATCGGATGCTGTAAAAACTGTTGCCGGTCTCATGACACTTGCCGCGAGAACCGCACCCAAAGCCTGTGGCCTTGACTCGATAAAAATCGAGGTCCTTTCCGGAAAGGAACAGACAGCGCTTGGGAACAAGATGATCACAACTGCAAAAGAGACCGGCATGGATTTTCTCCGGATCAACGGCGAACAGGTAAAAGCAAGCGACGCCACGGTCCTTATCGGAATTGAAGGCCAAAAAACTCTCGGTATCAACTGCGGCGGATGCGGTCATGCAACCTGTGCAGACATGGTAAAGGCACAGAAGAGCAGGAAAAACAAGGACTCTGCCTATGCCGGACCTAACTGTGTGCTCAAGATTTCAGACCTTGGTATTGCCGTTGGTTCAGCGGTGAAAACGGCGTCCATCCACAATGTCGACAACCGGATTATGTATACAGCGGGATTTGTTGCCCTTAAAGCCGGGTACCTGAAGGGTTGCAGTGTTGCCTATGGGATTCCCCTTAAAGCGTCAGGGAAAAGCATATACTTTGATATCCAGTTTAAGCACTGAAATAACTCCATTTTTTTGTTTAGTGTCGTTTTCGTCAGGAGTATTTTTTATTTAATTTTTTCTGTTGGTACTCAACAGAACCCTTATCCTCCGGAAGAGCAATCCACGATTGTAAACAAAGGAGAAATAAGATGTCCACTATTGAAGAGAATTTGCGCCTTATGCAGACGCTGGACGATGCCTGGAATGCACAGGACTGGGCAACATTCGAGAAACGCCATGCAAAAGATGTTGATGTATTCTGGCCAGGACAGGAAAAACCAACTCACAGCCGGCCATCCCACAAAGAAGAAGCCATCGCATTCTTCAAAATATTCCCGGACAACAAAGTCGGAAACCGTCCCTACAAGGTTCTGTTCGGACAGGGAGACTGGACCTGCTCGATCGCCGAATTCACAGGAACGTTCAAAGGGCCCATGACAACACCTGACGGAAAAGTAATAGAACCTAATTGGAAGAAGTTCAAGGTAGAGTTCTGCACGGTCGCCCATTGGAAGAATCAGGAGATAGTTGAAGAGAAACTCTTCTATGACAAGATCTCCCTGATGCAGCAGATTGGCCTGATGTGAGAGTCGGGTCTAAAGGGGAGTTGAGTAAATGAGTTTTTTCAAAGTTGCCAAGGTCAGTGAGATTCCCGTTGGAACCATGAAACACGTAGAGGCCGGAGGAAAAGAGCTCTGCATTGCCAATGTCAACGGGAAATTCTATGCGATGGATGACCGGTGCGGTCACGAGAATGCCCGGCTCTCCCGGGGATCTCTTATGGATGCCATCGCGACCTGCCCTATGCATTCTTCACAGTTTGACGTGACCACAGGGAAACTGATGTCCGGGCCGGTGCTGGAACTTGGTGGACTCAAGGAAATGTTTACCGGCTGTCCCGAAAAGGTGAAAAAAGCGGTGGCGCAGATGTTTGAGGGTATTGCCGAGGAACAGCGCCTCATCAAAACGTACGATCAGCAGGTTTACGAAGTAAATGTTGATGGCAGCGACGTGCTTATTCAAATGTAAATTTGTGTGGTGAACATACACAATGACGGACCAGACAAAAAGACATCAGGATCTAAAGAGCGATGCGAAGAAGATCACGGTCACAAAAGATGGTCCGTATCTGGTGACCGGTGGAGTTCCCCTCATCCAGGCTGAAATCTGTAATGATGATGAGGGTAATTGCCGGACCTGGCGTAACGTAAAACAATTTCCTGTTGAGGAAACCTATGCACTCTGCCGGTGCGGTCACTCCAAGAATAAACCGTTCTGTGATGGGACGCATACAAAGATTTATTTTAACAGTACTGAAACCGCTGGGAACGAATCGTATCTTCGGCATCCTCAGATCATTTCCGGCCCGGAACTTGAACTGGCTGATTATGAGAATCTCTGCGTCCATGCCCGGTTCTGCATGCGGGCCGGCGGGATATGGAACCTTACCAAAGCCTCGGATATTCCGGAAGCGAAATCCACCGCAATTGAAGAAGCATGCAACTGCCCGTCGGGCAGGCTTGTTATCCAGGATAAGAGGACGGGAAAAGTAATCGAGCCGGAACTGGAAAAATCAATAGCTCTTATCGAGTACCCGCCCCGGGGAGAGCATGGGCCCATCTGGGTCAGAGGGGGAATCCCGGTCATTTCCGCTGATGGCAGACCATATACGATCAGGAACCGTCTCACCCTTTGCCGGTGCGGGAAGTCCGGAAATAAACCGTTCTGTGACGGCAGCCACATACTGGAGTAACTTCCGTTATATTATAACTATCTCATTTTTCCCGGGATTTCCATCCAGTACAAAAATTAAAGATACCGTATGGCAGAGTGAATCTTATGTGCGGCCGGTATTCGCTCCTCTGCATCGATGTTTTCGGTCGCACTTTAATATTGCCCCCGGCAGCACGAACCCGGTCATTGTAGCACACGAAAGGGCGGAAAATGTCATGATGCAGTGGGGTCTTGTGCCAAACTGGGCGCGGGATATAACAGCCATACACCGGCTCATCAATGCCCGGGCAGAGAACTTCAAAGAAAAACCCATATTTCGTGACCTTTTACGAACGAAACGCTGCCTTGTTCCTGCAAGCGGGTTCTTTGAGTGGAAACAGGAATGGGGACAGAAGATTCCGTTCTATTTTTACGTAAAAAATGATCCTGTTTTTGCTTTTGCCGGGCTCTACGATGTCTGGCACAATCCGGCGGGTACGACGCTTGCGACCTATACAATCATTACGACGCCAGCAAACAGTACCGTTGCCCCCATCCATCGCCGGATGCCTGCGATCCTCCGGCAGGAGGACGAGATCCGCTGGATATCCCACTACCCGCTCACTGCAGAGGAGATGCAACGGATACTTGCACCGTATCCAACGGAACTGATAGAGCATAATCCGGTATCGGACCGGGTGAATAACATGCGGGAAGACGACGAACGGGTAATTCAACCTTTAAGAGGATTGTAAGGCAACATTCGTTCCTCCCTCCTATGAGGAAAATGTTTCCTTCATGTTGTCCATTATTGGTCCCGCTGACATTTATCTGACCGAAAGCATCCTATGCCGGCACACCGGATTATCAAGTGGGAAATATCATACACGAGGCTGTCCTATGCCCTATACTGTTATCCTGATCTCCCCGGAAGAAAAAGAACAACTTGCCGTACGTTGTTCGTCCCGGATAAAATACGAGATTAAATCCGAGATCTTCGGCTGTTGCATCAAACTGATGTCAGATGACCGGACCCTGCTTGAGACATGGCAGGAAAACTTCTGCCCGATGTCCCAGAACATCCGGTCCCACGGAAGGCTGTACGTGTTTTCTGATCCTTCGTGCGAGGAAAATACTGTGCAGTTCGACCCGTACTCAAAAACAGCGTTTCTCTTCAACTTTACCTATTACGGCTGGATCAAATCCATCGCACTTGGTCTGTGCGGTGACATCCTCGAGGACGAGCATGGCATAAGCTCGATCCATGGAGCCTGCGTGGATATCGGAGGAAAAGGCCTCGGTATGGTGGGAGTCTCTGGTGCGGGAAAGACCACGCAGACATATGGCCTTCTCCGGGACCCCTGTGCCCGGATTATCTCTGATGACTGGTTCTTTACCCGGATCTTCGGCCCCGAGATTCTTGCCTACGGCTCGGAACGGAACTTCTATATCAGGCAGGACCTCTCTGCAATCTGGAAAGAGTTTGACGGTCTTGTTGCCGCGAACGAATATGATGCAGAAGGAAGGGCAGTTGCTGATATCCGGTGGGTGGTAGGTAAAGGCCGGCTTTTACCTCTTACTACCCTTACCACGCTTGTTATCCTGCACCGGGACCCGGCAGATGCTCGAAGCCTGCGCGAGCTGGGAAAAGAGGATGCCTGTGCTCTATTTGCGGCGAACGGATACTTTAATCCCCATCTTCTGGTGAGGGACACACGTAAAACCACGCTCCGGAACGAGTATATCCGGGATCTCGTCGAACGGACTGACTGTTACCTGCTTAACACGACCGGAACACCAAAGGAAACGCAGCAAAAGATACGGACAATACTTGACATGCCGGAATCGGGATAACTCATCAGGAATGCGTCACGGGAAAAATTAATTTAACAGTTACTTTTTAGAATTCTCGTGATCATCCGACAGCCAGAAGACGTAAGGAAATCCCCTGAATCGTCGGGAAATGCCGGATTCCAGCAGCAACAATCGTGCCTTTCTTTCCAGAGAATTAGGTTCCGTAGTAGCGATGATTTTGTCGCGATCAGTTGGATCGATCGGAGGAACCAGATGCATACATCACTATTGATGTAATCTATAAAAAAATTGTGCAGGAAGCAGATTTTGTTTGATTCAGCGACCATTACTGTCGTTAGTAATTTCCTTTCACATCGCCAGAACCTTAAAAAGCAAGGTTCAAATACACCAGTAGCAGAATTCACGTATAAAAACTGAGGTATATTACTATGACTGAAACAACTGCTTCTTCGCAACCCTCTGCAGACGTGCAGATGTGCTGGTTTAGTGCTACCGGACTCTTTCCCTGGTGGGTTATCCTCCTCTGGGGGATCCTTGCCTTTATTATCGGTGTTATGTTCCTGGCTTCTCCGGGCATTACGACGCTTGTTTTTGTTACCTTCCTTGGTGCTTACTGGCTTGTCAGTGGTATCTTCTCGCTGATCAGTCTTGCCATCGATCGGACGGATATGGGCTGGAAGATATTTCTTGCAGTACTCAACCTCATTGCAGGTATCATCATTCTCTGTTATCCGCTGTACTCTACGATCTTCCTCCTCGCATTCTTAATCATCTTTATCGGGTTCTGGGCGTGTTTCACCGGTTTCGTTCACCTATTCCACGCATTTACGCGCAAAGATGCCGGGAACGGTATTATCGGCCTTATCAGCATTATTTTCGGTCTCCTGCTTCTTGTGTTCCCGTTATTCTCTGCGGCGCTCCTGCCCTTTGTCGCCGGCGTTTTAGCTATTGTTGTCGGAATTGTCGCCATCGTTGCCTCGTTCCAGGTAAAGAAAATATCCCCGGCGGTAGCAGCATAAACAACAGTCTCCCTTTTTTTCGTGTTCTTAAAACATCGATACAAACGAGGAACCATTGTTAATCTGCAGTGTTTGAAGAAACTTATCAGAGTAATACGGTGTAAAAAAAAGTTATTCTTTTTTCATGAGCGCCTTTCCGGCAGCAAAGGCCGTACCAGCAACCCGGCCCAGGTTCCGGTACGAACGGCCGTACAGGACCAGCGGCGCTGTCTTTTTGGGATCGGGAATATCCTTTGCAATGCATGATTTATCAACATAATATTCGATGACATCACCGATGAAAACGTCATTGTTGGGAAGTTTTACGGTTTTTACGAGTTTGCACAATGCGTTTACCGGGCATTCGCGGATCATGGGGGCATGTTTTTCCTCGCCATAGAATGAGGTGAAGATAGCGGATTTATCCGTGTCGCGTCCTGATACGAGTCCGCAGTAATCCGTCTCTTTTACCCTGTGTGCGGAAGGCACATTGATACTGAAATAACCGGTCTTTTTTATCCCGGCGTTGGTATAATGGCTTTTCATGGATGAAATATAGACCACTGGTGGCTGGATGGACATTATGCCATATGCGCCGATGGTCAGGTAATTTTCTTTTCCCTCAACAAGAGCGCCGGCAACAACAATGGGAAGCGGCGCTGCTGGTGCCTGGTTGTGCAGCTGGATCTTTTCCATGGTATACCTCACGGCCGGGGCAGAAATTGAATGTGTAGTCTCCTGGTTACCCTGGTCTTTGTATAATTAACTGTTCATTGATTGAAAATAAAGAATGCTTCTCTTCCGCAAAACTACCTGGTAAAACAAGACCATAAAAAAATGCAGATTTCACCGTTTGAGTCAGGCAAATTAAAACCCGGTTGCATAATACCAGCCGTGCTCTTCCCGGACAGAAACCGGTACCGAGAAAAGACTGCCTATCTGCTCATTAGTGAGCATGGCCGTTTTTTCACCATCCCCAACAATTTTCCCATCTTTCATCAGGATGACCCGGGTAATCTCCGGGATAATATCATGAAGGTTATGTGTTACCAGTACAATGCTGGTCCCGGCCTGTGCTATTTTCCTGAGGGTATTGCGAAAGGTATGAAGGGCGGAAAGGTCAAGGCTGCTGGTTGGTTCATCAAGGAGCAGTGTAGCCGGGCCGGGAACGAGCGCCCGGCCTATCAGGAATCGCCGGGCTTCACCAGAAGACAGAGAGGTCATAGGACGGCTGCTGAGTTTTCTTATCCCGAGAAGTTGTTCAATCTCTTCGGCCTTTTCTTCCATGGCCAAGGTGATATCCCGGTTAAAGAGTCCGATACTGGAGAAAAACCCGGAAAGTACTACTTCATGGCCGGTAATAGTGCGCGTGAAGGTGTACTGGAGATCGTTTGAGACAATGCCAATAAACGACCGTAGTTCAAAAACGTCCCAGACGTCATTTCCCCGGAACCGGAATGTTACGGTATCCTCTGATATCACCGGGTAATATTCACGGGAAATGGCTTTTACGAATGAGGATTTTCCGGCACCGTTAGGTCCGAGGATGGCAACGTTTTCCCCTTCCTGTAGGGAGAGCGTGACCGCATTGAGCGCTCGGCACCCGTCACGGACTATGGTGACATTCTCGAATTCAATGAGCGGTGGTTTCCGTTCGGCATGGTGTGCGTAATTTCCCGGCATCTGGTATCCTTCTTGTAAAAATACTGTTTTTCTTTTGCGGCTGATATCCATTCCCCTCAAAGCAGTTACATCGAGGCAATTACCCTGAGCTATACCTCAGGCACAAGGACTATGTGGGGGTGGCTTTAGATCGTTATCGTATGGCAGAACATTCATTTCCCGGTACAGGGCAGGAATTCATGGAGCGGACGAAATATCGTTTCCTTGTCCGTTCAGACCAGGAAAACGGTCTTTCCCAACCGCCGCTCGAACTGCCGAAAGTTCCCGGGGCTCCGGTCATCAATCTCCCCAAACCATCCGGTCTTGTGATTCCGCCAACAGACCTCCGTATAGCTATTGAACGGCGGCACAGCGTAAGGGTCTACGAAAAGACACCGCTTTCCCTTGAGGAACTTTCCTTTCTTCTCTGGTGCACACAAGGCATCAAAAAAGTGCATGGCACTCAGGCTACGTTCCGGACCGTTCCTTCGGCAGGGGCGCGCCATGCGTTTGAGACTTATCTTCTGGTAAACGATGTCGATGGACTGGAACCGGGACTGTACCGGTTCCTTGCCATTTCCCATAGTCTCCAGCGCATTTCTATCGATCCTTCCATTCATATCGACATTGCTCATGCCTGTTTTGATCAGGATTTCATCATGCGATGCGGTGTTGCATTTCTCTGGACGGCGGTCCCCTACCGGATGACATGGCGGTATGGTGAACGCGGCTACCGGGACCTCCATCTCGATGCCGGCCATGTCTGCCAGAACCTGTACCTGGCAGCTGAGACTGTCGGTTGCGGTGTCTGTGCTATTGCTGCGTTCGATGACGATGTCATGGCGTCGCTACTCGGGATCGATGGTATCAACCAGTTCCTGATCTATCTCGCAACGGTAGGAAAAGCCGGAAAAGCAACTTAAAGATTTTAACGGGACCCTCATCAGGATCAGGATTTGGCCGGTTCTTTTACTGCATTTATAGCATCGGATGCTGTGGCATAAATGGAGAAGATGGCCGTGAAACCGGCAAGGTTCATGACCTTTTGTACTTCGAAGGAGAGGCCACAGAGTATAAACCGGTCACCATCATTCTGGAGTTTTTTTGCGGTTGCGAGAAGAATCCTAAGACCGCCGCTTGAGATATAGGCAAGACCGGAAAAATCAAGGATAATACGCCGGTCTCCCCTATTAATAATGGCGTTAATGGCACCTTCAAGGTCACCGGCAGTTAACGCATCCACACGACCTTTCACTGTCAGGATGGCAGCGGTATCATGAGTTGTGGTGGTTATATCCAAGAGTCATTCCTCCCAGACGGGCGCTATTTTTCGCGTCTTCTACAGCTATCATTCCTGTGCAGAGATAATCTTTCTCTTTTTTTTGTAACGGTCAGTCATTGTTAAGCCGTCTTTTTATGGTACGTGTCTGTATATCATAATCAGGGATAGCTTGTGCCAGCAGCCGGAGCAGCAGGGTATCGGGAATATGAGCACAATGGGGAGGTGTGATCCTGATAGTTACTGCAGATATGGATATTCCTGCCCGGTTCGATGCGGTTCCGGCTGTGGCACGTGAGATCGAGCAGTTCATGAAAGGAGCCGGTTTTTCTGATCCGGCAGTTCTTGACGTCCAGCTCGCTGTTGAAGAGATCATTGCCAACACCATCCGGCATGGTTTTTGCGGGAACCCTGGTTCCATCAGCATCCATAGTACAGCAGCCCCTGATGGCCTGACCGTGGAGATAACCGACCGGGCTCCCCCGTTTAACCCTTTATCTGTGCCCAGTCCCGATGTTACCTCCTCACTTGCGGAACGTAAAACCGGGGGCCTTGGCATCTACCTTGTTCGTCAGGTAATCGATACCGTCACGTACCGGTATGAAGACGGAAAGAATATCCTGCTCCTGACGAAAAAAAAGCAAAAAGATACTTTCTCCTGATCCATCAGGGTTCCCGGACAATCTTCTGGATATAAGAAACACCAATCTTTGCCCGGCGAAGCCGGGTGCTGTCAAGGAGGTGGCGCATATCCACAAAGGTGGCTTCGTTGACGATCTTTTTTACTTGGGTGTTTAAATCAAGCGAGGCATTGTAGGGGACGCCGCTGAAGATTACTCCATGGTTATGAAGGTACATCATCTTTGATGAGGTTTTGTTTGCGGAGTTAGCGTAGAACAGGGAATCGAGATCCTCCTGTTGGAAGCCCATTATATCATCTTCGTAGTCAATGCCAAAACCAAAACTGACTAGGGTGTCTCCCTGGTAGGACATGCTGGTATCTGAAGCCATCCACTGCGAAGAGTATGCCGGGTCCATAATCGTTGCATTGGCGGGAAGTGACGTTCCGGAAACCGGGGACTGTTTGATACCGGAACTTGCAAGGCCGGCAAGCACGCCCCAGATAGTGACCGCAACAACTCCTTTGTAGATTTTAACCCGGTTCCTAGCACCGGAAAAGATCGTTTTGTATATGTTTCCCAGGCTGATTCCTTTTGGGTCCTCAGTATCAAGGGTAAGGTACTCGTTGAACGGGCCGTCCAGGGTTACATTATATCCTGTGTATACCGGGACATCTCCTTTGGTATCGAGTGGTGTAAGAAAGTCCGGGGTATTGTTCCCGTCAGTTGGTAACCAGACCATTGAGCCGTACAGTGTGATCATCTCGCCGAGGAGTGGTATGGCCTCTTTTTTAGTGGCACCAAGTGCACCAAGGCCAAGCGAGTATATAATCTCAGAAAACTGATTTTCCCTGATGTCTGCTTCGGTAAGCCGGGCATGAAGGACCTTTGAAAGATCACCGGTGACCCGGAGCGTAGGCGGACTGGTCATCCAGCCTGGTTCGATAGTAAGCGAAACCCCTCCTTCTTCGATCTTCTTGTAAAAGATCTCGTTAAAGAGTGTCGGGTTTTTTCGCTTTTTCCTCATATCTTCTACTGCAGCGTCAGTTGTCGGAAAGATCTCTAAAATCGTGGAGAACCCGGCCATATCGAGCACTTTTTTAGGGTACTCTCCCACACTTGCAAGAGCAAACCGTCCGTTCCGGCGTTTCATTTCTTTTTTCAGCATACTAAACGTGCGCAGCCCGCCGCTTGAGAGATACGTTGATCCGGATAAATCAATGACAAGTTCTTTATCGTCATCTTGGAGTGTCCCTTTTATCCACTCATCCAGCTGCTGGGCACCAAATGCATCCAGCCTTCCATCGATAAAAAAGATAAGTACGCCGTCCTTTCGTTCGCTCTTTGCTTCCATAATTCCCGTTCCACTTCCGAGTATTACTTCTTGCACCGGCTATTTTTTAAGGTTCGTATATAATTGAAGTTCTCGTTTGCGTTCTGATATTGGATTGTCAAAAGAAAATTGTTGAAGGAAAAAAGGTTCAGATGCCAGACTGGTCAAAAGTGAGAAGCGGTTTATTTTCTGCATCATAAAACGTAAGATGCCCGTTCCGGAACCGCTCTGTGGTCGTATTCTCAAGATCCTGCAGATATGATGATTCTGCAGCCGCATCATTGAACTGCGAGCAGGAACTAGGCGTTGTTGGCCCGTTTGAAAAAATAAGTGCGGTATTGTTCAGGGAATAGGTGTATGAATATTGGTTACAGCTGTCATACCAGCCAAAAGCAGTCTTATTTTCAGCGCCAAAAGAGAGATTCGCCATTGTCGCTATCGGTAGCATTACCCCTTGTGGCGAGGCAGAAGACACAAGCGTCCAGCTTGTTCCGGTCAGGTTGACGGTAACCGCATGAGTGATACCCTGGACCTGGCCATAGATGATAAGAATGATGAGTATGCCGATAAGACCAAATGCTACCCAAAACCATGGGCTCATAGGAGGGGCGGGCAGATAGGGGGCTGGCTCCGGCAGGGTTTCATCCTCCAATTCGGTCAGCGTGCCCGTATCTTCATCATCCATATCAGTATAAAAGGCGATAATATGCAATAAGTCTTCGCCGGGCTAAATGGAAATCACGACGAGAAATAAATGAAGAACGTACCTGGTGGCAAAAAATTCCCGTGAGGTCTTATACTTCCATTTCCTTTTCCAGGTTTTCGAGTACTGGCCGGATTCGCGGCAGTGTCTCGGTGGCGATTTTCCAGAGAAGTTTGGGCCGGTTAACCGGGTCTGTCCCGGTAATCTTCTCTTCCAGTTCCGAAAGTTCATTCCATGGTATAAGCGCATATTTTACGCGAATAATGGTCGGGACGTGACGCACCCGTTCACTAATTATTTTCAGGCTGCCGGCAAGGCTTGCATAATCTTTTTCATCGCGGTAAAAATCCTCATACTGACGACATGAGGTTAGCTGGGAAATACGGATCATCTCAGCAAGGATTTCACGTAACAGTTGGCGGCTATTGGATTTTGGCATAGGATAATTCCTTTCTTAATACACCGTCTGTGAGATTGGAAGGGGATGGTCAAATACTTTCCTAGCATACACTTTCGAAAAAGAGCATTTACTCACCAGGATCATAGTTGTAAGGAGGCGTAAAAAAAATTTCCCGTTTCCGTTTTGAGAGTTTTAATAGGAGAAAGGCTAATATTCAGTATGGATTTTGCCGAAGTTAAAAAATGGGTAATCTTTTTCTTAGGAATCCTTTGTGCAATAGTCATCGCAAATGCACTTTCAAACATGATTATGGACAATTCCGGAGTAACCGGCTGGGAAAATTTTGTGGTCAGTTTTATCCTGTACGCTGTGTTCTTCTTTGCGATTCTCTATGTAATAGAAAAACTACTGGGAATCGACTTTTTCGGATTCGGACGTATTTAAGCATCCAAATTTCTCTCTATTTTTCCGGAACTATCCCATCAGTATTGACGGGATCCAGACCAGTTATAGCTTTAGTATAAGAAACTATTAACGCGATCACATTGACGTATTCCTATGGATGCTAAACTGTCTCATCTCCTCAAAGGATTGACAGGCGTAATCTTTGGTGGTCTCGCGCTTGTTGTGCCGGCGCAGGTTCTTGCGTTCTTTACCGGCGTATTCTGGATCCTCCTTATTGGTGCGTTCATTCTCTGCATCATAATAGCCATAACCGCTCATGCGGATGAATCCATTTTCTGGTTCCTCTGTTCTGCAGCTCTTCTTGTTATTGGTATTGTCGAGATGCTGTTTCCCGAAACAGTGTCTTTGATTTTTGTCCTTGTTGTCGCTCTCCTTGCACTCTATGCAGGCTATACCGGAATAATGTATGCCCTGACGAGGCCACATTCAAAATATCTGATGGTTATTGCAGCTATTGCAAGCAGCGTGGTCCTGTTTCTTGTTTTCATTACCTATGTGCCCGCCATGCGATCTTTTTTTATCATGACGGTAGTTGGGACGATCTCTCTTGTGCTGGGGCTTTTTGCAATCCTCATGGGTCTCTCGATAAAAGAAGGGGAAATTCTTCCGGTAACACCCCGGACCTTTATTATAAGGACCTGCCAGATCCAGATAAATTCTGCCGATCAGACTGATGGGAAAGAATCCAAATAACTTTTGAGTGTTCTTTTTATGCCCCCGGCCTATGATGTCGTTGTTGCCGGTGCCGGGCCGGCCGGCAGCTCAGCAGCATGTGAATGCGCCAGACGAGGACTTTCGGTTCTTTGCATTGAAGAACAGGGAAGTATTGGTTACCCGGTTCAATGTGCCGGTTTGTTGTCTCTTGCCGCGTTCGAAGAATGTGCAGTATCCCGGAATTCTATCCTGAATGTTGTTACCGGGGCCCATATTGTACCGTCTGCAGGAGATCCTCTCGTTATTGATGCAAAAATCCCCAAAGCCTGTGTTGTAGACAGGGCAATGCTTGACCGGGAAATGGCGATGGCGGCAGCGGATGCAGGAGCAGAGTTTATGCTTAAGACCTCGGTCTGTAGTGTGAAAAATAACAAGGTTATTACCCGCGGGATAGATGGACATCGCGAGATCCCGTTCAGGATCCTGATTGCGGCGGACGGGCCCCGGAGCACCATTGCCCGAAGCTACGGCATGGTGCGGTCGCCCGTCTATCTTGCCGGCATCCAGGCAGAGGGTATGTGCAAAAGCGACCCAGGCCTTGTTGAGCTATACCCTGATGCCTCACCGGAATTCTTTGGCTGGGTTATCCCCACCGGGAACGACCGGGCAAGAGTAGGGCTCTGCGGGACAACGAATGTCCGGGATCGTTTTTTAGCATTTGTAAAAAGAATCGGTCTTCACTCAGACCTGCATTTTGTAACAGGAACGATTCCGCTTGGGGTTATGCCCCGGACCTACGGTTTCCGTACACTCTTTGTAGGGGATGCAGCAGGGTTTGCCAAACCTACATCGGGTGGGGGCGTGTATACGGGTGTCCGTTCAGCCCGCCATGCAGCTGCTGTGGCGGCGGCATGCTGCGAACTGGACGATTTTTCCGATACTGCTCTTGTGGAATACGAGCGCCGCTGGCAGGCCGATATGGGGCTGGAACTTGCTCTGGGGTATCGGCTCTTTTTAATGCGTCAACACCTTTCTGTCGAGACTGTTGACCAGATGATACAGGCAATGAACAACCCGGCAATTGTAAAAGAAATAGTCCGGCACGGGGATATGGACCGGCCTGCAAAAATTGCCGGGGTTCTCATGAAAAATCCCTCGCTTCTCAGATTCTTCTCACCCCTGCTGCTTTCCGGGATCCGGTCATTTTTATAA
>CAYPEQ010000024.1:0-32044 GCA_964409915.1 uncultured Methanoregula sp. | reverse complement strand
GATTAAAAAGAGCCTCTGATCAAACGGTGTCTGACTGGTCTCTTTTTTCATTACAATGTGTATATAAAGAATTTTATCGGTTATAAGTTTCGATTACATTCCGGCCCATAGCACATTCAGGGAAATAGGAAAGGACCAAGGTACTTAGCACATTTTAATCGACCACGGTGTTTGGATTGGCTTTCATTTGTGATCTACGTTCCGCCTCGCTAAATCCTCTTGAATACGGCGAATGGCAAGGTCGCAGTAGTAGGAATCGATCTCGATGCCGACTGACTTGCGATTGCACTGTGAGGCGGCAAGAAGCGTGCTGCCGCTACCCATGAAAGGATCGAGAACAATGTCACCGACAAATGAGAATAATTTCATGCATCGCAACGGCAGTTCCACCGGAAAAGGGGCGGGATGGCCGATACGGGTCTTGCGTTCACCGTTGAATGTCCACAGGCCGTTTGTCCAATCCTTGAATTCACCCGGCATGATATCGGATTTTCGCGAACCACTGGTCTTTTTCCACGAATCCTTATACAATACAACGATCAGTTCCACTGGAGCGATAACGTACGGTGCAGAGGCGCTCGCCCATGACCCCCACGCAGTTCTGCGCGATATATTGCCCTCGTTCCAGACAATGGTTGTGTGATAGGAAAACCCGCATTCTTTTGCGATAGTGGTAAGATCGGCACCTACGCTTTGCTGGCCCCCCTTATTTTTGTCAAGAGGTATGTTGAGGCAAAACCGGCCATCCTTTCGAAGCCAGCGGTAACAACGCTTCATCCATCTCTTTGAGAATCTCCGATAATCTTCATACGTCAGCCCGTCATTATGGGAATTGTACCTGATGTCGACATTGTAGGGCGGTGATGTTATTACAAGGTCGATTTCCTGTGATGGAATTGCACGGGTGGAAAAGATATCCTCGTTAATGATAGCGAGGTTTTCTGACCGGAAGAATACTTTTTTTCCCATGCGGCGACTTCCCTCTTAAAATCGTTGATCGTTGTACCTAAAGTAGTTCCCGGCCGGCGGTATTAGGATTTTTACCTTTCCGTGCATCATAAATCTTCATGCATGATGAATCAAATCCGTTCTATTCATACCAACCTATTGGCACGATTCACTCCGCCTTCACTGACGTCGCTGGCATGCCCATCCAACCGAATGGGGCGAGAGGCGTGCAAGGGACAATAGATCTTGTGCCCGATTTTTGCGAGGGACTTTCTGATCTTGACGGATTTTCCCGGATTTTCCTTTTGTATGCTCTACACCGTAGTTCGGGATACTCTCTTACGGTTACCCCGTTTCTTGATCCCATTCCCCGGGGAGTCTTTGCGACGCGATCGCCAAAACGACCTAACGCTATCGGTCTTTCGATCGTAAGGCTTACTGGTATTGACAAGTGCAAACTTTCAATCGAAGATGTTGATGTTGTCGATGGTACGCCTCTCTTGGACATTAAACCCTATGTACCTGAATTCGATGCATATCCCGGAGAACGCTGCGGCTGGCTATCGGCGGTCGCGCATAAAGCGAAGCATACCCGGTCTGACGACCGTTTCCGTTAAGACAGGAATTGTTTTCAGATTTCTTAATAGCCTTTTGTGCTGATGGTTTGTTACGTATGAATGAACATGAGCCCCTTCGTGGTATCCCTGGTATTCTTCGCCCGTTCAAAGAATACATAAAAAGTCTCACCCTCAAGGAAGGCGACCTTGTGGTTTACTATGGATGTGTGGGAACCTGCACACCATTTGTCGAATTGCTTGCCGTCGCGATCCGGGGACTCCATCTTCGTCAGGTGTTCGTACCCCTGCTTGACGAGACTAAATCTCATGCAATCCATGACGTTCCGGATATCGGTATGCAGGCATCCGGTGAACAGATGGCCGTTACTGAAGCCCGCGTCCTGGTCATCATGGGGGGGCTTGCAATGCCTCTGATGCCGGTTACTAAAGAGCAGGTACGGGATCTCACTATCAGACACAGCGGGGCCAAGGTCGTTGGCGTTTGTTTTCAGGATATGTTTGTGAGGGCCGGTTGGACCGGAACAGTGCCGTTTGATCTTGCTATCAATGCCATGATCGATCCGGTGACCGTCACACGACCGGAAAAATAGGGCTCTTATTTAATGCTGATTTGTTTCGAATATCAGAGTGAATTCTTACCGGGACGATACGTCTTTTCTCCTTTAAGGGCATACGAGTACCTATGGCTTCTTTTGTCCACCGCATAGAAGTTCACTATATAAAAGACCCCCGCGAAAAAATCCGCACTGACCGGATCCGGTCACTCGGTTTTGCCATAGAGGCACTGCAGTTGGTCGATGTCTATACGATTGCCACTATTTGCAGGGACCTGAGCGCTTCTGAACTTGCCGAGATCAGTGCGAGGCTCACCAATCCTATAGTGCAGGACTTCGTGGTGGACGAAGCAACCCGGGCTCTTTTCGATTATGCCATCGAAGTCGGGTTTTTGCCTGGTGTGACTGACAATGTAGGCGCTACAGCCCGCCAGACCATTGAAGACTATCTTGGCATACCCTTTGAGGAGAGGGAGATGGTCTCTTCATCATCACTTTATCTTGTCCGTGGCAGGCTTGCTCCTGACGAGCTGGTGCGACTTGCAGCCACACTTGCGAATCCTCTGGTCAACAGAGTGAGCTCCAAGACGCGCACGGAGTACGGGGAGAAAGGAATGGACCCTGTTGTCCCTCAGGTCAGGCTTCACGAAGTTCCGGCTGCAGGAACAGTTGATCTCGCTATCCCGGATCCGGATCTTGCCCGGCTTGGTAAGGAAGGGATTCCGGATCCGCAGACTGGTCAGCGGCGGGGACCGCTTGCGCTTGATCTTGCCCAGCTTCATGCGATTCGCGATTATTTTGAAAATGCAGGAAGAAAGCCTACTGATGTGGAGCTTGAATCTCTTGCTCAAACTTGGAGCGAGCACTGCAAACACACGATATTTGCATCAGCCATGGACGATGATGTTCCTAAAGGTCTCTACAAGACATATATTCAGGCAGCGACAAACGAGATCCGAGCCGAAAAGGGGGAGCGCGATATCTGCGTTACGGTATTTACTGATAATTCCGGCGCGATTGTTTTTGATGATGAATATCTCGTAACCCACAAGGTCGAGACCCACAACTCTCCATCCGCACTCGATCCGTTTGGCGGGGCGCTTACTGGTATCGTTGGCGTAAACAGGGATACAATCGGGTTTGGTCTTGGCGCAAAACCCTGTATCAATGTCTACGGGTTCTGCATCGGTGACCCGGCAACAGATCCAATACTTTTCCGGGGCAGGGATCGTTCCAATCCCATCCTTTCTCCCCGGCAGATATTTGATGGTGTTGTGCGCGGCGTCGGGGTTGGGGGCAACTGTTCGGGAATCCCAACACCGCAGGGTTTTTGCTGGTTTGATAACCGGTATGCAGGAAAACCCCTTGTCTTTGCCGGTACCGTCGGCGTTATGCCAAGACAGCACAGTGGCCGGAACCTCTTTGAGAAAAAGGCAGAACCCGGGGACCTTATTATAATGGTTGGCGGGCGTGTGGGTAAAGATGGTATACATGGTGCTACATTCTCATCCGAGGCTCTTGACCCGGAGAGCCCGGTTACTGCAGTACAGATTGGCGATCCCATCACCCAGAAGAAGTTTTCAGACGTGATCGTTAAGGAGGCCCGGGATCTTGGCCTCTACCGGAGTATTACCGATAACGGCGCCGGCGGTCTGTCTTGTTCTGTTGCGGAGATGGCAAAGGAATGTAATGGGTGTCATGTAATACTTGACCGGGTCCCCCTCAAGTATCCCGGAATGGCACCGTGGGAAATCTGGATCTCTGAGTCTCAAGAGCGAATGACGCTTGCAGTGCCTCCTGAAAATCTCGAAGCGTTCACCGATCTTCTTGCGCGCCGTGGGGTTGAGGTAACAGTCATAGGGACTTTCACGGATACAGGAAAGTGCGTTGTGGAATACCACGGAAAAATTGTCATGGACATCGATCTTGCCTTCCTGCATGACGGATTACCCCGAAAACATCTCATAACAACTCCAATAAAAACAGCAAATCCCGACCCTGTTCCGCCATGCCCAACTCGGCTCGATGAGACTCTCCTTGCAATGCTTGGCCGGCGGAATATCTGCTCAACTGAATTTATCTCGATCCAGTATGACCATACCGTGCAAGGGGGCCATGTACTGGGTCCCGTGCAAGGAAAGGGCAGGGTTCAATCGATTGCTACGCTTACCAAAGTGGTACCAGGCTCAAGAAAATCTGTCGGGCTTTCACAGGCACTTTTCCCGGCGTATTCTGAGATCGATCCCTATTGTATGGCCGGGGCTGCCATCGATACAGCGATCCGGGGGCTTGTGGCCGTTGGTATCCCCCTTGATGCCATTGCACTCCTTGACAATTTCTGCTGGTGCTCATCTGATGAGCCGGAACGGCTCTGGCAGCTTAAACAGGCGGCAAAAGGATGCTATCATTATGCCAAAGCATTCGGGACGCCATTCATCTCCGGAAAGGATAGTATGTTCAATGATTTCTCCGGTTACGATGGCGAGAATAACCGGGTGAAAGTCTCTGTCCCCCCGACACTCCTTATTTCCTCCATTGGTATTCACGCAGATGCTGCAAAAGCGGTCTCTCTCGATGCAAAGGTAGCAGGGGATCTTGTATATGTGCTCGGTGGGACTGAGGAAGAACTGGGTGGATCTGAATATTATGCCCAACTCGGCGTTTCCGGCGTTGCTGTTCCGCGGCTGGATGCTGAAATGGCAAAGGCGCGGTACTCCCGGCTTTCTAACGCTATCGCCCATGGACTGGTCGCATCGGCGTACCCGGTCAATCACGGTGGATTGGGGGTGGCGCTTGCAAAGGTAGCAATTGCTGGCCAGCTTGGTATGGACATAACCATCCCCGGCAGAATGCGTCAGGACGCATTCCTTTTCTCCGAGACACTTGGACGGATCATTGTTACGGTGGCACCTGACCATAAACGGGCATTCGAACAAACGGTCAGTGCCGACGCGATATTGCTCGGAAAAACCGGAGGAACCAAGCTTCGGATTACTGGACAGGAGCTCTTCGTGGATCAGGAAATTAAAAAACTGGAAGAGGCGTATAAAGCGCCCTTCAGGGGGTTCTGATATGCCGGCTATACAAAAATCACCATTACGACCTCAAATACAGGAAAAAGCCCTTATCATGAGCGGGTACGGGATTAACTCCGAAATGGAAACACGGGAAGCATTCCTTCGGGCCGGCATGGGTGCCGACATTATCCATATCAACGATCTGATTGCAGGGCGCCATCATCTGTCTGATTACCGGCTTCTGATCTTTCCCGGCGGTTTTTCCTACGGTGATGATACCGGTGCCGGCAATGCATACGCAAACCGGGTGAGAAACAATCTCTGGGATGATCTTCTGGAATTCTTAGATGGCGACAATCTTGTCCTAGGTATATGTAATGGTTTTCAAATCCTCGCAAATCTCGGGCTTGTCCCTGCCTTTGATCGCTCGTACTCACGGGAAATCGCCCTTATGCCCAACAGAAGTGGTCGGCTCGAATGCCGGTTTGTAACGATTCGCCCTGGTGCTGATACAATTTGGACGCACGGGATTGTCAAACTCTTCTGCCCGGTATCTCACGGAGAAGGAAACCTTTACTGCTCCACGGAGACCCTCCAGAGGATCAAAAAACACCGGCAGATCGCTTTCACATACTGCCGGGATGATTTAAGCTCTGCCTGCGGCGAGTATCCCTGCAATCCGAATGGTTCTGTTGAGGATATCGCCGGCCTCACTTCCGCAGATGGCAAAGTACTGGGTATGATGCCTCATCCTGAGCGGGCTATGGAATTTACCAATCTTTATGACTGGCCGCTTCTGAAAGAGCAAATGAGGCGGAACGGAGAAAAGATTCCCGAAGAATCACTTAATATGGCAATTTTCCGGAACATCGTACAATACTTCACTTAACTGTCGGGGATATTTTCTCCTGCATGGATGTAAAAAAGGGAGAATGGCAAATTCAGGTGTTTCTGATTTGCCTTCTACTTTAAAAATTTAAACATCCCGCCCTTTTTTTCCTGTTTAGCTTTGTGTCCTGGTTTTCTGCTTTCTGCGGAATCAGGAGCCGAGCGGCGTTCAGCATCCTGCTTTAATTCGTCGGCGACAAGAGGAAGGTGGGAATATTTTCTCTGTGGCCCGGAGATCTGGGGCACTTGTTCCGGGGCTGGTCTTGGTAACCGTGCTTTCCCCTCGGCTATACGCTGGAGATCCGTTAACGGTTTTTCCTGGGGTTGTTGTGGGAGAGGTGTAGAAATGTCGTAGAGCGGGTCACCGTCGGTCCAAGGATCCCATTCTGCAGAGGGTTCTTCAGATGTTTGTGCCCGACCTTTCTTTGGCCTTACGACAACTGGCTCAGATTCTGGTACTGTTGTAGGTACGACTGGCGTGGCACGATTTTTCCCCCCCTGAGCCCCGGGTATGAAAGTGGCTCCGCAACGGGTGCAAAATTTTGAGCGGGAAGATGGTGCTTGGTTGCCACAGACGGGGCAGACTGGTTTTGCAAGTGGTCCCCCGCAAACATCGCAGAACTGAGCTTTCTTATCAGAAACAATAGCTCCACAGGTCGGGCAGACCGGCAGACCCTGTGGTGTTACCGGCTCCTGGATGAGTGGCGCACCGCACAGGTCGCAGAACCGTGAGTTGGTGTCAGAAGCAGGGGCACCGCAGTTTCCGCATTTTCTGGTCATGTACTTCTTAGTAAATACCTGCGATTCTGGCATAAAGACTGCGGTTTCGACGTTCTGAAACGAAACGTTTCAAGAATGTATACCGGAAAACCTCCTTCCTGCAAAGATATAATATTCCTATTCTGCCAGGTTTTGTGTAAACCAGCCGGTGGTTTATTTCGAATTTAACTCAGAAATTCCGGGTTTCGGAGACATTCCGCCAAAGAATAAAATCTGGTCAAAAACCAGATCCTTTTTCCTGTCCGGCCGTCTATATACGATTGTGACGCCAGCATCAGAGGAGGATTTCATCCAGCAGCACCCGGATATCCTGCAGGTGCGCGAACTGGTCGGAATTTATGAGATTACTGTAAGGGATGTCGAAGTACCTCTTAAAATTAAGATTATGCGATCAGGTTCCAGGTATTATGGCATTGCAAACCTTGCCGTGCGGGAGAAAGGTGCCAAAGATTACTACCGGGACTCCGGGATATACTCTTCTAAAGAAGCAGCAGTTCTGGGTGTAGTGGAAGGATTTTTCCAGCATTTGCAGCCGGGAGCTTCCATCCGTGAGATCAAGAATTGGGGAATCTAAAACCCAGAAAAAACCGGCCAGATTTAAAAAAAGTTTAAATGTAGGGGTTCCGGAGAGCCTTGCCAACACCAAATGTCTTACGGGCCTCAAGGGTGTTCTTGTTCTTCGTGATCTTCTCGTTTGCGAGTTTGGTCACGAGTTCAAGACCGGGCTTGACCTTTTCGATGGGCTGGGTCTCAAAGATACCCGCTGCCATTGCCTGTGCCCAGACTGCTTCACCGATCTTTGACCTTACAAAGATAGTGGACCAGCCATCGGGGCTGCCAACGGAGCCGGTTGAGATATCGCCGAGATTTGCTACGTAATCGAGGCATACGTGGCAGCCGGGCTGCTCATACTTGTGGGTCACCTTGAGCGGCAGCTGAACGACCTGTCCGCGCTTGCCGTAGACCCAGAACTTGCCCTTTCCGATCTCCATCTTCTTGACCGACTCGAGCTTCATTGCTGCGTGGTCTTCAACGAGCTGGAGGATGCTCTGGTACGGGAAGTTCTCCATGCAGAAGATACCGACTGCAAGAGCAATGCTTGCGCCAACATCACGCATACCGATCGGGTACAGCTGGGCCTTGCGGACCGCCTGCATCTGGCAGGGTGTACCTACGATACCGACTTTGTCCAGACCGAAGCTGCGGGTTGCCTCCTTGAGGAGCGCAATGTTCGGGCTGATGTTGTACTTGGTTCCGGCTGCTGCAAGCAGCTCAGCCTTGGTGGTTACGATCGCCGGGATTGGTCTCCAGGGCTCAATCATATCGAAGTTCGAGCTGTCCTGAATACACTTGGACGGGTGCTTTGCGTAGAATTCCTTGTTTGCTGCTACGATAGCGCCGTCAATAATTCCCGCGTCGAGTGCATACGCAAAGAGCGATGTGACAATGCCGCCATCTTGGGCGTGCTTGAGAATCTCCTTATCGGTGCTCCGGGCTGAGACGCATGATTTGTATTTACCGAGTTCTGCTCCCATTTCAATCACCTTCACTGGAGTGCCGCCATTATGGCCTCGTTGATCGCTTCATATTCGCTGATGACATCAGTGTTGAAGAACCCTCTCGGGCACTGCGCTGAGCAGGCACCGCACTTGATGCACAGGTCGCGCTCAAGCTGGGGCTTGCCATATTCCATGGTGATCGCATTGACCGGGCAGGCCGCGGCACAGCTGCCGCATCCCATACACAGGCCTTGGTTGATCACGCTGGTCATGATATCGCAGGCGCATGCTTCGCAACCTGCCGCGAGCTTCATGAGCGGGGTCAGGTATGCAGTTGCGAGGTCTTTTTGTTCCTTGGTTCCCTTGAGGAGCAGGTATGCCATGACCGCGACGTTCCTGATCATCTGGGGCGTGGGTGCGCATCCGGGGATGAACACGTCGACCTTGATCAGGTCGCCGATCGGCAGGTATGCTTCGTGCGCCGGCTGATTCTGCTGGCCGCCGCGGGAGAACCGGGTGATATTGCCGTAGCAGGCGCAGCCTCCAAGGGCAACGACCACTGCTGACTTCTCACGGGTTTCCTTGATCTCTTCCACTGCGAGTTTGTCGTTAATACAGACTGATCCCTCAACGAACGAGACATCGACCTTCTGGATGTGCCTGACATCTGCAAGGGTTGGCATATATTTCAGGTCGACATATCTGTCGAGGAGAGTTAATAATCCGGCATAGTTGTCTGCGAGTGCCACAGTGCAACCGGTACACCCACTCAGGTGTGTGTAACCTACTGTAATCTTATCTGCCACAGGCTTAACCTCCTTTTTAGTTTCTGCTGGTTTTGATGCAACATCAGCTGGTTTTGAGGGAGCCGCAGCTGGTTTTGGCGGTTCCGGGCTGACGTTCTTCTTGAATACACTTGATAGTAGTCCCATAATCCACTCCAATTGTTTCGAGTATTACCCGGATTGCTTTCGGAATCGCGTTTTTCACATCTTCTGAAAGCTCCATATCAACATCCGCATCTCCTTTTTTCAGGGCCTTTAACCGTTGGCACAGGATCACTGTAGTGTCAATTTGAGCACTGATGCGACAGAGCTGGTCTGTACCATCCCATGAATGAGGGTCAATGTAGGCTCCGGGCTTCAGATCTTTACCGGAGATTTTGGATATTGATCCAGGCTTTGCATTAAAATCTGAAATATCAACGACGATGAGTTTCTTAGTCACTTCAGGATTAAGGAAATTAAAAATAAAGTGCGGGGCGCCAGCGCCACCGTCCTGTATTGTTACATTGTCGGGAAGTGTGAGCTTCTCCATTTCCTCAATCACCGCAGGGCCAAACCCGTCATCGCCAAACAAGGGATTTCCGCACCCCACGATTACGATTTCCGAATGCAGCATCAGGTGACACTCACTGGATGAGCTTCTGAGCCACTAACTTGTTGTCTTCATCCAGTACGATCATGTGGGTTGCACATGACACACAGGGGTCGTACCCGCGCATGATGACTTCAGCAAGCTGCCATGGCGCGCCGGTAAGGGCGGCACTGCAGGTTGCAAAGTTCCAGGTTGTCGGGACGAGCATGCTGAAGTACTGGACCTTCCAGTCCTTAACACGTGCAATGTGGACATCGGTTCCACGGGGAGCCTCGTTGGATGCCCAGCCAAGGGAGCCGTCGCCGTCAGGGATGTAGTCTGCAATGACCTTGCCATTGGTGTCAAGTGCATCGATGCAGTCGATCATCTCGTACAGGCTGTCAGTGTACTCCATCTCACGGGCAACATTCTGGCCGACAGTGCCTTTCTCATCGTAGCCTTTGTAGACTGCGAGACGTGCACGCGGGCCGACTTCTACAGGCTGGCCGTCATACATCGGGATTCCGGTGCAGGCTTCCATCTGGGGGTTAACCTTGGTGCCGACTTTGGTGGTACCGCCAACGGGGTAACGTGGCTCTTCAAGCGAGACTTCCATCTCGCCCATGTACCAGTCCCATGGCCGGACTTCCTTGAACCGGTCGATGTCCCAAGTGGGGCATTCGTCCAGGCTTGAGCTGCCGTAGAACGCGTGGGTTGCAAGGTAGCCTTGGTTGTGGTAACCGAGAGTCTTTGGCAGGGGCACCTTCATGCCGCCAACATTGACAGACTCGCGGGCCTGGTAGTTCCGGAGGATCGCGATCATGAGATCCATCTGTGCCTTCGCAAGGGGCAGTGCCTCCTTAGCGAGGTCGTACATCTTGAGCTTTGCCTGCTCGGAGCAGTTCCGGTACATACCACCGATACGGGTGTTTCTCGGGTGGATGCAGTCGCCGCCGGCAATCTGGCCGATGGTCTGGCCGATTTCACGGAGGCGCTGGATGCGCTTTGCGACTGTGCGCACCGGCTCTTCTGCCGTGAATGGGTTGATCTGTGTCTCGGTACCTGGTAAATACAGGTCGGGCAGGATCAGGATGTCGTGCAGTGCAATGCTGTGCAGCCGGTTTGCGAGCTGAAGGATGTGACGGAGCATCTTTGCGTCCTTCGGGATCTCGCACTTGATGGATGCTTCCATCGCTTCAGTGGCCGCAAGGTTGTGGGCAATCGGACAGATACCACAGACACGGGATGCGATCTTCGGTACCTGTTCGGGGGTCTTGCCAACGGCAAGCTTCTCGACGCCCCTAACCGGAGTAATGGAACACCAGTTACCCGTCTCCACGATACCCTGATCGTTAACCTTCAAGACAAGCTTGGAGTGTCCTTCATGTCTTGTGGTTGGGGAAATCTCTACAACTTTCGACAATATTATCGCCTCATTTTATGTTGCGTTGTTCGTAATTCTGTACAAAATTACTCTATACATCTCTCATCTCTAGAGATAATTGACCGTACAAAGTACGTTCAACTCTATCTACTACGGGCCATTTTATAACGTTTATTGTTTTAATTTCCCGGTTTTGAAAAAATGAATATAGGGATAAATCGGTCATTAAAATAAAAACGGTGTCAAAATTACCGTTTTTTTCCAACCGCGCAAAAAGGATGAAAAATACAACCTTGTTCTATTTATTGTTCAATATTCTTTCCCGTCCTGAATCTTTTAGCCTGATAATTTCCTGTCGCCATTGAGCTCGTCCAGCAATTCTGCAAGCGTAGCCCTTCGTTCGGCATAGGCGTCATGCTGGTGGATGCTTTCCTCATTGGTCTGTTTGATAATGACACCAGCATCTCCTGGAAGATAGTCAAATCCGGTCAGGACTTTTTTTGCCATCTCCCGTACACAATCTTCCACAAACCGCGGATTTTTGTGCGCGGCGAGGACCACGGCACTTTCATCGCCTCGCTTAAGGAGCTCGTAGATACCGGCACTCATGGACTCTTTGAGAATCCGGATAATCTTTTCGAGATCAACATGCTGATCGTCATCTGTCTCGATACAGAGGAATCCCCGGCCCCGCTGGTTATGGGTGGCCATTGGCACTTCGGCAAAAAACGCGTCGATGGTTTTCTGTTCGATACCCAGATTTTCAAGGACGTGGTTTGCCCGCTCTTTCATGATGTTCTGTGCACAAGGACATGCGGTCATACCAGTAACTTCAGCGCCAATACTTTTGCGCACTATCGGGTCCCGGAATGTCCTTTTTGCAACTGCCCGTGCATGAACCTTGACCACTTCATGGCAGGTTGTATGGCTCACCGGCGTTTCGCGCTTCACCATGAACTCACTGCGCATGAGGACCTCGGTGCGATCAGCATACTCATGACGATCGAGCAGCTTTCGCGCTACTGCGCTGCAAAGATTCTCGATTTCATTGACCTTGCCATCTATCGCCTGCTGAAGCACCTCGTCGATAACCTCAAAGTTCCTCGAAAGGTTGGCACCTTTCAGGCTGCCAGGAAGATCCACGTATACGTCGAAATTCGAGATAAAAACGACCGGTCTTTTGTCCGGACGGGTGACTTCCACAAGTTTTTTTACGTTTTTTACCCCGACCCTTGTCAGATTTATCCTGACATCAGGCGATGTTGCCTGAACGTCAGGGAGTTTACCACTGAATGGCTGGTCCTGGGTGTTGTCTACTGCTATGTGATTAATAAGTCATCGCATCCCTGCTCATTGTGCAAGTGTGCTCTTTTAGTTTTTCCATATAATATTTATGTGCTTTGTTGCTGATATCAAAGGGATAATCCTATGATGAAAAAATACTATGAATCCGATGCCGATCTGTCGGTGCTGAAGGGCAAAAAGATCGCCGTAATCGGGTATGGTTCCCAGGGACGCGGGCAGTCGCTGAACTTACGCGACAGTGGTCTTGACGTGATCATAGGCCTGCGAAAAGGAAAGAGCTGGGATGCAGCAATAAAGGACGGCATGAACGTTCTTTCCGTCGCTGAAGCGGCAAAGAAGGCAGATATTATCCAGATCCTCCTGCCGGACGAGCTGCAGGCAGCGGTTTTCAGAAGCGAGATTATGCCTCACCTTACCGAGAATAAGACGCTGATGTTCTCACATGGGTTTAACATTCATTTCGGCCAGATCCAACCTCCGGCAAACGTCGATGTGATCATGGTCGCGCCCAAAGGTCCCGGCTTCATGGTTAGACGGCAATATGAGGAAGGAAAAGGGGTTCCGGCACTCATTGCCATCCACCAAGATTACACAGGAAAAGGGCACAAGACGGCACTTGCATATGCAAAAGGTATCGGAGCGACGCGTGCAGTCGTCCTTGAAACGACCTTCCGCGAGGAGACGGAAACAGATCTTTTCGGGGAACAGGCGGTTCTCTGCGGTGGGACCGCTTCGCTTATCAAGGCAGGGTTTGAGACGCTCGTTGATGCCGGGTATGCACCTGAGATGGCATATCTTGAGGTCTGCCATGAGCTCAAACTGATTGTCGATCTCATCTACGAAGGCGGGCTCACGAACATGCGCCAGTACGTGAGTAATACAGCACAGTACGGGGACATGACCCGGGGTCCCCGTGTCATCGGTCCGGAGGCATATGAAGCGATGGATGAGATCCTCGCTGAGATACAGAACGGTGAGTTTGCAAAGGAATGGATGCTTGAAAATATGGTTAACCGACCGGTCTTTAATGCACTAACAAAGGCCGACGAGGATCACCTTCTTGAAGAGACCGGCAAGGAAGTTCGGGCTATGATGCCTCAGTTTAAAAAATAATCCTTGCTTGTTTTTATATATCCTTTTTAAAATCCGTTGTCCCGAAGCCGTTTACGGGAAAATCGCAGGTGAAACCTTTTTCGGGATGCGGTACGTTCTACATTATATGAAAATCTGCATTATCTATCACTCCGAAACTGGCAATACTCGACATGTCGCGCAACACATCGCTTCTGTCACCACCGATAGCCGTCTTGTTGAAGTAACTGACCGGAAACGGCATTTTGCATTGACGCGTTTTCTTATGCAGTGTAATGCTGCGCGGGGTGAGAGAAAAACGGAAATTGAGCCTTCCCATCTTGATGTTCGGGAGTACGATCTTCTGGTGTTCGGATCTCCGGTCTGGGCATTCAAACCGACCCCGGCAATCCATACGATGATCGATGCGATTGACAATTGCGGGAAGAAACGAGCGGTGGCTTTTGTCACCTGCGGTGGGCGTGCAGGCCAGAGCGAGGAAGTGTTCAGAAAATGGATCGAGAGCCGGGGCATGATCTTTGCAGGATTTATTGCCGTAAACCAGAAAGATATCGAAGATGATGCGGCGAATGCGGATTTAGTTACGTTCGTGAAGGCGGCAGCGCCAAAACTGATGTAACCTGCAAACAGGATTCAAGCTTAGGTGCTGGGAAAGACTTTTGCACCTCCGCATCCTTTATATTATACTGGTATGACGGACTCCTATGATGATCTTTTAAAAAAGGCCTATTCCCATATATCCGAAAAAAGTGCATCTTCAGAACGTTTTGTAGTCCCTGAGGCCAAGGCGTATGTCGAGGGTAAGACGACAATCCTTGAAAACTTTACCGAGATAGCCGATAAAGTCCGTCGTGACAAGGATCATATGATGAAGTATATCCTGGGCGAATTGGGTACCTCGGGAAAGATAGATGGTACCCGGGCAATTTTTAACGGTAAGTTTGAAATTTCGCTTTTCAGGATGATCATCAAGAACTATGTAGACGACTATGTGATCTGTTCTGAGTGCGGGAAACCTGACACACGACTGGTTAAGGATGATCGGATACTCCTTCTTCGCTGCGATGCGTGCGGAGGTCACCGTCCGGTCAGGAAGCGTAAGGTAAGGACTGAACCGGTGTCAGAGAATCTGGAAGAAGGTCAGGTTGTGGATGTCGAGATCCAGTCGCTCTCAAAGCGCGGTGATGGTGTAGTAAAGATGGGTCGCTACATTATGTATGTTGCAAATGCCAAGCCCGGCCAGAGTGTGAAGATCAAGATCTCCCGCATATCGGGTTCCATAGTCTTTACTGAAAGGGCAGAATAATTCCGGTCCCGTTTTTCCAAAACCGGATCATCCCCGACATATTTCTCTTTTCTGGATATCGTTTTTAATCCGTGATATAAAAACACTAAAAAAAGGTTGAGGGAATTTTTAAAAAAATATAAAATGGCTTTATATACCAATTTATTTATGTTTTGAAATGCCTTTGACAAGCTCGCTGCAATTACCTGAAAGTCTTTTGCAAGCCTTTTTTATGACGGTCATGGGGTTTTTCTTACCGTTCTTTGTGGTTACCAACAGTTCTGGATCTGAGAACTGAAACTCGATGACGTATTTTGCGACGTCTACATCCGGATCCGTCAGGATCTCCTCTACAAGGGCGTTCATGAACGTATGACCCTCCCCTTGGATAACGAGTCTTGCCTTATCTTTTTCGAGTTCAAGTACTTTTACAATCATGCACCTATGTTTGGGAACCTGTGAACTATTAAAGTATGGGTGATGGGGGTATGGGTAATTAAAAAAAAAGCTGTCGTCACACCGGGTGAACGTCAGTCTCTTCAGTGAAACTCAAAGACCTCGCCGTCATAAGAGAGATGTGGGTACTCCCACGGCATTACGTGACTGATATGGACACACCGGAATGTTTTAGCATGCAGACTTTCGGCTAGAGTACAGGCATCGAGATAGTTCATATGCTTCACAATAGTCATGTTCGAGGGAACCAGGGAGTCGATAAGAAGGAGATCGAGATTTTCAAGGAGCTTGAGGCTTTTTTCAGGAATATCCCGGTTTGTATCTGAAGTATATCCTACTCGCATACCATTGTTCTCAAAAACAAATCCGCAGGTATATGCCGGGGGATGTTTCACAAGAAACGCCGTTACCGTTATACCGAAAAGATCAAACGGTATATACGGCTCAACAGGATTTTGTTTAAAGTCTAGGAACCTGAATGTTTCTCCACAGTATCGGAGCACCGGTTCAGCGGCGAAAACCCGTGGATACTTCTGGACCCGGTAGAATTCGCCAAAACCCATGAAATGATCGTAATGACCATGGGTCCAGATCACAGCGTCGATATGGGGTGAACCGCACCTGAGCAGTTGCTGACGGAGGTCGGGCGAAGTATCAACAAGGATATGATGGCCGGCGTACTCAATGAGAATGGATGTCCGCAACCGGCCGGTACCTGTTTCATGGGCGCGCCTACACTGGGGGCAATCACATCCTATTTTCGGAGTTCCTATTGCATCCCCAGTACCGAGAAGTATAAATTTCATCCTAGATCCAGCTCAGGTTCCGGATTGCATCACGGTTCCTGACCATACGTATCCCTGTTTCGAGATCTTTACTTTGTATGGTTTCGCGCTTGTCAATGAGCGCCGAGAGGAGCGCTTCTTTTACCATCATCCGTAAATCCGATCCTGAAAATCCTTCTGTGAGGGCCGCCATTTCCTGATAATCGCAGGTGCAGGCCATAGTGGAAGTGACGCTTTTAATGATCTCCTTGCGCATTTCTTCATTTGGCAAGGAAAATTCAACGACCTCATCGAACCGCCGCCATGCAGCTTCATCGAGCAACTGCGGGTGGTTCGTTGCCCCGATTAAAAGGACTCCGTTTTTAACAAGGCTGATACGGTCGATATTTTTCAGGAGTGCGTTAACCGCTCTTTTCATCGCACCGTGGTCATCCCCAACCCGGCTCTTTGCAACAAAATCGAATTCATCTATAAAGAGAATTGAAGGGGAAAGTCTCTTTGCAAGTTCGAATATTTTATCGATATTTTTAGACGTCTCTCCCAGATACTGTGAGGTGATCATTGATAACCTGACCTCGAGCACCGGCATATGCATGGAATGAGACATCGCAAGCGCCAGTGATGTTTTCCCGGTACCTGGTGGTCCGACGAAAAGGAGTTTCCCCACCTCGTAAATGCGGTGCCGGTTCAGGAAATCCCGGTGATGCAGTGCATGGTGTATTTTATTGATTATTGCAAGCTGTTCCGGTGAACAGATGAGATCTTCCATACGCTGTTCAACCTCTTCAGGTGCGCTCAAAATTACAAGATCCAGTCCCCCCCGAAACTTCTCATCTTCGCCAATGAGTTTCGTAACCTTGTTATCGAGACTGGCCCGGGTATCCTCGTAGGGGGGGTTTGCCTTGCGCACGTCCTGATAGGAAACCCCTTTATTGTCTGCTGATTCGTAGAAAAAAGCCAAGGCAGGGTTCTGCTGGATGAGCGGTGCTCCTCCCTGTGAAAGGAACCAGTCTGCAGCCGGTTTAAGGGTAGTAATCTTCAGGCGCTGTCCAAAATCTTCATAAGACACAAACGGGTTCTTGGCGATCTTCTCATGAGCATCAGCAATATTAAGAGTGCGCCTGATCATCCCGTCACTGACAAATACCGGGCGCTTGATGCACTTGGTATCCCCGGAGCAGAAAATCTCCCGGCACACCGGTGTCAGATCGTTGAGATCGAGGGTAGAATTCTGGTTGAAAATTTCTGCTGTGAGCAGTATTTCCATAATTCGCAGGCTTTCCAAATCACCGGACATAGCTGTAACCTTTATTATATAACGCCTGAATCCTTATACCTATCCCATCACCGTGTCGTAACGATACACCCATCGGCAGTTACGATCAGGGTATGCTCATGCTGTGAAACGAGCGAACCCGGAATGTCAGAAAGGACGGGGTACCCGTGGAGGATCCCGGATCGCACGAGGCCGGGGAGCGTCAGGTCCATCTTTTTGTCGTCAAGCCAACGCCTGGAGAAGGGAAGCCCGTGGCGTTCCCTCACCTTTTCCATGGACGCGCGGGCAGAGGGAATCCGGACCGGTTTTTCTGCGATCTGGGAGTAGATCTCAATCCGGGTTTTTTCCCCGACCCGGCCGCTCCCGGTTGTGGCGAATGGTTCTATCGCAAAGGCCATTCCCTCTTCGAGCACAGAACCGCCGTTGATGGCAATGTTAGGAATGGTCGGGTCCCGGTGCTGTACGTACCTGTCAAGGCCGTGTCCGGTGAGGTTGGAGATGGGCCGGTATCCCCGACTTGTAATCTCTCTTTCTACGACTGCCCCGATCTCTCCTGCGGTCACTCCCGGCCTGACCAAGCGGATTGCCGCCTCAAGTGCTTCATGGGACGCATCAAGGAGGAGCGCGTTGTTCCCAAGGTCGACTGTTGTGGCGGTGTCTGCGATATAGCCATCGATCTGCACCCCTAGATCGAGTTTGATTACGTTCCCTTTGGCAAAGACGCGTTCGTCCCCCGGTGATGCCGTGTCGTGTGCTGCATCCTCGTTTAAGGAGACATTGAGAGGGAAGGCAAGATCGGCACCATTCTCCCGGACCCGGTTCTCCACGGAATCGACTAGTTCCAGGAAGGACCGACCCGCCCGGATCTCCTGTGCACTTTCCCGGAGTATCGCAGAGGCGAGCTTCCCTGCGGAAATATACTTATCCAGTACGTCATCTTTCATCTTTTTCATACGATCAATGTCTCCTCAAATTTTGTAAAATTAGCAAAGTTCCGTGCCCGAACCACGCCTATATCCTCAAGACGTACCCCCCCGATCCCGGGATAATAAAGACCGGGTTCAACGGTGACGACGGAACCTGCCTCGAGTTCAGCCCCTGATGGACCTAATGTGGGTAGCTCATGTACCTGAAGGCCAACACCATGACCGAGATTATGGATAAAACCCCGGGTATCGCTTTCATATCCCCGGCTTTTGAAATACTCGACGACAGCGTTATGTGATTCCGCACCGGACACCCCGGCTTTTATGTGTAAGATGCCGATCTGCTGTGCTTCCCGGACTGCTTCGAACATCCCTATAATCTGCTGGCTTGGCTTTCCTTTCGAGATTGTTCGTGTCATGTCCGCAAAATATCCTGTCAATTCATCCCGGGGGAACATGTCGATTACAATTGGCATATGGGGTTTCAACGGTCCACTTCCGATAATGTGCGGAAACGCCGTATCTTCGCCACACGAAATAATGGTCTCCACCGCCCGGCAACCCTCGTCCATAAGTTGTGTATGGATCACATTCCGCATGAGTTCTGATGTGAGCGGGGCATCATTATGGTACAGTACGCCTTTTTTGACAGTTGCATGCCTGACAAGTGAAATACCAAGATCCATCGCGCGTTCGGTTTTTTTCTGGACCGCTTTTATAAGCTGTATTTCATCAGGTGTCTTTTTTATCCGCATTTTCCCGACCGTCCCCTCATCCACGCTCACTTTGCCCTGTTCTTCGAGCGCCCTCATGAGTATTGCAGGGAACGCAGGTGATACAAGCAGGTTTTTTCCTGCCTGTTCAACTATCATCTGCGCAATCGCTTTCCACGGATTCTTCTCTTTCTTTGTGATGTCAGGGAGGCGCGCCTGAGTCCGCGTCATCACGGCAGTGGTTGATTCGCGGGAAGCCCGCTCGGCTTCCATCTGGGGAACGATAATGGTTCCTGGCTGCCTTTGTCTCTTAAAAAAGACAAAGGGGTCATGCATCACGAACCTTGTCAGGTACCGCATATCAGCATCTTCGCCTGTAGCATAATGCACAAATGCATCGGCCCCAAATTTCTTCATGGCTGCGTCCAGTGGATCCATTGCCATACAATTACGCACTGAAACGTCAAGTACTTTTATTTCCGCGTCAACGTACGAATGATGGATGAAACTGCAAAAGAACAGTTCAAGTGGAAATTCTACCGGCTGGCCGTAGAGCTCAATGCAATTATCCTGCTCGTGGCACTAGCGGTAGTTTCCTCTTTCCTTGTCCCGATGACGTACCGGCTTCCTGCCGTAATCGTCATGCTTGCCATTGCGCTTGTCCTTTCCTGGAATTTTATCATTAATTACCGTTTGACTAAGGCATGGCTTGATGAGCATTAAGGTTCAGGTATATACATGAGGGAGCGGGATAGTTCCGCGGCGATAGCATGCTCAAGAGGATGAAGGAGGAGATTGAGCTCCTCAGCCGGCATATCGAAGTGGCCCGGGCTGTGGCAGAGCACCAGCCGATTGGTATCATGAAACTGTCTGAGATACTCGGCCTCCCTACTCACCGGGTACGGTATTCCCTTCACGTGCTCGAACAGCTTGGCTACATCCGCGCATCCTCGGAAGGAGCAGTTGCAACCAGTCAGACACGGGAGCTCTTTGCTCATTTAAACGAGGATCTTGATGATATCGTCTGTCTCGTAAACGCGATGAAAAGACCTGACCGGTAATTCCGGCACAGATTCTGCGTTGCATCGTTCATGGTTTGTGATTCAGACAGAACCGGGATGTTCCGATCCCCCCTTCGTTACCTTTAAAAAGCCTCACAAAGAATCTATTAAGACGCAGGAAACTGTTGCCGCCATAACTCAGTTGGTAGAGTGGCTGGCTGTTAACCAGCATGTCACAGGTTCGAGTCCTGTTGGCGGCGCTTATGGGCCTGTAGCTCAGTCCGGTTAGAGCGCCCGGCTCATAACCGGGCGGTCATGCGTTCGAATCGCATCAGGCCCATTAAATTTTCGCTCTAACCTATTTTCGAAGATTTTCAACCGTCGGCAATTTTTCTCCGATACATGTGGGTGTCTCTTTTGAGTTAATTTGGCAAAGTTTCTATGGCAGGAGAAACCAGCAACCTCTATGGAGTGTCCCGCATGCGGCAGCGACTGCGTTCAATCTGCACCGGAGATCCTCCGGGACCTTCCCGTGAAGTTTCTTCCCTGTAAGAAATGCAGTATGCGGATACTTGATAAACGCAAACCGCTTCCTTTGCCAGAGTACGGCCAACCGTGTTCCTGCGGAAAACGGTTTATCGACGAAGTTTTTGCACATATGTACGTAATCATGCAGGAAGAAGGCGATCTCACCTCCCGCGATCCCCTTATTGCTGTTGGATCACCACTCATCCATCCCGGAATGGTTATGGATCGGCCACCGTTTCTCCCGGCAAAATCCCTGATCCTGTTATCCGGAAAGGTTCATGAGAAAGCTGCCCGCCGGATCGTTTGTGAGGTTCCTGAAATACGGGGTGTCGTCAAAACCGCAGCTTATATCCCCGGTCTTGTCTCATTTGACCCCAACCAAACTCCTCAAGTATATTCACTGCTTGCCGGTTGCGATGTCAGGGCCGACATTTACCCGCTTGCCACCGGTCCTCTTGTCATTTACAAGCAGCAGTCTCGTATCCATGTAGAATTCCCTCGTGCAGGTTATCCCAAATTGCGTTCAGTAGCCACTCACCTGGGAACCCCTCCAGTACCTTTCTTTGTCGACGCCTGTTCGGGCTCAGGAACGCTTGGTCTTGCGGCTGCGTGTCTTGGAGTCAGACATGTAATCCTGAACGATGCCTGGTACGCATCTGCGTTCTGGTCGGCATTTAACCTTGAAGTCAACCATGTGTACCTGGATATTGACAAAGTCAATATCCTCAGATCTGTCCAGGATATGGTCCTTAAACCGGTAATACGGGACCCGGTAAAAATTGCAGAAACCTCTGGGAGACAAGTGATTGAAGTCTACCAAGGTGATCTAAGGTGCTTGGATCGCGTAATACCCCGGGATGCGCACCCGGTAGCCGCAATCGATATCTTCGATAAGAGTAACAAAACAGAAGGTTCCAACCTGCTTAACGAGTGGCTCATGCGCATGGGCGGGGAAGCCTTTATTCCTTAAATATGTGCAGGATGTGGCCTTCCGAGCAGAGACGGAGAGGAGCAGTCCAAATATAACAAGGATTTATTGACCGGCAGATCATGATATATGGGGACTAGCCCGGGTGGCTCGGCGTCACTTGTAACCCGAAACCGTCGGCACGCGGGGGGCGAAGTTTGAAGAAGGCTGCAACGATCTGCTGGAGCCTGTGTATTCTGACGTTGAAACCTCGTCCCATGAGGTCGATGGCCAGGTATCAAAATTCCGGAGGGAATGGCGACCTGTCGCTGCGGGAACCGGTTCAGGCCCGGAAGGGAGCAGACTTACCGCAGACATACGGCGCCCATGGGGTAACGGGGCGGAGGATGAGTACTTTGGTGAAAGGAGTAACGTACAGTCGACCGATAACATGTCCCCGTTTCTTGTGATACTATGTCTAAAGTCACCATTATCGGTGCAACCGGCAATGTCGGTATGTTTGCTGCCTATGCAATTTCTGTCGATCCTCACATCCATGAGATTCAGCTATATGGTCGTGAAGGGCGAGAAGCGTTTTTAAAGGGGATCACGCAGGACTTTGCCGATTCCTTTGCAGCCCGGGGAACAAATATCAAGATCACTTGGACTACTAACCTCAAGGATGTTGCCGGATCGGATATTGTAGTCATTACAGCAGGTACCCCCCGCGGACCAGGTCAGGATCGTCTCGATCTGGCGCTTGGAAACGCTCGGATAATTGCGCCGATGGCTCGTACGATTGGTGCCGTTGTGCCTGATACTAAAATCATCATGGTGACCAATCCCGTTGATGTAATGACCTGTGTTGCTCTCAAATATTCAGGACTTAAACCAAACCAGGTTTTTGGCCTTGGAACGCACCTTGACTCGATGCGGTTAAAATCGTTGATTGCGACCTATTTCAAAGTGCACGTCAGCGAGGTACACACCCGTATTATAGGTGAACATGGGGAATCCATGGTGCCGCTCTGGTCGGCAACAACTATTGGCGGGATCAAGATATCCAACCTGCCGGCATTTGCCCATCTTCCTGTCGAGGATTTTATCAAGTCCGTAAAATCAAGCGGCGAGCAAATCATCAAAAATAAAGGATCTACCGTTTACGGTCCCGGCGAAGCGGTTGCAACGCTAGTGAAAACGGTCCTCGGCGATGATAACCGCATCCTGACCGTTTCTTCGTACGTGAAAAGTGAAGTTCACGGGATCGGCGGGGTATGTATTGGTGTACCGGCCCGGATTAACCGGAACGGGGCATTCCCGGTAACCATCAGGATAGATGAATCTGAAGTTATAGCCTACCGGGAGTCCGTTGAGAAGATACGCGCAACCATCCACCAGATTGTCGGACAACTAGAAAACGACAAAGATCTTGTGGCAGTTCCTAAAAAGCCAAAGAAACTCAACGGGTAGTATCCTTTCCGAAAATAACGGCGGATGAAAAAAGCCGGGATAAGGATTGGAAAATCCCTGTTCTACATTAACGTAACTTCAACAATCTCTGCTCGCTCAACACCGGGAATAGCATTCAGTTTCCCTTCAATAGCATCCGTCTCGCCGCCAGCATCATTGATAACAGCAACAAGCTTTAGTGCCTTAAGGCCAAAGCCGATGGGCTCTTCCTGGATATCCTGAATTCCGGGCAGTTTTTCTTTGAGCATGCTTTTAAGTTTTACAAGGTCGACTTCCGGTGAATCCGGCATAACCCTGACAATTACGGCAACACTACCCATGTATTACGGTCCCCCAAATCCACATTTAGGGCAGCTGTAAGGAATACTCTGTTCCCTGCACCGGTAGCACCGGGTGATCTCGACACCACACATGGGACACGCAAAGACGGTTGAGCCCTCTTCTGCAAGCGGAGCGCTGCAGGAAGTACATTTTTTATCTGACATTGTCTCGCTCCTTTAAGGATTCCTATAGTATCTCTTTTAGTACCTTTAAAAGGTTGTACCAATGACGGTGCCGCGAACACTCTTTCCTTCAAGCCAGCGGCTGATCAAATCTGGGTCCGATCCATTGAGGATAATGGCCCGTATCCTGTGTCTGAGAACGTAGGGAATAAAGCATGGATCAAGGACATCCGTTGCTACGGTTTTTTCTATGCTGGTCATAAGTTTCCCCTCTCTGGTGATACCATCCACGGATTTGAGCACCAGCAGATTGCCCCCCAGTTTGCCGGCGACCCATGCTGCGATGGTATCGGATGTGACATCCCATGAATGAGGCAGGGGATCATACCGGCGCAAGGCACAATACGGAAGGAGGATGCGCGGCTGCTTCGGGCGTTCGAGTCTCGAGGTAGTTTTCATGCCCAGACTAGCAAGTGTCCATCCGTACTGGTCCATGGCAGCACATGCCATCCAATGAGCAACGTCCGCGGGTATTGAGAAATCCAATTGACGTACAACATCGGCAAACGCTCCTCCCCCGGGGACGATCAAGAGGGGGCGATTAGCTGATTGCAGTACCGGTATGATCTCAGGAGCATGGGATGTAAGACTTCCTCCCAATTTCACGACCGTAAATGGCTTTTTACCTTTATCCTGAACCATCTCCGGCTGTCTTTTCATTTCCTAACCTTCTCTCTTCTTTGGTAAAAGAAAGATGCTATTGGCCGTTTTCGTTTCATTGCATCTGAATGGTATTCTTCATTTTATCAGATTTTTTTTAATTACAACGCAGAACCTTTCCATAAACCGGTTTTTCGGGAGCATCTCCGATACGATAACGTGCAGATCAAAGGGAATCGCCCGGGTTCGCGGGTAACAGATATAAAAACAGAATCCGGCAAATCGGAACCTGCGATTGACAGGAATAGGTAAATTTTCAGAATTTTTTAAGTGCGCATTGGCACACATCGCAGAGATTGATGTCGCTTTCTCCGGTAACTACGGCAAACGCCCAGCGGTCAATCATTGCATCGAGTTCAGAGGACAGCTCAATTGCTCCGTATCCTCTTTTCCTGCTCAGGTACTGGGACACCGCCGCGCGGGTTACCCCTAGTCTTTTTGCTGCATCGCTCTGGCTGAGGCCCTGATTATTTACAAGCCTTGATACCATCTCAGCTCTCATGGGAGGCAGGAGATTTCGAACCATGCTGTCGCAGTGCATGAGCGTGCAGGTGTGTTTTGTCATACGAGTGCAGGTTGGGATTCGGACGCAATGACTGGCCTGTTCTGGTAGATGATCTGTCGCGCATCACGGAAGTTGAACTTCTCGATGATAAGGTGGCGTTCTTTGAGTTTTTTCAATGCATACCGTACTGTCCGCGGTGCAAGCCGGCTTTTTTTGACCAGATCCTTGTGGGTCATGGCACCACCGCTGCCGAGTATCTCCAATACTGTCCTTGAGGATGGTGGTAAAGTTTGCTGATACATGATCTAAATGTTAACAGTGTTAACATATCAACTTGTTGGTGATTTGTTGGTTTTCAAGTCCCGGCATTTCGTTTTAAGAGTCAGATTTGATCCTGTGGTCATTACGTACGATTTTGGGATGGTTGGACCAACTGGAAGAAAAGAGATTCCTGTCCAGTATATGACGCTTGGAAAATCCCGACGCTGTATTCGGAATTAGATGCTGATGCCTGAACACTCTAAAAAAGACTATTTTAAAAGCTCGAGTGTTACTGAAAAATTCGTGACCGTGTGAGTGAGTGCGCCGAGGCTGATGATATCAGCACCTGTCCGTGCATATTCACTGATAGTACCCTCCGTAATCCCTCCTGAGAGTTCGATGGTGACCCGGTCCCGGAGTCCGGCTTTTTCTAGATGCATGATGGTGTCCCGGATACGATCGGGCGTCATATTATCGAATAACACTATGTCGGCGCCTGCTCGGGCAGCCGCAAGGGCGTCTTTGACGGTCTCTACCTCGATCTCGATTTTTTGGCAGGCACTTCTCGCCTTCGCCTTTTTGATCGCCTCGCCAAGTGGAACCAGTACGAGATGGTTGTCCTTGATAAGTATTCCGTCGCTCAGACTAGAACGATGGGGATCGCCACCACCAAGAGCGACTGCCTTTTTATCCAGTACCCTTAGTCCCGGACAGGTTTTACGCGTTGCTGCGACCCTGCACTTTGGATTCTCTCTCTTCACTAGATTCATCATTCTTTTTGTCTGGGTTGCAATCCCGCTCATCCTGCCAATAATATTGAGCGCGGTGCGTTCTACGAGGAGGATCTTTTTTGCCGGTCCTGAAAGCAAGAGAAGGAGGTCTCCTTCTTTTACTACCTCTCCGTCAACGGCTTCCTGCTTTACCTCCACGCCAAAGTGCGAAAAGAGGGCTTCCGCCTCAATAAGACCGGCAACAATGCCGTCCTGTTCAGCCCTGATGAGTGCCCGGCATGACACTACTGGGACGATGGATTCTGAGGTGATGTCCCCAAACGGGGCATCTTCCTCTATGAATTTCAACAGGTATTCCAGCGGGACCATAGCATCTCTCATGTTCCGATGACTAGGGGGCTGTCAATATTTTTTATGAGCGACAAGATGGATAATGCTGCAAGGTAACTTGTGGCCGGGTTATCGGGACTGGGAACATTGGTTACCCGTATATAGGATTCGCCAAAACTCCCTTCAATAAAGATTTCATGAGTGTTTTTATCTGCCGCAGGATCCACCCAGAGTTCCACATCAGCGTCCTGACCTGCAGCAAGCCCCATCGCAACCGAGACATTCACGTTTTTTGGGTATGATTTAATGCACTCATTTGCTTTACCAGAGAATATCTGCTGTCGTTTGGCTACTGAAAGGCCCAGGGACTGTGGATTTTTGGTGGTTTTGAGAAGCAGTTTTGTCAGCGGCGATATCTGGCCGATCTTCAGGTTATCAAGCCCGAATATTGCCCCGCTCGGGATATAGATCTTGGTTCCTGTTTTTCGCGCAGTAGATATGAGATCCTCCTTGAACGTCGAATCGTTGAGCGCTCCTACACTCATAATGACGAGATTTTTCTTGTGCAGGAGAACCGCCTTGGCATGCGCCCGCACTGCTCCTACAGATGCTGCTTCAACAACAATGTCGGTGTCAGCATTAAGGAACGCTCCGAAATCCCGGAATGCTTCTCCCTTGCATATACCGGCGATTTCCCCGGCCCGTTCGGGAATAGTATCATAAACCGCCGGGATTGTAAACTCCTCTGCGTGCCGGGCAATGATATGCCCGATATTACCGCAGCCCAGCAGTCCTATGCGAATCATGGTAAAGAGGTATGGGTGTCATGGATTAATGGTTATCCTCAGGGAAGCCTGCCACAGGAAAGATGGCTATATCCAAAAAAACGACTAATTACTGCTTCTAACCTAAAAGATTTGGAGAGGTACATGGAAGAGGGCCTATCTATAGATCCCACCAGCGAAACGACTGATCCTTTTGCTGCGCTCGCAGGAAAAAAGGTTTACATCGAAACCTATGGGTGCCGTTATAATTTCGGGGATACAGCAAACCTCGTAGAGGTGCTCAGAAAACATGGTGGTTCCTGCGTTGCATCGCCGGAAGAGGCGGATGCGATTGTTATCAATACATGTACTGTAGTTGGTCCCACTGAGCGCCGGATGCTCCGTCGGCTTTCTACATTTCGGGAAAAATCACTTTTTGTCACCGGCTGCATGCCTCTTGTTCAGCGCGAGTCCATTCTTGCAGTCTGTTCACCAGTAATCATTACTCCGGACCAGATACACGAGGCTTACCGCTCCATTCAGACGGTTGCCCCATCGGGTGTAGGAATTGTCCAAATCGCCAAGGGCTGCCTTGGTCGATGCACGTACTGCATCACGCGCCTGGCACGGGGGCGGCTTGAAAGTTTTCCTCAGGAGGAAATCCATGAAAAAGTCAGGGCCTTTGTTGAAGCGGGCACATTCGAAATCCAGCTGACTGCACAAGATGTCAGTGCATGGGGGATGGATAAAGGAAATACATTGCCTGAACTACTCACAAGCCTCTGTACCCTGACCGGAAACTACCGTATCCGTGTCGGAATGATGAACCCGGCAACAGTGATTGGCATTCTCAACGAACTCATGGATGTGTTTGAGAGTGAACGACTTTTCAGGTTTCTGCACATTCCGGTGCAATCGGGTTCAGACCGGATACTCAAACGGATGGGACGGGATTATACGGTTCAGGATTTTGAAGATATCATTTCTGCATTTCGCAGGAGGTATCCGGATATAAATATCTCAACAGACGTAATTGTTGGATTTCCCGGTGAAACCGGCGAGGACTTTTCCTGCTCCCTTGATCTTATCGGGAGAATAAAACCCTCTAAAGTCAATATCACGAGATATTCAGCGAGGCCGTTTACCGGGCCTTTTTCCGAAAAAGATTTCCCGGATTCGTTAAAAAAAGACCGGTCCCGGATTCTTAACGCTTATGCTGAAAAGCAATATACTGCGGTGAACCATCAGCTTCTCGGTACTATCGTTTCCTGTGTGGTCACCGAGAAATTAATACCGGGATCCGTTATGGCCAGGACCGCATCCTACCTGGGTGTCGTCATCGGAGAAGACCTTCCCATCGGGACCTTAGCAGAAGTATCCCTTAAAAAAGATCGTAAATATTTTTTTATGGGGGATTGCATCTCCAAAACCATGCCTTGAGTACGATGTCTTATAGAGACAAGTGATTTTATAGCCTGAACATAAACTATACTTGTTTTACGTCGGATGAGGAAAATGGTGAATTGGTATGGATGAAATAGAAGCCGGGTTTAAGAAGATCACAGAAAAGATTGAGGAAATGAAAACGACGGATGCCCGGTTGTCAGAAGAGATACGATCTCATGATGGTGACCTTTTGGGTCGCATGGCAACTATGGCAAAGCCGGTAGTAAAATCCGTCGGTCTTAACCTTCTTAAGATTGGAAAGCAGGATACCAAAAACGAGCTGTATGATGCCAATTATTATACGGAAAAGATGATCATCCTCGGGAAAATCGAACCGGCTCCCTTCCGTCCTGATAACCCGGCAAAGAAAATCACCGACCAGTTCTGTGTCCTGACGGAAAAAGGCAAACTCTTTGAACTGATGTACAGTTCCGATGGGTTCATAACAGATTCATATCTTAATCCCATCGACCCGAAAACGGCAATAGAAGGGTACGGGTACGATGTCATGTTTATGTTGTACCAAGGCATGCATGATTACATGAAATCGGAAGAAGACCTCATTTCAGCCCTTGAAAAAGTGATAGGTTTTGTCTTTGCCACGAAGCACAAGGCCTGACAAGGAAATCTTATCTCTTTCCTGTTAAATGCAGCAGGAAAATCTACTCTTTTTATAACGGAATCTTAAAAAAAATAACCCTCAAAACAAGGATATGGGCCCGATGCGATTCGAACGCATGACCTCCCGGTTATCAGCCGGGCGCACCACCGGGCTATGCTACGGGCCCCAGGGATTGCCTGAAATTTACCTTATTAGTTATCCCATTAGAGTTTTTATAGGTTGTGAATGACCGGGCAGACAGGATAATGCTATAGGGCTCGGTGTCAAAAAATACATATCTGAACGGATCTGGGATCATGGAACGACACTATCTCCTCGGGAATGAAGCTATCGCCCACGCATGTCTTGAAACGGGCATAGGTTTTGTGAGCGGGTACCCTGGCACCCCGTCTTCTGAAGTCATCGATGTCCTGCGTGTGCAGAAAGATCCGGCCTATTACGTGGAATGGTCGGTGAATGAGAAAGTCGCCCTTGAAAATGCACTTGCTGCCGCATGGTGCGGGATCCGGGCGCTCTGCACTATGAAGCATGTCGGCCTCAACGTCGCTGCTGATCCTCTTATGACAAGCGCGTATACCGGAGTGACCGGAGGTCTCGTGATCATGAGTGCTGATGATCCTTTCGCTCACAGCTCCCAGAACGAACAGGACACCCGGTGCTATGCCCATTTCTCCCGGCTCCCCTGTCTCGATCCCTCCGGAGTGCAGGAAGCACACGATATGATCGCCACAGCCTTTGAAATATCTGAGGAGTTCAGTCTTCCCGTCCTTTTCCGGCCGACGACACGAATCTGCCACTCGAAAGGCGATGTTGAACTGGGGCCGGTTGTCAGGAACACTAAAAAAGGTGAGTTTCACAAAGACCCCCGACAATATGTCGTAATTCCCGCCCATACCCGGATCCTGCACAAAAAACTGAACGAAAAACAACATGCCCTAAAAAAGCGTCTCGTGGAACGGGGTCTTAATTATTATACGATCAGGGGAAAAACTGCCGTTATTGCAAGCGGGATTGGTGCGTCCTATGTGCAGGAACTCCTGCCCCCCGGTGTATCGTTTATGAAGATTGGTGCCTATCCGATAGATGAAGAATGGCTCGGGAAGTTTGCACAACAGCATGACAAGATCCTTGTCATAGAAGAACTCGCCCCCGTTGTTGAGGAAACCGTGCGTCAGGTTGCCGGATGTGTGCCGGTATTTGGAAAGATCAACGGATATGCACCCTATGAAGGAGAACTCTCCCCGGCCGTTGTAGCTCTTATTATGACAAAAACCGGGTTTCTTGAAAAGAACCCCTTCGCTTCACAGGATCCCGTGCAGAACCTTCCTTCTCGCCCTCCAATCCTCTGCGCAGGCTGCCACCACCGCGCAGCATTCTATGCCATGAAAAAAGTGTTTGGCGAGTCAGCAATTTATCCCAGTGATATCGGCTGCTATACGCTCGGGATTCAGCTTGGCGCAGTGGATACCACCATCTGTATGGGTGCCTCGATTACCGTCGGGAGCGGTATCGCGCATTCCGGGGAGTCCCGGGATATCGTCTGCACTATTGGCGATTCGACGTTCCTCCATACCGGTATTCAGGGGCTGATGAATGCAGTATACAACGGCGCAAATATGACTGTCATTATCCTTGACAACAGGATTACGGCTATGACCGGCCACCAGCCCAATCCAAACACCGGGATAACCGCAACCGGTGTAGAGACGCCTCCTGTTTCGCTTGACGCTGTCTGCCGCTCCTGCGGGGCTACTTTTGTTGAAACGGTGGATCCCTATGATTTGACCGGCATGCTCCGGGTCCTTGAAGCGGCGAAGAAAAAGACCGGTGTCAAGGTAATTATTGCAAAGCAGATGTGCGTGATCGTAGCGCGCCGTTCCGGGGTTAAACGAGGCGTTTATGCAGTAAACCCGGAGACCTGCACCGGCTGTGGAACATGTGTGCGGTTCGGATGTCCTGCAATCGAGATCATCGATAAAAAGGCCCGGATCACCGAGCTTTGCAGTGGATGTGCAGTCTGTGTTCGTATCTGTCCGGTTGGTGCAATATCCCGGGAGGCAAAGAAATGACAAAAAGTTTCGATATCCTGATCGTGGGTATAGGTGGACAGGGAACCATTCTTGCCTCCAATATCCTCGGTGAGGCATGTCTTTTCGAAGACCGGCACGTGAAAGGTGCCGAGACCCATGGTATGGCCCAGCGCGGGGGGTCGGTCGAGACCCATATCAGGATTGACGGCCTGTACGGGCCGCTCATTGTACCCGGTACTGCAGATCTCCTGATTTCCTTTGATCTGCTCGAAGCGCTCCGGTATTCCCATTATCTCAAATCAGGAGGTAAGATGGTGGTCAACCGGCACATGGTGCTTCCCACATCAGCCTTCACCCAGAAGAGCCCGTTACCGACGGAAGACGAGGTTGTTGCGCAGCTTGCCCGGTTCGATCCCTGTCTCATTGACGCCGACCGGATCGCCACAGAGGCGGGCAGCAGTCTTGCCCAGAATGTCGTGATCCTTGGGGCGGCATCATGGTCTATCCCCCTGAACGCTGAGTCCCTGCTTGGTGCAGTAAAGAAACTTGTCCCTCCCAAAACCGTTGAAGCGAATGTGAAAGCGTTCGAAATGGGACGGATATTTGGCAGGACGTGATGATGGGATCTCTGGGTGCGTTCGAACCGGATACTCTTTACGAAGGAGATGCGCTGGCGCTTATAGAAAAAATCCCGGATAAATCTATTGATCTTATTCTGACCGATCCCCCTTTTGCTATTGATTTTAAAGCACAACGGCTCAACTACAACCGGACCGGTAGCAACGTCATCGAAGGCTACCGGGAAATCCCGGCGGAAGAATACGCTGAGTTTACGAGACGCTGGATTGGCCAGGCTGCCCGTGTGCTTTCGGCTAACGGAAGTATGTATGTTTTTTCCGGATGGAACCGGCTCCGCGATATCCTCGAAGGCATCGATGCAGCCGGGCTCACGACCGTAAATCACCTGATCTGGAAATACCAGTTCGGGGTATTTACCAAGCACCGGTACGTTACCAGCCATTATCATATTCTCTACGTTGTAAAAGATCCCAAAAACTACACGTTCAACAAACTTGACCATTATCCTGAGGATGTCTGGGTGATCAACCGCGAGTACTGGAAAGGAAAGAAAAAGACGCCGACAAAACTTCCTCATGCACTGGTGCAGAAGATCATCCGTTATTCAAGCAATGCCGGCGATATCGTCTTTGATCCCTTCCTTGGGTCGGGTACTGTCGCCATTGTTGCACAGGAAGAAGGCCGGCATTTCCTTGGCTTTGAAATTGTCCCGGAATATGTCACCTTTGCCCGGGAAAGCCTTCTCATCCAATAAAATGATACTCTGCCCCAAGTGCCGTCGCTGGTCGCAAGAGTTTCTAAAAAAAAACAAGAACGCTGAGGGGGGGAATTGAACCCCCGAGGCACTTTCGCACCACAGGCTTTC
>CAYPEQ010000023.1:0-34808 GCA_964409915.1 uncultured Methanoregula sp. | reverse complement strand
TATCCTGGCGATATCAGGATTCACCGGAAGGTACTTTAATCGCATAAAAAATAATTAAATCAAACAAGGTGCAGGTATGAAACACACACGGATGCGATATACCGTCCTGATGGACCGGAACGCTTACGGGAGTTACACTGTAACGGTTCCCTCCCTGAAAGGCTGCATCTCGCAGGGCGACAACTGGGACGAGGCGCTGAAAAATATTGAAGAAGCGATAGCCGGGTATAGTGAAACCCTCCGGATTCTCAAAAAACCGGTGCCGTGCTTGCACCAAAGACGCTGAAGTCCATCCTTTCCCAAGCGGGAGTTATCGTAGAAGAGTTCATTTCCCTGTTGTGAATGCCGGCATTATCGCTGTGACTTTTAAAATATTTTCGACATGTTGAGAGGAAATGTCGATGAAACTGTCGGCGCTTTGTTTTTGTCTTGCGGTTGAAATGCACATTCTTCCGGGGTGAAAAATGCACCATCGCCGTTGCAGGGATTAATGTGCTTTCCCATCACTGAGGGAGCATAACCCCGAGGGAAATCGACGATCTGAAAAGACCCTTCGCTTTCCCGGATACAAAGAGTATCTATAAAACCAATGATGCCGAAAATCAGTGCCAGAATGGCTGCATTTTCCTTTTCGTGTGACGCAGCGGGAAGAACAGAGGAGGATTGAGCATCCCTGCAGACGCAACGTCCCTGGTATGTGAAGGGCTGACCAAGATCTATGAGGGAAATCCCGTACGGGCCTTAGACTCTGTCAGCTTCACGCTTCCCACCCGGGGAGTATTCGTACTCATCGGCCGGAACGGTTCGGGAAAGACCACACTGGTCCGCATCCTGGCCACCAACCTCGAGGCTACCGCCGGGACCGCCACACTCAACGGAATCGACGTGACGCTGGAACCGGACAAGATCCGGGAGCGGATCGCTATTGTGCCCCAGGAGGCCCGGCCCATTCCCTGGATAACCCCCCTGCAGTCGGTGTTTTCCTATCTCCTCTGGCGGGGGGTGGGCTATGCCGAAGCAAAGCAAAAGGCGTCCGGGGTGCTGGACAAGCTTAAGTTCGGCAGGAAAGCACGAGCCCTTAACCGCACGCTTTCCGGGGGCATGAAACGAAAGGTGCTCATGGCCATGGTCCTTGCCGCGGATGCTGAGGTAATCTTCCTTGATGAACCAACTACCGGGCTTGATCCTCTTGCCCGTCGTGAATTCTGGGATGTGCTCGGAGAGATCCGAAAGGACCGTTTCGTGGTACTGACGACCCATTATATGGAAGAGGCAGAACAGCTGGCGGATACGATTGGTGTACTGGATGAGGGCAGGCTGATCGCACTAGGCACGATGGACGAACTGAGGAAACGGGTGCGGTACAACTACAGTGTCCAGATACTCTCCCTGCCGGCACCGCCCATTACCCTTACGGAGGGGGAGATGGTAAAGGGACGTAACGATCTCCCGGTGATCCTGACAACAGAGGACGAGGCATTCCGCATCGCTTCGGACCTGTCCCGGGAGGGAAGTAAGTTCACCATCAATCCGGTAGGGCTCGAGGACATCTTCTTCTACGTGCACCACGGGGGTGACACCGGTGGCAGGTAAGAACCGGGAGCGGAGCCGGAAGAGCCAGCTTTTCGCCGGAATTCTCGTAAACTCTGTGTACGAGATGCAGAACTACCCCGTCGTACTCCTGAATACCGTACTCTCGCCCCTCTCAATCCTTCTGGTGATCGTGTTCGTCAGCCGCGGCAGCCTTTTCGGGGTGGCTATCGAGGGCGGGTTCATCATGGCCATGTTCTCTGCCGGCATGAGCCTGTCCTCCGACCTTTCCCACTTAAAGAACGATTTTAAGCTGCAGGATATGATCGTAAGCTCCCCCACCAGCTGGTTCATCTACATGATAGGGATTTCCTTTTCTGAGATCGTCTACGCCATTCCCGCCCTTGTTGTGCTTACCATTCTTGCATCCTTCGGGCTCACCCTGACCTTCACACAAATCCTCGAATTCGTGGCGGTGTTGCTGCTTATTTTCGTTGCTTCGATCTCCATCGGCTACACGCTGTCCACCTTTTCGAGCGACATCGTGCAGAGCTTCGCCTTCACCCGGCTGATTTCGACTCTTTTCTCAACCATACCGCCAGTGTACTATCCTATCACGTACATTCCCCTTCCCTTCCGCTACCTGGCGTACCTGTCCCCTACCACCTATGCGGCTGAGCTCGTCCAGGGAATCGGCGGGTACCTGTCCCTTTCTTCGACCCAGGTCATTATCGACTGGACCGTTCTTATCGCTGTTACGATAGCCTTGTTTGTCCTTGCAAAGACCAAGGCGCGGTGGAGAGAGGTATAGCCGTCTTCCTTCTGCGGTGGATACTTCCGGGGTGAAAAATGCATCATCAACGGCCCTGTTGAAATCCTCATAATACAACATTAAAAATTCCCATTCTGGTCCGGTAGATAAAACAGACACACTTACATATAGTAGATTTAATTATTTTGTTATGAAACCAAAATTCATCATAGTTTTACTCATATTGCTCTGTAGTGCCATTCTGATCGCAGGATGTACCAGTTCACAAAGCCCTCCCACCCCCGCCCAGACGCAATATGTCGAGACTGCACCCGTCACGAATGAAACAACAACCGGAGCGAGTGTGGTTCCCACAGCTGATGATTTCATTGTGGATGATTCCAGTGGGCAAATCCAGGTTCGTACCGTAGGTAGCGGAGCGGATTCCCAGATGAAGGAAGTCGATGTAACACTGAACCGTGCTGATGGAGTTGTACAGACGGTCTCATCAAATGACTCTAATCAAGCTGCGAATTTCAATGGAATTATTCAAGGCACCACAAGTGGCACTGATCACATCATAGTCAAGGTCATCATGGATGATGGCGATACCTACACGGTAATCGATAATGATATAAAATACGGGGAGGAAATCAATGATGGCATATGCAAAACTACGAGATTTGGAACTCCCTGTTGAAATGGACATGAACGCATGTTTCAGGAGTGAACTCCCGAAAATTACCCAAATGCAATCTCTTTTTGTGGGCGGCAATGACTGGGAAAATTTTTAGAATTCTCATTCCTTTACCCTTTTTGGAGTTACGTAGTTAACCTAATGTAGTTAATTTTCATGGAGAACCTTCATAGAACATTGAAAACCCTCTGGTTTTTGAGAAAACGATCGATGGAAAAAATGATACATTTCAACTTGATTTCCTTTACTTGCTATCGGTAAGATCGGGAGTAAATTATCTCTCCAAAGAGTCTTTTCAAGATCGAAAAAACAGTTTCTGCCATATTCCCACGGCTGTAGGTTTTTATATCGAATGATCTGGCCATAATTTGTCGGTACTTACCAGAAACATATGAGGCATGCCAGTTGCGAATAGGGATCATGGATTGAGACTTCAAATCTTCCCGTATTTTTTGTGCGCAAGTTCCTGACTCATGATATGATCTACAAAGACCGTATCGCTGTCAACGTAATAGAATAACGTGTACTTCGAGGATATATGCATCCTCTAACGGGGCTTTTTTGTTCTGAGCTGCTTAATGTTCCCCTGTGCGTCCGGATGCTCAGTTAACCTGTCGAGATATGCTCCAATAATACGCCGGTCTTTCTCCAGTAGTTGCCGAAAGGAAAGCCTTTGCGTTGTCTTCTATTGCTATTTTCACGTGATACCCCGTTAAAGACCGAGTTTACGCTTGGCCTCGTCCCAGGGAACGAAGTGACCGCCCGTATCAATTTCTTCGAGATCCCTCTCGAGCATACGCTTCTGGTGCTCTGCTATGAGATCGGCAACCGTATCCCCGAGAGATTTCCCGGGGGTTCGGAGACTGTGGAGAGCTTTCCACGTGCTCGGCGTGAGGGCGACCCTCTTATCCGCAATTTCCCGGTCCTTGTAAAACGGCTGCATAGAACAGATCCTGGTTTTATCTTATGGAGGATAGAAGGTGAGCTCTGTCAAAGTAAAAAGAGCATTTTTAATTTTTCGTTTACATCATTTTTAAGTCCAGCATCTAATTCCCCAAGCTCTGCAACCACAAGCTTCCTGACGACGGTAGCTATTTTATCGAGTCTGATGACTGAATCAACTTTAAGACCGGATGCCTGAAAACCTTCCTGTTGTTTTGTAAGGGGAACATCCGAAACAGAAAGGCATGCCGGAACTTTTGATGATATAAATGCAAGAACAATGTCATGCTCGCTTTCATAGATAACAAGAGCCGGCCTCAATTTCGTTGCTGTAAGATCAGTGAACGGAAAGTGGACAAGAACGATCCTGCCTTTCATCTATAGACAACCCTTGCATCGCTGATAGAATAGATATCCGGTTCTTCATCGAGAAATGCCTTGAGTGAAATCTCGGAGAGTTTCATAAGATTCATCATCTCCCGCTCAGAAAGCAGCTCATCAACTTTATGGGTGAGTTCAGCCATATTTTGTTTTATCTGCCGGACTTCATATTCAAGATCCATCATAACCGGTGCAACTCCCTTGTTTGTACTATTTATTCATAATTCCACAACAATAAAGGGTTTGTTGATGGAACCATTCGATGGGATTAACCTAGAGAAATTCTTTATGTTTTTCGATACAGTATGAAAACAAGTCGATACAATCGACAGAGCGAAAACGGTCAGCACCCGTCATTGGGAGTATATTCAACGTACGCTTTGAGGTTCAGACAGATCGACGGGACTTCGTGGAAAAAAATTCAGTAAAATATGAATTTTTTCGACGAAATAAATGGGAAAAAGTATTATACATCCAGAGAGGTTATCAGCACCTTCGAGGTGAAAAATGCATCATCGACATGAAATGCGAACAGCACCCGGTTACACGCCGGTCACATTGGCTACCGCACCGGAGATCCCGGCTTGTATTTGATGTACGCTCCCTTTTGTTCCATTGACCACAGCACCGGAGATCAAAGACTCGGAGTGGCTCAGGGTCCCTCCGGTTACATTCGTTACCATACCGGAGATCACCGCCTGTGTCTGGCTGAAATTCTCTCCGGTTATATTTGTAACAGCGCCGGAGATTGCGGCCTGGACAAAACTGAGGTTCTCAGCCACGAGCGAATATTCCTGTGTGCCATTCTTTGAAACATTTGCATGTGTGGCCGATGCAACCGCTCCAGGACTCCATGGGAAGACCGCAGCCGGTCCGAAGATTATGATTGCAATAACAAAAAAAACCATAACTGCAACCGCAATCCAGGCGATCAATTTGACGAACCAGCCCATTTTTCATCCACCTGCCCTTTCGCGTTTTCAGGCATCAGAAACCGTCACCGGTTAATGCTGTGATGTTTTCTCTATGCTGAGAGAAAAACGTATTGAGCCGATCCCTCATGAGAGTTCCCGGAATGGCAGGACGACAGTAACCATTTTTTGTGGAAAACGCCATCCCCGAAAAATCCGTAAAGAAGGAGTATCCCTCTCACACGATCATGACAATCCCGAGACCGACTAAAATCAATCCAATGACAATCACCGCAATACCAATCGGGGAAAACAGTGGCATCCCCAGGAGCAGTATCCCCAGGATTACCAGGAGTAACCCGGTTATAAGGAAGTGTGCAACCATCCCGTTTCTCTCCCCTTTTAATGAATAGTGATCCCCTTTTCTTCAAGGTTATGGTTGGTACCTACAGTACTCATCGGAGGTAAGGGAAATATCTTCCAATAACCCCCGGGGAGTAAGAAAAGGGCAGCGGTTGCGGGGCGAGACTTTTATAAGAAGGCATGGAAAAACAGGAATCATCAACCGCTGGGAAAGGTGATACGCAGGTGTCAAGTACTCTTGAAGGCTTAGTCGAAATGCTCTCCGATGATAACGAGGGGAAGCGGTGGAAGGCGGCGGAATCGCTGGGGCGGATGGGTGATCCCCGGGCCGTTGAGCCGTTGATTGACACCCTGTGGGATGACGACGTCCGGGTGCGGCTAAAAGCTGCCTGGGCATTGGGTATGCTCAGGGATCCCCGGGCTCTTTACCCCTTACAGAAACTCTACCGGATCGAGCGGGAGGATGCCCGGGAGAGTATCCAGGAAGCAATGGAGATGATCAAACAGGCGATGAGCGGCAACCAGGAATGAACGTGTATACACAAGGATTCTTAGGCGGAAAAAGATCATTGCATCTTTCCGGTCATGATGCTGGTGCGTTGTCGTGACTTAAAGGAAACAAAGCCTTCGAAATCAACACCACCGTAAAGAGTCCCGAAAATGCAAAAAAATCGTCCAGCCGTCCGATGGAAACATGGGGAGATCCCTCTACCCTTTTGGGGGAAAAAGCGTTTTTTTTAAGGCTGATAAATGGAAAAATATATCCTAATGTTTATACCCCTTCCTGTCTATGATTAAATGATCGGGTGTATCCTGAAGGTATACCTGCGTTTCATGCATGCAGGTCATCCCGTGGTTTTCTGTCCGTATGACGGTGTTGGAGGTAAAAATGGGTTGGAAGAAGTATAGTCTGGTCCTTGTATCGTTTTTGATTGCTGCGCTCTTTCTGGTGGTTGCGCCGGCAGCGGCGACATCGTGGCCGATTAATCCGGGAACCGGTGTGATCAATGCCACCATCAATCTGCCAGGTGTGCAACCCGGCGATACTATTCTCCTGAGCCCGGGAACGTATTTTGAGAATAACATCGATGTCTCAAAAAACATCAGCATCGCATCAAGCGGCAGCCAGGCAAATACGTTCATCGACGGGAACCAGTCCAGCAGCGGTATCTTCAATGTTACCGGAGCCTCATCCCTTACTATTACTGGTGTAACACTACGGAACGGGTTTAACACCGCCAGTGGGGGCGCGATTATTTCCCCGTACTCTGGCAATGTCAATATCATTTCATCAACGATCAGTAACTGTACTGCCGTGGAGGAGGATTTCGGCGCAACCGGCGGCACCGGGGCCTCCATTGCGGAACTTGGTAACGGCGGTGCACTCTACGCCACCGGGCCCGTAAGCATAACATCCAGTACCATTACTGATTGCACGGCCGAAGGCGAGAGATTCGATGCAACCGGCGGTACCGGGTTCATTTTCATTGATAGTGCAGGCGGTGCCGTTTATGCGACGAACACGGTCATCGTGACCGGTTCCACCATTACCGGTTGCTCAGCCGGGTCCGGCGGTGCACTCTATTCCTCCGGTCCCGTGACCATAACCTCAAGCACCATCACTGGCTGTGCTGCCGAAGGCGGTATCCCGGCTGCCGGTGTCTCTGCAGTTCCCTTCAGCAGCGGTGATGGCGGCGCAATCTATGCTTCCGGCAGCACAATTACCATTACTAACGCCACGTTTACCCTGTGCACAGCGGGAAATTCCGGCGGCGCGGTTTATTACTCACTCGGTGACACGGAGTCCAGCACCCCCGTCGACATTCCGTTTGGTAATGCGGTAATCAGCTCGTCCACCTTTACCAATTGCAACAGCGTGAATGGTGAGGGTGGTGCGATTGCTGCACAATACCTCATGATGAACTCGACTTCCATCACCAACTGTGGCGTAGGGACCGAGGGTGTTGGGGGCGCAGTAATCACGTCTGGAGGCTCGATAGGGTTCTCCCGGCTAATCAATGATAACACAAGCACCAGCACTGCTGTTGTTGTTGTGGGTGTAGGGCAACCCAATCCAACAGGTACCCCTTGGACTCCCTCATCATTCACCGCACAGGCATCCACATCGGGGATTCCAATTGGCCTTATTGCCACTGACAACTGGTGGGGCACAAACAGCAACGTTTCCGGATTTGTCAGCAGCGGTGTAACATATAACCCGTGGCTGGTTCTTGGTATCAGTGCATCACCCACGAGCATTGCTGCCGGGGGATCGTCTGCCGTCCAAGCAAACCTCATCTACGATTCCAACGGGGACAACACCTACACGCCCGGGAATGCTGTCCCCGACGGTATCCCGGTCTCGTTTGCCGTTATCTCCGGCGGCGGGGTAAATCCCTCCCAGGCTTCAACGAGTGCCGGATTGGCAGGCACCACGTTTACGTCCTTCCAGTCCGGGACGGAGGGTGTCCAGGCCACCGTTGACAGCCAATCAGTGTCCGTACCAATCACCGTCACCGGAAAAGCACGGAGTTCCAATACCTGTTATTGGTGCAGTGGTTCCGGTGCCAGTGGATCCGGTGCCGGGTATACTGGTTCCAGTGGCACAGGTAGTGGCTCTACCGGCACCAGTACCACCCCGTCCGGAGGCAGCCCGACCCAGATGCCCACGGTAGGCCAACCGACCCAGATGCCGACCCAGCAGCCAACGGTTAACCAGCCTGCTCTAGCATCTACTTCAATCCCGCCGCTGCCAACAAATACCCCCAAGTCAGGGATCGATGCAATACCGGTCATGGGTGCGATCGGCCTGTGCGGTGTTATCGTCCTGTTCCGGAAGAACCGGGATTAATCTTTTTTCAATAAAGAGGATGCAGCCTGACTTCCTGTTCCTGAACTTATTTTTTCACTATCCATCCACAAAGCGCAATCCCTTCAATAACCGGGTTGTCAGATAAGTTGCTGATAATGCCCTTAACTGCCACCGGTTTTCCCATTTTATTCCTGAGAATAATCCGGAACGGTTTGACCATATAGGGATTTTGCAGGATTATGTTAAAGATCTGCCTGGAGGTATCGGCGTCATCTTTTTGCAGAAGATCAAACAGGGTCTTTCCTTTCATCTGTCCCTGGTATCCTACGATATGATTGAGCGACGGGCTCTCCTGCCTGAAGGTCCCGTCTTTGTTCATGATGACAATGATATCTGCGGTATCCTCAAGGAGCGTACGGAAAAACTCTTCATTCGACAGGAGCTGCTCTTCGATCTTTTTACGGCTGGTTATGTCATGAATATGGACTGCATATTTTACGACCTTTCCAAAGGGATCAGGGATGGGGTGGACGCCGATATCGAACCAGCTGCCCCTGAATTCTTCTTCAAACTGGATACTGTGTGTCTGGATCTCTTTCTGGTTAAAGCCTACCATTTTCGGTGAGAGTATCCCTGATGAAACCAGGTCATAGATGGAAGTTCCCACGAGCTGGCCAGCGGTTTTTTTTGCCTTTTTTACCAGTGCATTGTTCACTGCCCTGATGGTACCCTTTGTGTCAATGAGGATAAGCAGGTTTGAGGTTGCATTGATGAGGGTGCTGATGGTCGCATCGTGCTCCTTTAGCTGCTGCTCCAGCACAGAATTATAAAGCGCGATCTCAACAGTGGTCTGGATCTGCCGCTTATTGAACGGTTTTATGATATAGCCGGAAGGGGTGGTCTTTTTCGCCCGGTCAATGATTTCCGGTGCAGCAAACGCCGTGACATAGATGATCGGGATGCCCCATCGCGAGCGGATCTCCCCCCCGGCCGCGATTCCGTCCATCGCACTGGCAAGGTTGATGTCCATGAGGACAAGGTCCGGGCGGTGTTTATCCGCAAGGGCAACCGCCGTCTCGCCGGTGTCTGCAATACCGGGGACTTCGTACCCGAATTCCAGCAGCATCTCCTTTAAATCTTCTGCAACCAGTGATTCGTCCTCAACAATGAGAATCTTGATCGTGTCGGTCATATTTCACTCATGCCTGATTTTTTAAAATGCTCCATCCTTGCGGAACCGTAATGATAAAATTCGTTCCATTCAGCGTAATTCCCGGAGGGAGAGAAAAATTCATGTATTCAGTGGTCTTTACTTGTTTTCCCGATCTATTTCAGTGTTCTTGTTAATGGTCAGGGAAATTTATACTGCTGGAATATCACCCGGTCGCCGTGGCGGGATAAAGTGACCGGATCATGAACAGGGATGGATCTTCCTGAACAACAGTACCTTAACCGGTTCTGGTGAGTCTGCGGTTGATATGCAAATTCTTTCGAGATGAAACATTCACCATCAACCGTAGATGCAACAGCACCTCCTGTCCCATTTTCCGAATAATTATCACGCACGAGAATTTTGCTTCCTGATCATGGAGATTTTTGTTTCTGGCACGCTGCCAGATATCCTGCCTGAACGTAGGTCCTCATGATATCAGAGCGGGTGAGAAAACCGGCTAGCATATCCGGTGTTTCCTTCCGGACTACCGGAAGGTGATCGAAGTTCTGGCCGACCATGATGGCGAGAGCTTCCTCAAGAGTGTCATCCGGATGGATGACAAATGGCTTGAATGTCATGATCTCGCGTAGGGTCGGGCACGTCTTATCTGCGGCGTTGATGGAGGTCACATCCCGGTTGGTGACAATCCCGACAAGGCGGCCATTGTCGACAATGGGAAAACCAGTATGCCCGGTTTTTGCCATGAGGTCGATAACCTTTCCCGGTTCATCCACGGGGGATAACGTAATGACTGCCTCCCCTGGGATCATGGCATCCCGTACCAATATCCCTTCAAGGGTTTCCCGGTCATATTCCCCTCGATGGGCGCCGGACTGCGCTTTGGTTGGTACCTGGTCCCGGAAGATGGTCTTTTCCCCGGTGAGCAGGTTTGAAACTGCGACTGCGGTCATTGCCGGTATCAGGATCGTAATGCTCCCCACCATCTCGACAACCATAATCATTACTGCAATGGGCGCATTTGCCACTGCCCCGAACAGGGAGATCATGCCGACAACAATAAACACGGGGATAGTTTCCAGGGGTACATACGCCGGGAAAAACAGGTGCAGAATGATACCAAGTGCCGCCCCAACTGATGCACCGATAGTAAGCCCCGGGCCAAACACACCCCCGCTTCCTCCTGAGCCAAGGGTCAGGGATGTTGCGAGGATCTTGACAAACGGCAGCAGCAGGATCACGGCAAGCGGGAGAAGAGAATACAACATGAGCTGGTCAAAACCGTAACCGGAACCAAGAGCGGAAAGACCGAGCATTTCCGCCTCCGGAGATATGAGAGCAAGTGCGGTGACCAGAATACCGAGAATAAGCGCACCGGAAACAGGCTTTAAGTACAGCGGGAAGTTATACCGTTTGAATACATTAGCAAACCAATCGCGGCTCCCGTAGAAGAGAAAGATATAGAGGAGCCCGAACGCCGCACATAAAACACCGAGCAGGAGAAAAAGGGGGATCTGCCACAGTGTCCACGAGAGAGGAGTAAGCGAAAAGATGGGCGTGTATCCTTCGAATAGCCCGAAGATGGCATAACCGATAACTGATGCAAGAAATGCCGGAATAATGGCGTCGGATTCGAAGTCCCGGGTGTAGAGGACCTCTGCTGCAAGCACTGCTCCACCAAGCGGCGCCTTGAATATAGTCCCGATCCCTGCTCCTATACCGGTCGTAAGTGCAATTCTTCTCTCTTTTGGGGAAAGTCCAAGCATATCTGCAACGACAGACCCGAAACCCGCCGATATCTGGGCCGCAGGGCCTTCCCTGCCTGCACTTCCCCCTGTTGAGATGGTAAGAATTGCCGTGACGGCTTTTAAAACCGGAACCCGCTTCCGTATCCTGCCATCACTATGAAACGACTTGATTGCCGCATCCGTTCCATGGCCTTCAGCTTCCGGCGCAAACTGGGTAACCAGAATTCCGGTCATGAGACTACCGAATATCAGGATTGGGATCAGGAGGAAGAGCGCATGGGGCTCCGACCACTGGCTAATTGTGGCAACACTTTGACCTTCCTGCGGGTAAACATATTGTAGGATATATCCCATGAAAAATGCAATTCCCCATTTGAGACCCTCGTAAAAAAGAAGAGAGCCGAAACCGGCAATAACACCAACTACTATTGCGATAATAATGGTCCGTTTTGTCGGCGTAATACCCGGAGGGAGAGAAAAATTCATGTATTCAGTGGTTTTTTACTTTTTTCCCGATCCTATTTCAGGGTTCTTATTAATGGTCAGGGAATTTTTCCGATTGATGTGACACTGGCTACATTGAAAACAGCATTTATGAATCCTTACCATCCCGAGGCACTCTCCATGGTTCCGGTAATTGTCGGAGGTCTGCTGGTGATGAACCTGATTGGCTATCCCTATCCGGTATCCCTTCTCTAGGTTGTCACGATCATCGCCATCGTTATGGTGCTATCAGCGTGGACCTTTTTCAATTTCGGTTGGCTCGGACGAAGTTAGCCCCCCGGGGCATTGTCGGGTTATCCACATTCCGATGATAAATGAAATGAGCGCAAGCATGATGAACCCGAATTGTGACGCATCAACAAACGGCTTCTGGAGAATGTCGGCAAAGAAAATATTCATTGCATCCAGAATCGTGTAAAGAAGAAGAAAGAACAGGCCTGCGAGGAATTCAGTCTTCTTCCATTTTATTGCCAGCAAAACAGCTGCACATGCAACAATTATTTTGAGATATTCATAGACAACTATTCCCACATCCAAGACGACCGGCGGCATTGTCCTTACCTTAAGAGGGTATTATAGCAACAGGGTATTTAATTATTGAGACCCGGCCTCATCAATGAATTTCGGGATGATGTGCCACATCTTCTGAAAAAAATCACGAGTATGGGTGGATCTTCCTGAACAACAGTACCTTAACCTGATCGTTGATAACGAACCACAGCAGTGCATAGCCCCAGACGATAAGCGCAAGCGGCCACCCGATAGGTGTCATAATGAAAACGCCATAGATCGCGATGAGTGTCGCGCCCACCTGGGTAAGTTCTGCGGTGCCAAAGAGAGCAAGGGCCGGCAAAGGTCGTTCCCAGAAGTGCTGCTGGCCGGTACGGGCAAGGTAAATCGTCATGTGACCGGCGACTGCCAGCTTGAGGAAAATGAGCGTCTGTATAACGCCGGCATCAAGATGGAAATATTCCCGGGCTACCCAGAGAAGGATAAAACTTGAAACAACGCCGAGAACCCCAAGAATCGAAGCGAGGGTCAGGATACGGTTCATCTGCCAGCGTACGGGCATTGCGGCGACCGGCGCATTATCAAAGGCGATCATCATGATGGGGAGGTCGTTGAGGATAGCGAGCACAACCAGCATCAGTGCAGTAACCGGGTAAAAATTAAGGAGCACAATACAAAGAGTCAGGAATATCAGGACCCTTACCGTCTCGGCAATCCTGTAGACCGCATAATTTTCCATCCGCCGGAATATCTCCCGGCTCCGCTCGATAGCATCGATGATAACCGAGAGCCCGGGTTTTGTCAGGACAATATCAGCAGCAGATTTCGCAGCATCGGTTGCACCGGCGACCGCAATACCGGCATCTGCCTCCCGGAGTGCCGGCGCATCATTCACGCCGTCCCCGGTCATCCCGACAATATGGCCGCCTCCCTGGAGGATTTTTACAATCCGGAACTTGTCTTCAGGAAGAACCTGCGCAAACCCATCGGCTGACTCCATCTGTTTCCGGGATTCATCCCCGTCACCGGCAGTTAGAGCAGTCCGGGGAAGGATGTTCTGACCAAGACCTACCTTTCCTGCGATCTCCTTTGCAATGGCGACATGATCCCCGGTCACCATTTTCACGTTCACGCCATGTTTTTGTGCCTCGGCGATCGTGGCCGCAGCATCCTCCCGTGGCGGATCGAAAAGCCCGATCAGGCCAAGGTACTGCCATGTACCGTCCGGTCTTGTCCGTCCTACGCCCAGCGCCCGGTACCCTTTTTCAGCAAACGCGGTTATCCAGCCGTCCAGCGTTGAAGCAAGTACCGTTTCAGTCCCGGCAAGGGAGGTAATTGCCTGAGGAGCGCCCTTTGCCACTTCTATTACAGTTCCACCGGCGTTCCTGACCTTCGCCTTTGCATACTTTGTGTCAGGATCGAACGGCACAAAATCGATAACCTCGTACCCTTGTGTACCGGGTTTTCCGGAAGTGATAGCAGACGTGGCTTTTTTGATGATCGCCATATCGATAGGATCATTGCTCTCTTTTTTTGAGGCAAGCGCTGCTGCGATAATGACATCCTGTTCCAAAACCCCGGGAAAAGTCCTGATCTCACCGATGCTGATGGAATTCTGCGTGATTGTCCCGGTCTTATCGGAGCAGAGGATATCCATTCCTGCCATTTCTTCTATGGCAGAAAGCCGGCTGACAATCGCCTCCTTTTTTGCAAGGGCCACAGCCCCGACGGCGAGCGTTACAGTCATTACGGCGGGCAATGCTGCAGGAATTGCTGCTACCACAAGAATGAGGGCGAACTGAAGTGTGTCCACAAAGGATTCAGACCGTATGAGCGCGACGATAAAAATGATGCTGACCAGCACGACTGCGAGGATAATGAGGTAGTTCCCGATCCGTTCAATGGCGGCCTGGAAATGGCTTCGCGGAGATTTTACCTGGACAAGCCGGGCTGTCCTGCCAAAAAAGGTGTTTCCCCCTATTGTCGTGACCTTTGCATCCATTTCGCCCTGACGGACGATGGACCCGGAGTACACCGTATCCCCCGGTTTCTTTTCGACCGGGAGGGATTCACCGGTCAGTGCCGATTCATCGAGAAGGAGGTATTTCCCGTTTCCCAGGAGAGCATCTGCCGGCACGATATCCCCAAGCCGGATGTGGACGGTATCCCCGGGTACGAGTTCGCGGGCCGGTATTTCCTGCCAGGTCCCATTACGGAGCACGCGGGCATTTGGGGCGAGCTGCTTTTTTAAGAGTTCAATGGCGTTCTCTGCTTTTCTCTCCTGGAGAAATCCGACAACCGCATTGGTCATCAGGAGGAGCAGAATGACGGCAAAATCTTCCCAGTTTGCAATCGCTGCCGACAGGATAGCGGCTGCCTCGATCATCCACGGGATAGGGCCCCAGAAATAGGAAAGGAATTTGAGCAGCGGGTGTTTCTTTTCTTCGGGGAGATCGTTGAAGCCGAACCGTTGCCGGAGGTCAGTTACCTCTGCACTGGAAAGGCCGTTCACGGATCCCTGAGCCCGTGCTGCTGTTGTAGTATCCGGGGTGATCGAATCACCGGTCATAAAATCGATTTCCTGTTCTATCTCCCGATAATATAAGGATACTGATAGGACTTATGTCGGTATGAGATTTTTTTCGATACTGAAAAGTTAAGAACCAACGGCGGATTTGTTGCCGTTCCATCTCTTCTGCAGCATTTTCATTTCCGAAAGCAGCCGCTCGTCAGCGGGGTACTGGATCTGCCCTTTACGTATACACTCCTCAAGGCATTCGTACATCTGCATCTTGTGTTCCGGCGTGTACGGGGTTTCCTTCAGGTGGAAATTCCAGGTGCCTCTTGCCATAAAGGTGAACGTGATCTCACGGGCTTTGGCGAAGAGAGAAAACAGATGAACCAGATCGACGCATGTACGTGTATGAAATTCAAGGTTCAGGTGGTGCCTGAGGAAGGGGGAGTTTTCTCCATCTTTGTCCCAGGACTACGTTCGTGAGGTGACCGGTCCTTCCCATGGCGCCCGACCCGTCAGATGAATTTTACATAAAGCACCTCCGGGTCACCTGCCACCACATCGACAGCCTTCTTGGCGAGATCGAAGGTATCCTCTACGAGTCCTCATCGAAAACCGCATTTCCGGAGTATGTCAAGGACATTACCCCGGCGCAGCAGAAGACGATCGAGGATTATATCGCGCGAATCCGTGCCCGTCTCGTCCAGGTAATGGAAGGGCAGGGGATTAGCAGCAACCAGCGCGGCGTTCCCGTTTCGCGGGCTGTTCACAGCAGGCTGTATACCATCGATATTGCAGCCGAAGAACTCAAACCCCAATATATGATGGGGTTTGGCACTATCCCCGGCACCGCCGCGACAGAACTCAATGGCATCGCGGGAGAGTTGCAGGCGCTTGTTTCACGTCTCGGCCAATTTCTCGACCAGGGTGCTGGGCAGGATTTCCGGGAACGGCTGCAACGGATGGAAGGGGCCGGTAATGATCTCGGTCTCCTCTCCCGGATCGAACGGGTTGTGGCGGAACGGGGACTGGTGGAATTCCGGGGGACGATCGATGCGATCCTCGACCGCGCCGAGGACCGGAGTTTTGAGATCGCGGTCTTCGGGCGTGTCAGCTCCGGCAAGTCGTCACTCCTCAACGCCGTCATCGGTACTAACGTCCTGCCGGTGGGGGTGACCCCGGTTACGGCCGTCCCCACGCACATTATCCACGGGGAAGAACCATCACTTTCAGTATCGTTTGCCGATGCACCGAAAAGAACATTCGGGATCGAACAGCTGGCGGAGTTCGCTACCGAACAGCACAACCCCAATAACGCAAAACATGTGACACAAGTCACCCTGGCCATCCCGGCACCGCGCCTCTCAGAAGGGGTTTCCTTTGTTGATACGCCGGGTCTCGGTTCCCTTGCGACAGGAGGTGCTGCCGAGACCCTCGCGTACCTGCCCCGGTGCGATCTCGGGGTGGTCCTGATCGATGCAGGGTCCACGCTGACCGAAGAAGACGTGCGGACCATCCGTGCATTGCAGGAAGCGTTCATTCCCGCACATATCCTGCTCAGTAAAGCAGATCTCCTCGACCGATCTGACTGCGAAAAGACCATCGGGTACATCAGGCAGCACGTAGCCGCAGGGACCGGCCTTGACCTGCCGGTCCACCCGGTCAGTGTCCACCCCTCACACCGGCAGCTGCTCGACCGGTGGTTCGAAGTGGAGATCCTCCCGGTCATGAGCCACGCGCAGGATCTCCGGGTGGCGTCGTTACAGAGAAAGATTGGTGCTTTGCGGGAATCCCTGGTTTATACCCTGCAGAACCAGCTCCGGCGGAACCGGCATACACCTGCGGGAAATACAGAAACCGCACAAGCGGTCGAAATCCGTCTGCGAAGGGCTACCGGCCTTATCGTGGAGACCGGTAAAGCCTGCAGGGAAAAAGCCGATGCATTGAACGGGAAGGTTTTTGAAACCTGGATCACCGGTGCCACAGGCACCACAAACAACGGACAGGCAGATGCTGACCGGAAGATTCCCGCGGAAGATGCCATCCGCACCGCTCTTATCCACGTCGTGCAGGCTGGGGTACATGATATCCAAAACATGGTCGAAACCCTTGCCACAAGCCTGCAGGACGAGCTGGTAAAAAGCGCAAACGACCTCGCCATTACCGATGTGCCCGGCGATAATGAATTCCTCTCCCTGGTCCGGGATATGCCGGCTTTCGATCCCGGGACTATCCAGGTCACTGCACATCCTTCCCTGTTCACCGCATTACGCGGGAACCGGTGGGGAAAAAAGCTGGTGGAACAGAAGATACGCCGGCAGTTTGACCAGTCTTTGGGAATGGCCTTTTCCGGTTACTTCAGGGTCCTTAAGGAATGGGCAAGCCAGGTGACGAGCCGGATGGGCCAGAAATTCGAGACCTATGCCGAACGGTACCGGGCACAGGCAGAACTATCACCCCCGGGGCAGGAGCTGACAGCGGTTGAGGTGAGTGCTATCGAAAAAGACCTGAACATGCTCGGTGACAATTCAAACGACGAAAAAAAGTAAAAATGAAGGAGAAATACCTGTTTCCTGGAAAAGATAATTATCTGGTAGTCAACAATCAACGGTGATTTATAACGTGGCGATCAGATCCGCCTTTAACCGCCGGGTATTCCTGCCTGAAATGTCCTTTAACCGGGGTTTCCCGATAAGCCGGATGGAAGGATTGTAAAAAAGTAAATAATGGCAATACGTACATTATTGGTATGTCTGATCAGGAATGTGCGACTAAACGGATACCCGTATGTCCCAGCACGTGGGAGGCGGTCTATGAACTCCGGAAACCCGGCCAGACCTTCGACGGGGTTATCAAAGATATGGTGGTAAAGGAAAAGCGCCGCCGTTTATTTGAGGATGCAGATCGTAAAATGCGTGAAGGTCATTTTACGGAGTTTAAACCTTGAAGTTCCCGATCCTGATTGAAGATACGGCACAGGAATTTTTTGACGATCTTCCAGGAAAAAGTCAGCGTATTGTAAAAAGTAAAATTGCACACCTTTCAGACAATCCGTATCCCGGGAAAGACGGGGATAAAGAACGCTTCACCTGTCATGGAAAAGATCCTGTTTATCGTTTATATATCAGTCATAGTTATACTGCATTTTACCGGATAAAGGACGAATGTGTTTATATTTACGATCTGATGACCATTGAACAGGCTCATAAAAAATATGGTATGATCTAATGCATGTGCTCGCGTTTCGGTTCTGTTAACGTATTGAGGGGTTATCAATTTTCCAATGCCTGATAAAATATCCGATCCCTCTCTAAGTTAACAGAACCGGGAATTTAATGCATAAGCAGATCAACAAGAACCTGTACAGGAGAACAGTCATCCGGGTGGAATATATGACCGACAATAAGCAGGCAGATCTCATCAAAAGTTTTGTGGATTATCTCATCACCTCACAAAAGATTGAGGTGTTCAACTACGCGATTTTCGTGAACAAGGAAAAGGACGCTTTTTTTGTCAATGCCGTACCCCATTTTCCCCTTGTCCGGTTAAAAATCGACAACGACAAAAATAAAAAGTCCATTGAGGTAGCGCTCCAAGTTACCGAAACTGCAGCAGACAAATCTTGGGATTCCCTGGACCGGGTCTGTTCCTTTGAAGTCAGCGTTACCATGGACGAGAAGGGAAAACTCCGGGTCCACACGGACCTTTCAAAGGATGCCGTCTTCGCACAATTACCGGCCCCGGTCACAGACGCGATAAAGAAGGTCTATTTTGAACTCGAGAAGAGCAACGCAGCGCTCCAGGACCAGTTCCAGGCATGGTACGACGAGCATGCCCGGTAGCACCGTAACGGTTCTCAGGTAGTTGGCTCCTCCCCGGTGTTTCCTGTCGCCTTTGTCAGGCTTCCGGTCTCTTTCCAAATGTTTATCATCCCATGAACGGACTTTGTCCTGATGATAACAGTACAGAAAAGGGAGAGTGTTCACCCGCGGTACTGGGGTTACTTCTTAATCATCGCAAGTGTACTCATTGGTTTTGGTCTTGGCCTGCTCACCGGTTATCCGGGATCGGGTACACTCATCGGCCTGGGACTCGGGGTCCTCTTGTCCTCGCTCCTGCACCCGGTGGAGCATGTGGACGGGGTCGCTGTTGTACCGACGGCCAAATCAAACTGGGCACTTATCCTTATCGGCATTTTTTTCATCGTCTTTGGCATGGGTATCGTCCTTGCATTGTTCCCGTACATCATCGCCTTTCTCCTCATTCTTTTTGGGATCTGGGTTCTCATCCACGGCTTTGTCAAACCCTACTACATTTCTTTGAGAAAATGACCCGAAATAAGTGTCCGATTTGGATTACCGTCTTACTACGACACCAGATAAAGCGGGATGTACACATGCGTAAATAGATAAAAAGGGAATATATACGGGATACACATGAAGAGTTCATATCTCATTATCGGATGCATGCTCCTCCTTGCCTGTGCGGTTATGCCTGTACAGGCATTCTCGGCAAAATCTCTTGCCATCACCTTCGATGCAAACGGCAATGCCCAGGTACATTTCACGTATGAGCTCTCTTTCACCGAACAGATCGCCGTATTTGCCAATATTGCAAACCCGGCCAGTGAACTTAAAACCGCTCTTGAAGACAACCTCAACCGGCAAGTAACCGTCGTCAATGCAGATAGTTCCTCGGCCGATGTCATCATCCCGTCCTTTGCCACCATAAACCAGGCCAACGGGAAGGAGACGATGACATCACCGGCATTTTCGTTTGGCAACGTCCAGAACGTGATCAAACAATACTGGTGGTCCCCACTCGTCTCCGTGAACATGTCACCGGAGGTAACCACCATCACCTTCCCTGACGGGTACCAGACCATATATTACAACCAGATAAACTTCCCGTCAGTCTCCCATCAGGTTGGATAACCAAACCTTGTTTTTTTTCGCAAACGGGCAGTCTTTTTGAAAAGTGCTGTTGTGGCAGATTTTTCACGTTAAAAAAAGGGGTACGCCGGGAACTCACTGGTTCCCCACCGGCTATTCCTCAGGACCCTTACCGGTGTGCCCCACCAGGAACGTAGATTTCAAACCGTGCCCCTTTCCCGGGTAAACCGGTCTCCTTGATGGTGATTTTTGTCGCAGCAAGGACTTCTTTGATAAACGAGAGTCCGTAGCCGCCATGCCGGGCACAGGTGTCCGGGAACAGGTATGCACGTTTTTCCGGGGGAATCCCCACACCGTCATCCTCACAGACAATGATCAGCATCTTGTCCAAAGTATGGTCAGAAAACCGGATCCGGGTCAGGTTTTCCCCGCCATGCTTCAATGCATTATCGATCAGGTAATAAAATGCCTTTTCGAGAAGACGGTCAGCAAAGATCTCCACGTTTTTCATATCGACATCGATCGTGACCTTCCCCGGGTTCACGCCGACCCGGGCCCGCATGATAATATCGGGAACATGCTGCCATTCCGGCGGGTTCGTCCCGATGTCCTGGTACTCTTTGATGAACTTGATCTGCCGGTCAATCCGGGTAATCGCCGTCTTTACCTTATTTGTGTCGATGTTCCGGCCGTCCCGTGCCAGTTCCCCGGAGAGTTCCGTCACCTGGTTGAGGATATCCTGGTTGGTGATACTGTTGAGAAATGCAAGTTTCGTTGCCGCTTGGTTGAGACGTGTTTCCATCGTTTCCTGGTCTTCTTCTGCCGTCTTTAGTTCCCGCCACAGCCGGACGATCAGGGCTGCAAAGGCAATGACCAGGAATATACCGACGATAACGAGTTCGCTGAGGTGCAGGTCCGCGTATTGCTGGAGAAAGGTAATGAGTGTCTCGCCCAGGTTAAAGACGCTTGAAATAACAAACAGGATCACCGCGAAGATAAGTATCGCCAGTATATAGAATATTAACAGGAAATAGGGCATTCCCTCTTTCTTTGCAGTATTCATGTTCATATTTACACTTCCTATCCAATGCATATTCCCTGATCGAAAATGAAGATTGCGGCTGATACGTGTACACTCGTTATGGCAACCCCGGTTCAGATGTCCCCCAAATTCAATACTTCTGGTCTTCGGGTATTGCATCTAGTGATTGCGGCAGAAAGGAAAAGAGGAAGATAGGAAAAAGAGGTCTGGATTTTAATTGGATTAAATGAAAGAATAATGCGATTGGAACCGGGTCTCGAGTTAACTCAATTCTCTCCACCGGATATCACCGATGATATCCAGATTTGTATTTAAGATAACTTTTGCCTCCCGCGCAACAGCACCAATGCGTTTCGCCCGTGATGTTATTTCCCGTTGCTCTTTAGCGGACAAATTTGATGGTTCATCAGTGATAGCCGATTTTACCAGGACGAGCATTTTACTCTTTTCCTCATGTGCTTCGATGGTCGCCAGACCTGATGCATGAGTATCCGATTTATCAATAGTGTAGCCTCGTCCTTTTAAATGCTCGACGACGTATCCCTCTCCGGCATTACCTATTTCTTTTGGTGTTGGCATTTGCGTTGTACCTCCCTATTCTGTGCAATAAAACGGCGATAGTCTATAAATGACTTACGATAATACCAGTGATATCAAAAACGCTTGTCTCATACGGATTTTTATGATGCGTATTTTGAAAAATCTGAATCATCGGATAATTTTGAAAAAACGAGGGAATTAAATTATAGAAGAGATGACGAAAGCACGGTTCCATAATATGCCTGGATTTGCGGGCTGATGATAAGATACAAAAATTATGCGGGTATACTGTGATGGTTCAATTTTTCAAACATTTTTCAGGACGTGCCGGTTCGTGATCTTGTACCAATCAAACGCTATATCTCCTGAAACGTGAATCCGGGTGTATGAAAATCTGGTTCCTTGTTGCACTTTCCTGTACGATCGTTGTTCTGCTTGCAACAGCCGGGTGCACCCAGACATTTGAGCCCCAGCCGACCCCTTCACCGGCGCCGACGACCATCCCGGCCGAGCTACCAACCGCAGTGCCGATCCCTGTTGTTACCACCCCGGTTCCCGTACCGACAGCACCTGCCCTCCCCCTTTCACTCCCGACGAGCATCAAAGACACGCAGCTCCTCTTCACCATCTCCGCACCGGATGGGTATACCGGCACCACTATCCGGTTGGTTTCGTCCGGATATACCAGCGATTATAAAACGATCATCTTTAATCCAACTTCGGAAGGAGACAACCAGATTATTGATGACAACACCGACAACTATTCCGAGCTTACCGATTCGTTGACCATCTTTTCTTATTCTACATCACTCGATGTAAGTCAGAATCTCAGGAATTTTTTACGGAATTCCGGTACGGTATTTAACGAATCCACCGTTACCTCTTTTAACGGGATCACCTATACCCGGTTTGATACCCGGAGCGATCCCTTTACCGGAACACCGGACGAAACTGTCATCTATATCGGCAACCAGGCAAATGCAAATCAAAAGGGGTATCTTCCTGAAATGATTTACTCGATAACACCAAACGGCATCCTTAACCAGGCAACATATGAAAACATGGTTATGTCATTCCAGTATTATACCGGTAAAACCATTGGCACTGCCACCGGTACCGAAACGGACAGGCCTTCATACTACCAGTAATTTTTCCTTTTTACCCGAAATGAGGGAATGCGGAGAAACGCATATTCATCAGCGATGTTATCCAACACGCGTGTATTGTTGCCGGAGATACCCCCTTTGTTGTCCAGATCCACGTTTTTTTAACCCCCGGTGCGTTTTTCGTCCCCTGTGCACAAAAATACCCCTTTTACATCGTTTAAATCCCGGTACAGGGAGAAAGCGTATATCCCGGCACCAAAAGAACATGAATACGTGGCAGAACCACAAAAAACACTGAAAAGGAAGTGATAACCACGTCACATAAGGAAAAGAAGGCAGCGGCCCCCGCAGCAACACCAGCTCCCGTAGCAGCGAAGACCGACGCCAGGAAATCCCACGGAAAAAGAGCATAATCTCATTTTCATTTCTCATATTTTTCATCGTATTCTTTAATCTCAATGGTAGTTTTCACCAGGACTTATCCCGTGTGCCGTTTCTTTATCCCCTACTCCGTATTCCCTGACTGGATCGCCACAACGATCCTGCCGTTGATATTTCGCTGGCATATGGCTTGCCGTGAGATATGACCACACTTCTGTCCGCAAGGACAGACGTACTTTTGATAATATGCGGCAAAATCGCAAGAAAAATAGAGGGATTGAGAAAAGATTAGTTCCCGTTCTTCCGGAACAGGACGATAACACCGCACAAGCTTAGAGCACCGATGACCGGTATTGCATCGATTCCGGACTTAGCCGTATTGGTCGGCAGCGGCGAGATCGTGGCCACGGTAGTTATCGGGTCTTGTGCCGCTGGTGTTACGAGGGTTTGTGGTGCCCCCGTCGGCTTTACCGTGGGCATCTGGGTCGGGCTGCCTCCTGCCGGGGTTTGGCTCGGGGCGGTATAGCCACTCCCTGAGCTACTTGAACCCGTATACCCGGCACCCGATCCACTGGAACCGGAGCCGCCGCACCAGTAACAGGAACCGGTACTCCGGGCTTTCCCATTAACATTGATCGGAACCGATACCGAATACCCGTCAACGGTGGCCTGGACTACACCCGTCCCGGATTCCCAGGAGGTATAGGTGGTCCCTGACAACCCGGAGGCGGTAACACCCGAGGTGGGATTTACGCCTCCTGGGCCGGAAATAACCGCAAACGAGACAGGGATACCTTCAGGGACAACATTTCCTGGAGAGTAGGTGTTATTCCCGTTGGAATCGTACGCAAGGCTCGTTTGGATGGCAGACGATCCACCGATTGTAAAGGATGTTGGTGCTGCAGAGATTTTGAGTACCAGCCACGGGTTATATGTTACACCGCTGCTGACAAATCCAGAAACGTTGCTGTTTGTGCCCCACCAGTTGTCAGTGGCAATAAGGCCAATTGGAATCCCCGATGTGGATGCCTGTGCGGTGAATGATGAGGGAGTCCAAGGGGTACCTGTTGGATTGGGTTGCCCTACACCCACAACAACAACAGCAGTGCTGGTGCTTGTGTTATCATTGATTAGCCGGGAGAACCCTATCGAGCCTCCAGACGTGATTACTGCGCCCCCAACACCCTCGGTCCCTACGCCACAGTTGGTGATGGAAGTCGAGTTCATCATGAGGTATTGTGCAGCAATCGCACCACCCTCACCATTCACGCTGTTGCAATTGGTAAAGGTGGACGAGCTGATTACCGCATTACCAAACGGAATGTCGACGGGGGTGCTGGACTCCGTGTCACCGAGTGAGTAATAAACCGCGCCGCCAAAATTTTCAGCTGTGCAGCTGGTAAATGTGGAGTTAGTAATGGTAATTGCGCCGCCCCAAGAATAGATTGCGCCACCACCACCTCCAATCTCGGGTTCGACAGAGACGCCGGCAGCAGCAAGACCCCCTTCAGCGGTACAGTCAGTGATTATGCTTGATATTACGCTTACGGAGCCTGTGGAGTATATCGCTCCGCCACTCACGGCAGAGCAACCGGTAATAACAGAAGACGTTTGTAACGTAACTGTGCCGGAGGATGCAATCGCGCCGCCAAAATTTTCTGCCGAGCATCCGTTGATAGTGGAGGAGGTCAACGTAACAATACCACCGTCCCGGGACCAGATTGCACCGCCATCGAATGCCGAGCAGCCGGTGATTGTGGAGGAAACTATCGTGATGGTAGCAGTGTCACCTGAATAGATCGCACCACCAAAATTTGCATTGCATCCGGCTATCGTGGAGGAGGTTATCGTGGTATTGTAGTTTTTGGAGAAGATAGCTCCTCCTGCGCTGAGTATTCCTGTGGCATTACAACCGGAGATCGTGGAGGAGGTTACTGTAACATTGCCGGTGGAGTAAATAGCGCCGCCAAAATTTTTTACCGAGCAGTTAGTGATAACAGACGAGGATACTGTGACATTGCCAGTGGAATAAATAGCACCTCCTACGCTGCCTGTGGCTGTTTCCAAACATCCGGTGATGTTTGAGGACGTTATCGTAAGGTCACCTGTAGAGTAGATCGCACCTCCCACGGCAATAGGGGTGGGTCCGCCACCGTTTAGGGTCAGGCCGTCGATATTGAGCGCATATCCACCAAGATTATTGAAGATACGATGGTTACTTGACGTCGCATTAATAATCGTGTTTATCGAACTACCGCCAAGGGACTGGTTAGCTTCGATTGTGATGTTCGTGGTGATCACGATATTGTTTTGCTGGTATGTCCCAGGATTAAGTATAATTATGTCACCGCTTGCAGCAGCGGTTATGTTCTGCTGGATCGAATCCCCGGGATTGAGGATATGCACTGTTGTCGCCGATACCGGTGCGACAGCCAAAAAGAGCGCAATAATCAACAGCGATGCAAGAACCAGACTATATCGTTTCAGACCCATGTATTCCACCAATTCTATCATATAAACAGACAAAACCCGGGATGACCTGCGTTAAGAAATATAATTGTCCGTAAGGACACGCCGGCACAACCGATCGATAAAAAAATCGATGGGAAGGGATATAAACTTTGGTATATATTTTTCCACCTATCGACCTAAACACTTTTCCCCGCTGTAGTCTGGATATTCCCTGGGCAAGTCTCACCATCACTCGCACAAGGCATTTCTATAAAAAAAAGATTAGTCCCCTTTCTTCCGAAACAGGAAGATCGCACAGGGTAGGCCGAGTCCTCCGGGAACCGGTACCAGATCGACCGCCGCCGTGTCAGCTCGAAAGCGAAATACATTTACCCGAAATTGCATATATTTTCATCACGAATGTTCTCTCAAATATCCGGTGACCGTATAATATGACCGACGATTTCTGGAATTTACTCTACCGGTTCGCAGAAAGTCTCTGTTGTGCACTGATAGGTGTATTCCTTATTGTCATGAGTGGACTCAATGTCACCTTCGATTATACGGGTCCGGCATCCCATGTCATAATCCTCGTATCCCTATTTGGCGGATTTCTTTTCCTGGGATTAGGTATTTTTCTTTTTATTGACTGCGGCAGAAAAGGGACCCTGAGTTTAAACAAATAACTGTATCCTGCCGGTATCAGTCAAGGAGACGGTAAATCACCGGCTCAGCAACCGGTAAATCTTCCGGTTCATACCAGATTTCCACAATACGTTCCCCAAGAACAGCCCGCATATTCATGTTTGGCTTCCGAACCAGGGTAAAGAGCGGCTTTGGTAAAAATGCCAGGAGTGTAACCGTCCCAAACGAAGAAAGTTTTCCTGCCGTCTCTCTGGTAAAAGGCTCAGACAGGTAGTATTCTTTTTTGATCCTCCCGTCGGCACAGTGTTTGCTGTTCTTCTCTGCATCAATGGGCATGTTCTGCGACCTCATGGATACAGGCAGCGGCAAAAACACAGTCCGCTTTTGGGGTGAGAACAGATGGGCTTAACCGTACGCAGCCACGGCCGGCATCAAGACGTTTATGGATAAGGGGTGCACAGTGCAGGCCGGTCCGGGTGACTATCCCGTACATGTTCCGGAGCACAAAACCTGCGTCGTCGTTTTCCATGTGCCGCATATTAAAGGAGATCACCGGGAGCTCCGGTGCAGGGTTATACACCTCCAGTGAACCGGTTTGTGCAAAAGCCCCAAGGAAAAGTGCATTCTGGTCCCGGATACACCGGGCAACTGCTTTTGACCCGGTCTTTTCCAGGAATGCAATACCGGCAGCGAGCGAGATGAGACCGGTATAATTGTGGGTTCCGGCTTCAAACTTCTCCGGCATGGTGGAAGGCTGGAACGGCGAACCTGAATCTGTTCCGGTGCCGCCCTCGCGGGTAGCAGCAATCCGTTCTGGCTCGTGCAGGTAAAACCCGCCGGTGCCGGGAAGACCGAAAAGATACTTGTGGCCGGTGAACACAAATGCGTCGACCGGCAGGCGCCCGAGGTCGACCGGTACAAGCCCGGCGGTCTGTGCCCCGTCTACGACGTAAAATATCTCCCGTTCCCGCAGGATTTTCCCGATTGCCGTAATATCCTGGACCGAGCCAAGGACATTCGAACCGTTTGCCATCACCACAAGCCGGGTATCCGACCTGAGTGCATCAGCGACAGAAGAAGGATCGATATGCGTGCCCGTGCAGGGAACTACGGTAACGTGGCACCGGCCTTCTTTTTCCAGTGTCCGCAGGGGCCGGATCACTGAATTGTGGTCCAGTTCCGTGATCACGACGTGGAACTTCTCTTTTTGTTGTTGTGCAAATCCATGGATGAGGATATTGAGGGCATCGGTAGCATTCGCAGAGAAGACCAGGTGGTCTGGTGTGGGCGCATGGAAATACTGGGCTACGATCTCCCGGGCTTCTGCGACACAATCTGAAGAAAGGCTGGTTGCAGAACGGCCGGCTTCGGAAAACGGCGTCCTGAAGGATTCGTTGACAGCAGCGATTACCTCCGGTGGTTTTGGCCAGCTCGTCGCTGCGTTGTTAAGGTAAATGAGTGGAGGGTCCATATCCGGCATCCCCTTAAACGGCGAATATTATCATGTATCGCTGTTCATGGGATAAAGGTGGGATTGTGAACTATTTAATAGTAGTATGATAGAAGTATTCTTCCATAATCTATATATAATGTTAACTACAAGGACTGGTATGAGTATTCCTTGTCCCCGGTCGCGCCAGTATGTGTCCCGGCCGCCGGATTTTCCTGCCTGTTATACACGAAGAGGCCCGGCCTTTACGGGGGACGTTCATGTTGATGCGGTTCTGCGTGCTTTTATTTTACCTCCCGAATCAGACCCTGATGCATTTTACCACACGATCAATAGTATGGCGTCAGAGGCACACCGGTTTTTCGCGCTGTTAAGTGCCGTCAGCATCCGGCTTTTCGATCAACTGACAGTACCGGTTACCTGCGATATCATCATGCGGCATTATCCCTCTGCTGACCAGATACCCGAGCTTTTGCAGGTGCTCTGTGAATGTGGTTTTGTTGAGGAAAAAGAAGGGACTTTTGTCAACACACCCCAGGCTTTGGTATTCCTCACCGCCAGTTCCCCGTATTCTCAGGTGGAATACCTAAAAAAACTCGAGATCCGGACACACGAGCTCTGGTGCCGGCTTCCCGATATTATCCGGACTGGTCCGGTATACTACGATAAGAACGCATTTTTTTCCCGTATGGTTCTCCCGTCAATGGCGGCAAATGCGCTTACCGGCAGGCTCCAGCAGGTTATCCGGGCCATATTAGAACTTCCCGGGATCCCGGAGACTTCGCGGATGCTTGATCTTGGCGGGGGTCACGGACTCTATGCAATAGCGCTTGCCCGGCTGAACCCGGGCATGCAGTGTGTTGTTTTTGATCTTCCACAAGTCGGGGAAGCTGCCCGGATTTCTCTTGCAAAATACGGGGTGGAAAACCAGGTATCGATTCGTGCCGGGGATTTTTTTCGGGATGATTTTGGCCGGGGATATGATCTCATTTTGTCGTCATCTAATCCCAGCGGGAAAAAGACTGAAATGGTACCAAGGATTGCCGACGCATTAAACCCGGGAGGCTACTTTGTCAATGTCCAGGGAGGCGATGCGTCAAAAAAGAACGATTGTGTCGCAGAGCTGGAATGTCGTATGTGGCGGTTCTCTGATGAACCGGAGTGGCGGACCCGGGATGGGAAGAGACGACCGTTTGTGTCCGACGATTATCGTGAAGCTCTTGGCCGGTCAGGGATGGAAGTTATATCGATGGCTACGGTACCAGATCCCTTCAGGGTGGACGATTCGATCACCATGTTGATCTGCCAGAAACCATACAAAGAGGAAGGCCGGGTGCGGTTTCCAGCGGCCATCTATGCCTCTTGCTTCATACACGCACCCTGGGAAGGATCGATATCTCAGGAGATCGTCGCATCCAAAAATGTTCATCCGCCTAGTCTCTTAGAAAGCGAACGTGGTAGTGGAGTAATAAGGGGGGATAGTCCCCGGTTCTTCCCGGGGGATCGTGCACATCAACCAAAGACGATACCGGTCCCCGGGATTGAGGCTTCCCAAAACACGGGCGCTAAGGTAACGGTGTCTAGGTGACTGGTATGAAGATGATAACAGCAGTAATCAAACCAGAAAGATTTGAATTTGTGAAAAAAACGCTTGAGGATAAAGGATATATCAGTATGACGGTAAGCGATGTCAAAGGCAGGGGAAAGCAGAAAGGAATTTCCCTTGACTATCGCGGAGGCAGGATTAACATCGATATCTTACCCAAAATCAAACTGGAGATTGTGATACACGACCGGGATGTAGAGGATCTTATCGCGACGTTGAAAAGCGGGGCCTGGACAGGATCGTTCGGGGATGGGATGCTCTTTTCCCAGCCTGTTGAGCGAGCAATACGTATCAGAACCGGTGAAGTAGAAACTGAATAGGCAGGACGTTGCGGTGTCAGTAAAAAAGATTACTTTCCATTCTTCCGGAACAGGAAGATCGCACCGCACAGGCCGAGTGCACCGATAACCGGTACCGCTCCCAGACTGAGATGATTGCTCAGCTGGTGCTATTACCGGATCATTACCAGTGACAGATCTTCGCTGAATTTAGGAAGTATTATAGTCCCCGGATGTATGAAAAGGGACTATGGAAGAAGGTACCCAGCCATGGACACTCCTTTTTCTGTTCATCGTACTGCTCGTCATTTTTGCCGGCTGCGTTATGCCATCACCGGGAGGCACAAATGCTACCATAACGCCACCGAGCCAGACACCACAAAATACAGCACCCCCGTCACCTGCCTCGCAGATTTCAATTGCGCAAGGCCCCACTTTTGAATGCAACCTGTTTGAAAACCCCCCCCATAACCTGGGGATTGCCGGGGCAGATCTCGGCGTACCGATTGTGGTGGGTCCGGCACAATGGCTCATCTTCGGGGATACCATGGCAAAATCCGCCACGTCCATGGCAGGTCCAAGTGATGCTACCGGCGGAAGCTCAGTGATTCAATCCAGCATACCGTTCAGCTGCGCCAATTTCTCCTGGGTAACTGCGGGCTCCTCGTATCTCCAGCCGTTGACTTCAAAGAGGATAGTGGGTGTGGATGCATCAACCGTCCCGGCCGGGGCGATATCACTTGACGGCACTATCTACCTGTATGCCATGCGGGTACTGCATTGGGGGACCACGAGCGACTCCTCAGTCTCCGGGTATGGCGTTCTTTTCCGGCAGGAACCTGACGGTTCGTTTTCCCAGACTGCAAGCTGGGGGACAGACCAGATTCATGTAAATACAGCACCGGTCATCGGTTTTCTCCCGGGCAGGACACCTGCAGTGTTCATGGTCATGAGTGGCAAATACCGGAATTCCCCGGTATACCTCGCGTACGTGCTCCCTGCTGATATTGGGGACCCGACACAGTATCACTACCTGGCAGGGTATGACCCTGACGGTTCTCCGCACTGGACCTCTGCCATCTCACAGGCCGAACCCCTACCCGGTTTTGAAAATGTCTCGGCGGGTGAATTATCCCTGATATACGATGCTCCGCTCAGCAAATACCTGCTGTTCTTCAAGGATTACAATCAGGGCCTGTTCCTGCTTTATGCTGCCGATACGCCTTACGGTCCCTACACGAAAGTAGCAGCATTCAATCCCTGCGGGACCCCGGCTGGCGGCCGGCCTTCTTGGATGCAGAGTGGATGGGAAGCCTGTTATGGCGGTTACTTGATACCCGGTGATTTTGGGCCGGACGGTCGTGAGCTACATTTCACTCTTTCCGTATGGGTACCGTATACGACCATGATAATGAAAATGGAAATGAATCCCGGATCCGGGTAATCCTATCATCAGGCTTTTTCCATCCACCTTTTAACTTGTCGGTTCAGGGAACCTACCCGGGATATTTGTCGAATATATATGATCTTTAGGTAAACGGTTTATTGTAAGCCCGAACACCGGGCCCCCCCAAACAGGAGAGAAAACACTATGAACCCCAGCATCCTTGTCATAACCTGTATATGCACTGTGCTCCTCTTTGCACTGGTGCTCCCCGTGAGTGCGGATGACGCCTCAACGGTAACCGTAACGCCAATAGCCACCATAACCAGCACACCGGCCCCGGGTTTTGACCCGCTTGGCTCACTGGAGAGCATTCTTGGTCTGCGGCACGAGGACCGGAACCTCACGCAGGATATTAGCGCAAACGACCAGGACATCCACCAGAACTGGTGGGACAACCTGAATATCTTCCAGGATATTCTCGGGAACCGGGCAACGGTCCGGGAAGACCAGTCGACTGATCTTGCAAACCGGTCTGCAAACCTCGGATACCGCGAGGACATCCACACTGACCGGCAGGACATACGAAACGATTCCGGCAACCAGACTGACGAAGAGCAGCAGATAGCGGCCGACCGGGCCGATATCCACGAGGATTGGCAGGGCAATGTCGCAACCCATGAGGATATTCATGATGAACGGAATGCAAGCCGAGAGGACTGGTCCCAAATCGACGCAAATCATCAGGAGGACCTCTCCCTCCGGCAGAATAACAGCGCCGACCGGGAACAGATTCAGGATAACCGGCAGCAGATCCGGGATGACCGCGGTGGGTCATCCTGATACCTTTTTTTTTAAGTCCGGCGGCCTTGTAAGATATAAGAAAAAATGACTCACTATCTCATTGATATCCGGCTGATGGGTTCAGTGAAACAGCAGATTAGTGAGCTCAGTAATCATCTCCACCAGAAATTTAACATCGGGAATAAAGGAGTCATCCCTCACATTACGCTTGTCGGGCCTTTTTTTACCAACGATGAAAAGAAACTCGTCGCAGATTTTACCCGGATAAGTGCGAATCTGGCGGCTGTCCCCAGATATGAGGTGGGAGGGTATGGCTTTTTTAACGATTCACGGGTTATTTTTGTCACTATTACCCCGGATGCGACCTTAAAACAATTCCGGCACCAGCTCTCAGTCGCACTTTCACCGTACTGCTCATTACGGAAATATGACCTGGATGGTGAGGATGATTTCAGGTTCCATGCAACCCTTGCCATGAAACTCGACTGGCTCACTTTCCAGAGAATAAAATGGTATTTTTGGAAACAGGAACCGGTCACCTACCGGCACCATCCGATCCGGGTGACGCTGCTCCGGAATACGAAAATCCTCTGCGAATACGATTTTGTCCAGCAAAGGATGTTGACCCGGTCACAGGCGCTGAGCAGGGCAACGTGGAAACGTGATTGTGATATGCTGAAGGTGTGGGGTGATGAAAGCGGGGAATGAGCGGAATTGTTCGGGTTCCCAGCAAGATCCCGAGTAAAAGAGAGTTTTTAATTTATGGGTTTGGAGCGTCTCTTTATATCTTTAGCTGCCTCGGAACTAATAAATCGTAAAATATATATGCTAAAGTTTATTATCATCTCCGTCAAGATTTAATCAACCGGGTCTGCACAATCGTCGAAGCGGTATACTCCCTTAGCACGTTCCGAAAATATGCATACCCCGGATTTGGTGCATAATGGAGATGGTGTAAAGTGGGTCAGAAACGATATAGTCTGGTTCTTGTTTTGGTGTTGATAATCGCACTCGTTGTTATTGCTACACCGGTGTCGGCAACAACGTGGACGATTCATCCCGGAACAGGAGTAATCAATGCAACTATTAATAATGGAAGTGTTCTTTCCGGGGACACAATCATCCTCTCTCCGGGAACGTATTTCGAGAATAACATCAACGTTTCCACAAATATAAACATCTTATCCAGTGGCAGTCAGGCAAACACTTTCATTGACGGGAACCAATCGGAGGGTGGTTTATTTATCGTCACCGGTTCCTATGCCCTTTCAATAACCGGCGTGACCATGAAGAATGCAAACGCCTCCACCCTTGCTGGCGGTGCAATCGATTCTCTAATCAGTGGCACGGTCACCGTTTCCTCCTCAACGATAACCAACTGCTCAGCAATTAGTGGCGGTGCGATTGCAGCTCAAGGCAACATTGTTATAACATCATCGACGATAACCGACTGCTCGGCAAGGTTAATCGGCGGCGCTCTGGCAACTATGGGGAACGTTGCCGTCACCTCCTCAACCATCACAAATTGTGTGGCATCCGGGGGCGGTGCAATCGGGTCCGTAGGCGGTGGTACGGTTACCGTTTCCTCCTCAACGATAACTAACTGTTCAGCAACCAGCGGCGGTGCGATATATAACCTCGAAGGGACCCTCGCCGTAGAAAGCTCCTCGACTATCAGTGACTGCACGGCAGCAGTGTTTGGAGGCGCGATTGCAACTGAAGAAGGAACCGACGCAATCACCTCTTCGACTATCAGTGACTGCACGGCAGGTGCAGGCGGTGCGATTTATTCTGAAGACGGAAGTGTCACCCTAGAAGGCTCCTCGACGGTCACCGGGTGCTCGGCAATAAATGGCGGTGCGATTGCAACTGAAGAAGGAACCGACACAATCACCTCTTCGACTATCAGTGACTGCACGGCAACAGAGTTTGGCGGTGCGATTGTAACTGAACTCGGATCGGTCACCATTACATCTTCGAAAATCGCCGGATCCTCAGCAACAGAGGCAGGAGGTGCGATTGGACTTATAGGCAACGCCACCATCAGTTCTTCGACGATCACCGGATGCTCGGCAGGGTTGATTGGTGGCGCTATATGGTTTGAGGGCGGAGAGACACCAGGTCTCTCACCAGATATTGCCATGAGCTTGCCCCTCACCACGAGCCTCACGAGTGCTGTCGGTCCGAAAGGCTCAGGACCTTTTTCGTTCACGCTCCCAAGCGTATCACCTCCTTCAGTTGATGACTTTGGCCCCACAAACCTCACGCTGACCACCACCACGATCTCCGGATGCTCGGCAGGCTATGGCGGCGGCCTCTACTCCGAAGGCGGAAACGTCACTATCACCTCCTCGACGATTACCGGATCCACGGCATCGGAGACCGGCGGTGGAGGTGCAATTAACACTTCCATTCTGCAAAGTGGCACTATGCAGTTCTCCCAGATTTACAATAATTCCGTTCCAGAAGTTACCAATGGCGCCATTGTCCCGATCGCACCGGGCTTTACTATTCCTACCTTAACTGCAACAGATAACTTTTGGGGAACGAACAGCCCCTCATCAGGAATAGTCGGTGGCAATGTACAGCTTAACCCGTGGTTGGTACTGGGCATCTCCGCAGCACCCACATCCTTCGTGGCTGGAGGTTCATCAGCCGTCCAGGCAAACCTCATCTACGATTCAAACGGGGACAACACTTACTCCCCCGGTAATGCTGTTGCAGACGGCACTCCGGTCTCGTTTGCCGTTATTTCCGGTCAGGGCAGCTTCAATCCCTCCCAGGGTTCGACTACCTCCGGAGTTTCACAGACTGCCTTTACTTCCTTTACATCAGGGACGAGTGTTGTACAGGCAACGGTTGACGGTTTCCCGGTCTCTGTACCAATCACGGTTACCGGGAAAGCCCGGAGTACCGGAACCTGCTACTGGTGCAGCGGTAACGGTGCGAGTGGATCGGGCGCCGGGTATACTGGATCCAGTGCATCAAGCAGCGGGTACACCGGGCCCAGTCCCACACAGTCAGGAGGCAGTCCGACCCAGATGCCAACAGTAAAGCCGGCTGTTGTAACCCCGACTATCGTTACGCCGGCAGCCACCGCCCCGGTAACTACTGTGGCCACTATGGCATCACTGCCTACCAATACCCCAAAGACCGGCCTTGATATGGTGCCGACTCTTGGAGCACTGGGCCTTTGTGGAGCGATCTTCCTTTTCCGGAAGAACAGGGACTAATCTTTTTTTTTTAATTATCACACCCTCCATCAGCAAGCAGATTTTTTCGCTGAAAATTCCCTAACAGTCCTGCTTTTTTGAACGTGCGGTCTCGATTACTGATGCAGTACAGGCACAAACACTTTATCCCGGATAAAAAGAATCATCAATCAGAGGAGTAT
>CAYPEQ010000022.1:21488-36300 GCA_964409915.1 uncultured Methanoregula sp. | reverse complement strand
GCGCCCGTAATTTTTTCTCAAGACCCGGTGCATCGGATATCACCATAAGCATCAGGGAAATATCCTTAATCTGTATATTTTCAATAAGTGGAAGGTATCGCTCGCCAATCATGCACCGGATTTGGTTTTTTGCCTTACCGAAAAGGTCACGAAACTTATATTCGATACTCTTATCTCCATATATGGTCCAGAGAGCCTCCTCTTTATCGGTGTGCACCTTTTCCAGTTCCAGTTTTTCCAGTTTTTCCAGTGCCAGCGCGGCTGCCTTTTTATGGTTGCCCATGAGCAGGTCAATGGCCATATGAGGTGAAACCGCGCTGTATCGTGCCGGTTTTGAGATTCTTTTTACGGCAAGCCCCATTTCTGCCAGGTGATCCAGGGCCTCGTATACACTTGGCTTTGAGATGGAGAGATATTCAATAAGATCTTTTGCTTCTGCATTATCATACAAGACCAGCGCGGCATAGACAGTCGCTTCGTTATTGGACAAACCGAGATTATTGAGCGATTTTACGAGAGACGCGGGGATGCTTTCCATATAACTATAGTGTTCACGGAGTTGTTAATAATTTAACTACTGCGATGAATACTTTTTTATATATCCCGGGTTAAACCTCTGTGAAACTTGTAGTAAAAAAATATACTACTCAATTGGAGAGTAACAAATGTTCAGAGTGACGTACCCCTCGATGTATCCCGATATTCGTGATTTTTCAGATCACAAACAGGCTCATTCAGGAATAAGGAAAAGACTTTTCACCCGAATGCCGCGTTCCGCATACGTGGTGCTCCTGTTTCTTTTCCTAGCCATAGGATTTTTGGTTATTCCGGCAAATGCCGACGCTATAACCCAAGCTGTTCAGGCTGCAAACAACGTATATTTATCAAACTATACGTTAGATCCAGCAGTCCTCTTTACCGGGGATACTGCAACTGCAACATTTTACGTCACCAACGGGAATGCAAACGAAAGCGTCATGGTCAACCACGCTACCTTCGGTGATGACGATATCCATCTTATCAGCGGTTCGTATGACACCAATGTCAACATTGGGCCTCTCCAGACCCAGTCATTCGTATTCTCCATTGAAACGGATAAATCTGCGAGTACCTACTATCCTTCATTCTCTTTGGACTTTGTCGCCGGCAATGGAATGTATTCAAGAACACCGGTCAAGGTGGACGATACACCCCTTGTCATGACCATTGCTAACCAGCCGGATTCATTCACCCAGGGAGTAAAGGAGACTATCAGTGTACAGATCTCCAACCCCCGTGATAATGATGTAAAAAATGTCATCTTTGATGTTACCGGTAACGATGTCACCCTTACGCCTTCAAAGACATACATCGGGTATCTGCCTGCCGGGACCAGTACATTGGTCAATTTTACCGTTACACCGGACTCTCCGACTTCACTTTTCATGAATGTCGATTACGATAACGGCGATAATGACCATACCATCAATACTACCCTGCCGATCCAGTTTACTACGGACAAACTGCAGGCTGACCCGGTGATGAGCAATATTGTTGTCGCACTCAACAATGGGACTTACGACATTACCGGAGATCTGACCAATGCCGGTCTCTCAAACGCAAATGGTGTCACCGTAACCTCGCTCTCTCCCGCAGTCCCACAGGAACCCGACAGGAATTATGTCATCGGTACACTCAAGCCTGATGATTTCGGCAGTTTCGAGCTCACCTTTACGGTGCCTGAAGGCACAACAAACGTTCCCCTCCAGCAATCCTTCAGAGACAGTAATGGCAATATCATCACCTCCGTCCAGAATATCGATCTGACCCAGGCTGCAACTCAGAAAGACTCACAACCAAGCATGCTCCCGCTAGTGGTTATTGTCATTATTGTGCTTGGCGCTGGTGGGTATCTCTACATGAAGAAGCGGAAGAACCAGTGAAGGGGGACGGTGCATCATGCAACCGGTCATCCAGTTTTCCGATGTGGTTAAAATCTATCCGCTCAAGGCCGGAGATGTGACTGCCCTTAACCACATCTCATTTGAAGTGGAACGCGGGGAGTTCATATCGATCATGGGACCATCGGGTTCCGGCAAGTCAACGCTGCTGAACCTGATGGGATGCCTTGATACGCCGACCACCGGTGATATCTTCGTGAGTGGGATCGGTGTCCGCGATATGAGCGATATCGAACTCACGAACCTGAGACGGGATCGCATCGGGTTCATCTTCCAGTACTTCAACCTCTTTCCCCTGCTAAACATCATAGAGAATGTCAGCTTTCCCCAGATGCTCAAGTCAGGCAAAGGAGTAAATGATGACAAGGCCCGGGAAGTGCTTCATGCAGTCCAGCTCGATGAAAAACTCTACACTCACACACCCCTTGAACTATCGGGAGGCCAGCAGCAACGTGTGGCGGTTGCACGGGCGCTTATCAACGATCCCGACATCCTGCTGTGCGACGAACCAACAGGAAATCTCGATTCAAAGACCGGCGCGAGTATCATGGAACTCATGACGGAACTGAACAGGAAGGGCTCAACCGTCATCATCGTGACTCACGATCCCCACGTTGCTGAATATACAAACCGGATCATCAGGATCGTTGACGGGAGAATTGCAGCATGAGTACTATATTCTGGGAGATTTCCAAACGAAACATCCGGATCCACATGCTGCGTTCGACCCTTGCAATGCTTGGGATAATAATCGGTGTCGTCGCCATTGGTGCCATGGGCATCCTGGGAAACAGTATGACACAGGAGATCAGCTCGAGTCTTTCTTCTGTGGGAGACAGCGTAATTGTCACCCCATATAGCGGAGGAGGTGGAGGCATGGGCCCAAGTAGTGGTAGTTCAAGCTCCGCAAACCTGATGCTTACCGACCAGAATTACCAGCAAATTAAACGGGTAGTTGCCCCGAACGTGGCGATCCCCGTTCTTTCAACATCCGAACACATGAAAGTGGGTGTCGGAAGCGACGATATCGTGGCCACTATTTACGGCATCCCGACTGACGATGAATCCGATCTCTTACCCAATCTCCAGGCAGGGGGTTACAACAATGCAAATTCCGGCTGTCTGGTGGGCTCGACTTTTGCATCGGATCATAATATCAAGGTCGGTTCGCGCATTTCCATCGGGACCGATGGGCAATACGGCACGCTCAGGGTGACCGGTATTATCGTGGAACGGGGAATGAGCTTTGATATCAGCACCGATAGTGCAATTGTCGTGACGCAAGATTGGTTTGAGAATACCTACAATGAGCAGGATGAATACAATGAAGTGGTCGTGAAGGTCACCAGCGGCGATACGGCAGGGGTAACAACGACCATTGAGAATCAGCTCAACCGGAACACGAGGGATAAGACGGTTTCCGTGACGGACAGCAAGGCGACACTTGCCACCATCTACTCGACCTTTAGTGAGGTCACGACCTTTGTTGAAGCTATTGGAGCCATCTCGATGATTGTTGCGGGGGTCTCGATCTTTAACATCATGATCATGTCGGTTAACGAACGGATCAAAGAGATCGGGATCATGCGTAGTATCGGCACACAGAAAAGGGAAGTTATGAGCATGTTCGTCTACGAAGCTGCTATCATCGGTGTGATTGGAAGCTTGATCGGCGGGATTCTCTGTATCCTTGCCGGATATGTGATAAGTGCCCTGATGCTCGGCACTACCAAGTATCTCTTCACTGTGGCAAGCATGACGTCAGTTGTCGAAGGAGTGGGGTTTGGTATTATCGTCTGCCTTCTTTGCGGGGTATATCCGTCTTTGCAGGCTGCTAATCTTAACCCGATTGATGCGCTGAGGCATGAGTGATCCATGATGATAACTGCAGGAGATCAAAGAACCGAAGATATTTTTTATATGAATAGATCTCTGGCACCAATTTGTCGGAAAGCAGATCCGGGAAGAGCTGACAATAATGCCACATAAGAATCCGTGGTTTCTCATCACTTCGGATGAAATCGACGAAATACGCAGGCATCTACGTGTTCTTGAGAAGGAAGGATCCCAAAAATGCCAGGATAGTGCCAGAGCCATTGAGGGGATCCTCACGTTCGTTGAAAGGCGCTTAATATGAGAGAATACCGGCAAAAAATGTTTTTTGCCGGAGTAGGAGGAGGGTTCGATGAAACAGTATCACTAAAAATTGAAAAAAAAAGGATTCTGGAACACCAGACCCGGTAACAAACACGAGTCGGCGGTTGCCTGTGATAGGGTGCGATGACCATGCTCGACAATGGTATGTGGTAACAGTAAAATCCGGGGGATACCGGTCAAAGAGTGAAAAACCCCGATGCCCTCTCCGGGCCCTCTCTATCCTGTTTCCCACACTCTGTGTTCAAGCAGGAGACAAATGCCTGCTGTCTTGATACACAGGAGCACCCGTTCCTTGGTATCCGTTTACCGGGGGTGAATTTCCTGAATCTTCGGAACTGTTGTCCCAGTACCCGACGGGATGGTAACAGCAAGGCGGTCACCAGGTTCGTCAACCTCAAAAATAAATATGGTTGACGATAATACCTCATAGACAACCAACCCGGATAAATCTCCGGGGCCGGTGTATTTTTCCATGGATGAACTACCCAGGATCCCTAAGTGCATGAGCACCCAACACCCGGACAATGTCCATGTTCCTTCTCTTTTCTGATGCACTGTATGATATCCCGAATGGAAGGCAGGCTCATCTTCAACACCGGCGTTCTCCGTTCAAAAATGATTTTAATGTCTCTTCCATATTACAATTCCCCCCGCTACGACGATTCCCCCGAGCAGGGCGTACAGGAGCGGGGGCTGCTGGGCCGGAGGGGTTGTAGCAGCTGTAGCCTGGGGCGTTGGACTTCCTGCATCAGTGACCTGGAACGGGACTAGGGTGAACGTGTCGTTGGTATACGTAGGATCGTTTGCCTCCTGATCGTGTAAGGCAGTGGTGAGTGCGTCTGCCGCATCGCTGCCCTGCAGGCTTCCCGGGCCGGTAATCTTGAAGAGATTCGTGCCATTGTTCAGTTTCAAATCGCGGACATAATCACCGCTGACAACGATGTCGAACTTGTTATCCGCCATCGGGTGTTGCACCACGAGATAATTTTGCCCTTCGGGGAGCTTTCCCGACATTGCCGCATCGGCAGTAAAGGTAAAGGATCCATCGGAATTTACCGGGGTTGTTGTATTAAACAGGTAGTTATCCCCGAAAATCCATATCTGGACTGCCGGGGGATTTCCTTGTGCAGATCCTGTGATGGTGAATGGCTGTCCCTTTGAAATTGTTGCCGGAGAGATCCCTGCTGTTATGAAGGGTGCCTCGATGATTAAACCAACATTGGCAGCATCGGAACCCAGCTGGTCCGCCGTTTTCGGCTGGCTCGTTGCATAGACGGTATATGTCCCGGCATCCAGCGTAACATTGTAGGTATACCAGGTACATTCCCAGGAATGATCCGGATTTGTTTTCACTACCGTAAATGAGTCAGGGTTTCCACTGACTACACCCTGCTGAGGCGAGGTAAGTTTCCCCCCACCATTAGAGATGCGGGGTCCGGTTATGAGGAGATACGTGGCATCGGAATCATAGTTATAACCACTAAAAACTACTTTTTCTCCCAGATAATACGAATGAACCCCGCTAGCGTTAATCGTAACTCCCGTATCGGCAGATACAGGGGATATTATCAGGGCTGCTGCGCCAACTATGACAAGCAGCAGGATCATCTTCCAGAGCCCGGACAGGCTGTTACTGGTTTGTTTGAACATATGTAAATGTATAGACATTTACAATATAAAAGTTTTCTCTCGTATTTTGGTAACATCATTTCACCGGGATTGCAACTAAGGCGTGGGCCGGAAAAAAGTTATGAGCGAGATTCTGGTTCCGGAGATCCGGTAATCTGCCCGGTTTTTGCATCGGTGAAGAGATCCAACGCTGCGATTCCTCCGACTGTTGCCACCACGAACGCAACGCCCAACAGTGAGAGATCATAGAGGAGACCAAGAGCAAACCACGTAGTGGTGGGACGCGAGAAGACTAATACGGGTGATGTGAACATCCCGTGTGCTGCCTGAACGAGATAATACGTAAGGAAAACACCATAAGCGACAACGCCAAGGAAGACGGCGCAGGCAGCTACCTCAACCCAGATCCTTTTTATCGTGGCAAACGATCCCACAACTGCCTCCATGAGGGTTTTTTGCTCGAGAACGATAAAGGGCACGACAAACGGGGTCAGGATGAAAAGGAACAGGTTGATCTCCGAATAGCTCAGGGCCTGCGAGAACCCAATGGGATATACCCATGCCAGCACCGAGTAGTGATTGGCCGGAAGATCGCCAATGAGTTTCATCGGATAGAGCGTCAGATTGAAGGGGAACTGGAGGAACCAGTTGGTAACGAAAGGCTCTACATGCCAGACATGCGGGAACCAGATGGGCAAATAAATGAAAATAATATAGAGCAATATGCCTGCAAGTGCCAGAACAAAAGACCACAAGAAGAGGGTTTTCAGGTATTTTTTTGCTCCTACAAGTTCCCCGAAAAATGAGGCAGAACCTTCTCTCTTTGACGAGACGCTCATGACAAGACCCGCCAGTAAGAACACCAGAGAGAATAGTGTTGCGAACTCAAGTAAAAAGTTCAGGACCTGCCATACGATGAATGGTTGCGCGGCCCAGGTCCAGTTGATAGAGTAAAGTACCGCTTGGCCGAGGGTGTTTCCCGCCAGAACAAGCCCGGCAAGGAGCGTAAACCAGAGGAGCTGCCGGTTCCGGTTCAGTGTCCTCATACCAGAAAGGGCTGCCCCGATCCCCCGACGGATTGTTCCCGATCCGCCGCCCCCGCCATCCGGGAGTCTCTCATAAGCGGATTCCGGCGGTATACCGGTATAAGTCTGCAGTGCATGTACTGCCGGTGGTTTCCGGCACAGGCCGAACCAGTGTTCGGTAATTTCAGATATGCGGGTCATGCCCGATCCTCCCGGATCTTTGCAAGCAGTTCCTCTGCCATCTTTGTCGGATCTTGAGTCTTTTCGAGTTTTATCCCCAGCTCGGTTGCGAAGTCCCAGATGAACTCGATGCATTTCGTGAATTCGTCACAGGAAATGCAATCACCTTCATGCTCATACCAAACCTGCATGCCGTGCTTCTCCGAGACGAAAATATATGCATTGGTCTGGAACGGGATCGATTTTCCGAACAGAACACCTTTGTCCACATCGATCTTTTCAATCTGGATCCGGTTTGCCTTGGCCATCTCCCGTAACGAAGCTTCGATCTTATCGTCAATAACGCGGAGTGCCTGGGATACACCCTGTCGCGTAACTCCCAGCAGGTTTGCAATAGCGACATTTTGCATCCCGCTGCGCCGCATCTTCCAGAACTTGAACTGTTTCTCATTCGTGGGTACAAACATACGTAAATGTATGAACATTTACAATATAAAACATCCGTTAATCTCTTTTGTTGCCAATACCGGAAAATAATGCTACTTCACATTATGGTATTGGAATCAATTTTCGTAATTCTGTAGTTTTTTGATAAATTTTAATCTTGTTCTTGGCTTTAGTTACCATCTCTTTCTCAATGGAGTACGAGATGTCTGAAAGATCCGTCCCGGAAACGGGATCCGGACGATGGATTTTTGATAACTGCGAATATTATCGCAGTTAAAGCAATTTTTAATGCCTTGTGTGTACGAATCCATGCATATGCAGATGCACCGAAAAAAGACAATGATCGTTCTGGTTTTAGCCGCTATGGTAATCTTTTGTCTCCTTACCAGCGCCTGCGTGAGTGCCCCGACGACACAGGATGTAAAAAAGGAATTGCCACCGGTCCCGTCGATTACTCCTCCGGGCATCACTCCGCTCCCGACTCTGGAAACACCAGCAGCAGATAATAGCAGCACCATTCCTCCCCCGGCGCACATTATCTGTAACTGCCCCATGGAGCCTGTGGTTTCGGTGACGCTCACCCCGACCACCACGCCGGATGACGGTCTCTGCCACTGCCCGTAACGGAGTAAGTGGCTTCAGACATTATGAATAACCGCCCCGTCTTGACAAAGAGAGGATGTAAACGCATGACATCAACATTATTCCGAGTCCGTATGGTGCTGCCCCTTATCTTCATAGTTACCATAGTTATCGTCGCAACTTCCGGGTGTATAATGCCCCGGGAAACAGCAAATGCAACACCAAACCTGACAGCTGTAGCCGGAGGGCCATCGATACCTTCCCCGCCGACAGACAGGTCCAATCTGAATGTTTTACGCAATGAACCGTTCACCATCAACGGGAGCGTTGACAACCTGTCAATAACAAAGGTACAGGTTTGGATACTAGATGGCAATATATCAACAATAATTATTCCGGTCAATTCTGATGGAACATTCCAGGTTACCTTGGATCCCTCAATTACTGCAGCATTGTCCCGAAATTTCACCTCTGCGCTTGTTGTCCAGTACCCATCCCCACCCGATCAATTCACGGTCATGCAGAACGAGACCACGGGCGAGGTTACCAATACGGGCAGCAGTTCCGCAAATGCACTTCTGGCGCACGTGGAGGATACAGGTTCTTACCCGACGACCCAAGAGGACTATCTTGAACGGGGCATTGAAGCATCCGGCAATAACGCCACGATATATTTCCTGAATGGAATCGACGCATGGATAACAATTGATCCCATCTCCCCCACCCAGCCGGGTTCACTAGTAGTCAGTGGCAATACGAGTCTCCCTGCCGGAACCCCTCTGTCCATTTCGGCTGCTACGGTCTTTGAGCATCCGACACCAAAAAATTATGACTCGTCCCATGAGTTTGCCGGAGGGACGGCCGTTGTCACTTCCGGAACAGGTGGTTCCAACCAGTATTCCGGTACGATCAACACTTCACTCCTCAATACCGGCAGATACAACATTCTTGTAGCGTCAGAGAATGACTCGTGGCAGGCGAACGCGATGAGTACAGTAGATCTGATCGCACAGGTTACAGGATCCCCGGGAAAAGGGAATTATATCGACTGGTCCAAGCTTTCGTTACCCAACCTCACGGTTAATGCGTCTATATCTCCGGTAATGCTGGATGGAGCATGGGAGATCGTACCTCCGGGAACGCAGACCCAGAATAACGAGGTGCCCTATGGTTCGATCATCGATTGTACTCCTGACGCTGTATGTCGCGTTTATACGAGCGTTGGTGTCGAAGTCCTCGCAGTTTATAACTCGAACGAGGAGCACGGCATGGGAGTTCCGAGCGGTGCGATGATCGATGGAAGCATCGGCAATGTCACAGTTATCAAATTAAATGGTAACGTGATCCTGACGAAAATCAATGAAGATCCCGGAGAATCCTGATTTTTTAGGACTACTGCATTCGTGGTTTGGATTCAATAGTTCACAACCAAAAATCTGATCAATTGCCAATGGGAATAATCGGTTCGGTGCTGGTGCGTCTATGGGAGATGCCCCTGTTTTTCTCTCGATGATTATACCCAAACTCCCGTTATTGCACCAGAACCGTTTTTGCATATAAATTCTCGGGCATTTCTGCGTCCTTGAAAACCCAGCCACGACCCAAATTAAGTTCTAAAAAATAGAAAGTAACCTCGCGTTTTTAAATAGATTAGTCTACATCTATTCGACCGCTGGGAACTGCGGTAAAATGGAGGTAATGTTAATGGATCTTTTAACAGTAGTTGTTGGAATTATCCAGCTGATCATCGCGGTTATCTTTGCGGTTGTGGCACTGTATATCGGATTCTCTGTCTTTGGCAAGGTTACCAGAGACGTAGATGAGCAGCAGGAACTTGCGAAGGGCAATGTTGCATTTGGTATTATTGTTGCTGCAATCTTTGTCGCAATTGGGATTGTTGTCCAGTCCGGTGTTATCGGTATCTCTGTGGGTATCAGCAAAGCTGCGACACTGGGATTTACATCAGTTGACGGTCTGGTTGTGATCGTCGTTGCAATCGTCCAGCTGGTGCTTGGCGTTCTCCTTGCGATCGGCTCCATCTACCTTGCCATAAACATCTTTGACAAACTCACCAAGCAGATCAAGGCGTTCGAGGAACTTAAAAGAGGCAATGTCGCGGTCGCACTTGAAATTGCCGGTGTTATTATTGCAGTTGCCCTGATCATCCAGTCAGGTGTTGTCGGCATCACAGCAGCGCTGGCCTGATGTCCCCCATTTAATTTTCTTTTTTTTTGGTTTGATAAGGTAAGAGTTGATCTCCGGTTTTTTCCTCAGAACGAATAACCTATTGACTGCCAACTTATCAGAAACACTCCCGGTTAGAATCCCGGGTATTTTTTTTTATATGAGTAAAAGGAAAGGAAAAAATGGGTTATTGATCTCTACGAAAAGAAAAAACCAAATTAGGTACGAAGGATGATACTACTTTGTTCGGAAACTGTTCTTTTTAGGTTATGATTAACAAAAACACACCCCAACATCGATTTCGAAACAATAAATGTATTGATTTGTGTCTCAAACACCCGGAATTGCCAAATAGTCCTTCAGGAATCAGAGGTATAAGGATCAAACCCGACATCACCGATTAAATCGAGCAGCTCGGAACTGTCACGGATATGGTGCAGCCGGTCCTCACCTATAAGGAGGGTCCGGCCTATCTTTTTTTCGTGATGATAGTCGGTAATAATACACATCGCGTGCTTCTTTGCAATCTTTGACAGGTTGCTGATAAGAGCTGCACGTTTGATTACCTTCTGTGCCGGGCCATACCCCGTCATGATGGTGTGCTTATCGAACGTGAGAAGAGCCTGGAACGGTGCGCCTCGGAGGGTATGGAGCTGCATCCCGAGCTGCTCAAGGAATTCTATGGGAATACCAGCAGAGCCAGCTTTTCGTTTTTGTCCTTCATGCTCTGGTTCTGCGGGTTCGCGGTGGACAATGTCGATGGATTCGACAACCCCGGTATTAAAATATTCCTCGATCCGGATAGCGACTTCGAGTGTCGTTCCCATACCGCTCTCGTACTTGCTGATCGTGCGCCGGGATACACCAAGAATCTGGCCCAGATCGCCTAGCGACATATTCCGTCGTTCACGGAGCTCCCGTATGACATCGCCGTTAATGTTCACGTACAAACCACCCGGGGACGCGTAAACCAGGGGCGGAATTTTCTCGACAAAATAATCGTACAGCGTCGCAACACTGATCGCGTAGATGCCATACCTGACATAGACCGCACCCCGTTCAAGCTCGGCTTCACGTGCGCGTTCGCCAACAATCAGGGGTACGCCGCCCAAATGCTGGGTGATCACATCAAGGTCGAATGCCGCTTCCTCGCTCACCGAGTCGATATGCGTAACGACCTTGATCACCAAAAGTGTCCCGTCATTGCGTGCTATGAGATCAAAACTCCTCGGGCGGAGCGTAAACTTCTCCGATACTTCAAATCCCGCTGAGATCATCACGCTGGTAACCAGCTGGAGCTGGCGTTCCTGAGACATGCAGTTACAAATGGATGGAGCGTACCCATATATTAATATAGACATGCTGATCGGCATTGATGACACGGACTCCCCCAAAGGCATGTGCACCACGTATCTTGGTGCCGTGCTCGCCCGGAGGTTGATCCAAAACCATATGCGGGTCCGAGAGGCACGACTCGTCCGGCTCAACCCGAACGTGACGTTCAAGACCCGGGGAAACGCAGCGATTGCTCTCGATGTGGAAGGGGATCCTGAACAGGCATTTTCCCTTGCCTGTGACATCGTCGGGGAGCTTTCTGATTTTTCCTGCGAGAATACCAATCCCGGGGTCGTGGTGACAGAGAAACGGCTTGATCCGGCATTCTACCGGCAGGCAGTGACGGATTTCTGCGAGATTGATGAGGCAGTAAATATTCTGGATAGGGCAGGGGCCCGGTACAAAGGCTGGAAAAACCGGCGCGGGCTCATCGGTGCAACAGCAGCAGTTGCAAGTGCATTTCCCGATACCACCTATGAGATCCTTACGTACCGTGAATCTTCCCGGTGGGGTACAAAGCGTGAAGTAGACCGGGAGAGCCTTTTTACGTCCGAAGAAGCGACCTACCCACACACGTGGGATACTGTAGATTTTACTAACCAAGTCGTTGTCTGTGTGCCTCACACGCCGGACCCGGTCCTCTTTGGGATCCGGGGCGAGAGCCCTTCCTGGATAATGATGGCCCGATCCGCGATTGCATCGGAAAAACCCGCACTCGAACAAATCTGGGTTACTAACCAGGGGACCGACGCCCACCTCCTTCCCGGGACCTGCGGGTCTCTTTGTGAAGGACTCTCATATTGCGTGCAGGGTATTGTTACCGCCTCCCCAAAAACCACCATCGGGGGTCATGTCTCGTTTTCGATCCGGGACGGCCCGGCAGAGACCCGGTGCATGGCATACGAACCGACCAAGAATTTCCGGAATATCGTGCGGGGACTGGTTCCCGGCGACCGTATTATGGTTGTCGGGAGTTACAAGAAAGAAAGCATAAATTTAGAGAAGATCTGCCTGGTATCTCCTGCACAGGACATCCACGTAAAAGCACCGGTGTGTGCGGCGTGCAGCAGACGCATGACAAGCGCCGGGAAAGATAAAGGATTCAAGTGCCGAACATGCGGTGCCCGTTCAAAGGATGCAGAAGTAACGGAAATTCCCCGGACACTCAGTGCCGGGTGGTATGAGGTTCCACCCACGGCGAGGAGACATCTCGCAAAACCTTTATGCCGAGGGGTTCCTGCAATCCCCTAATTTTTTTTTGGCTTTTTACAAGCGAGGCTGCCTTGATTCCACAACGACGATATCAGCTACGGAAAGTCCGTATATGCCGTATACCAGCGAATCGATCTGTTTATTGGTCGAGTCAATCTCCTGCCCAATCAGCTGTTTCTCCCGCTCAGTCTTTGCATGACTAAGGTGCTGGTGAAGCTCGAGCTTTTCTGTGACAAGCGTTTCCAGCCGATCGTGACGGGTCTTGTCAATGGCGTCGTCAAGATCCGGCGTATAGACCGGGAACTGCCCGACTATCTCCTCGGGATATGCATCACCGGGCTCGTCGTGAGCGAGATGGGCAAACACAAACGCAGCAAGCCTGCTGTTGAGGAGCCCCAGAAGGAACCGGCTCCCGGAGGGAATAATACCAAAATTATTTCCCACTGCTGTCGGGCTCTTTTCCAGGGAAAAACGGGGAGGGAAAACCTCGAGTGAAAAAATAATCCGGGGTTTCTCCTCCTGTTCAGTGTCCTGATACCGAATCCCACCGAGAACTGATATCACAAGAGGGGTTCCAGCTCGGGAGACTTTTTCAAGGAGGCGTTTCTCACGGGTATCACTGAAACGCCAGCCTCCCGCAGACAACTCCTGCTGATTGACCGGAAATGCTGCATCTGCGTCCCCGTACTGCACCATGAACGGATGGGTAGGATATGCATTGGTGATCCTGAGAAAACAGGACGTCTCTCCCGTATTGCTGGAGAACCGTATTTCTTCGATCTGGTGTTCAAGCAGCAGCTCACGTAAGGGTACACCGGCCTTTGTGTTGAGCCACCAGGTGCCGGTCAAAAAACCGGCCACGCCCCGGGGGCGCAGGAACCGAAACGCCATTTCAATAAAAAATGCAGAACTTTTCGCCCTTGGATTGTAGACTGTATAATGCCGCTGGAAATAGCGTTGGAGCCACTCACGCGGTTGTACCAGATTTTCAGGTGGAGCGCATAGCATGGCATCGAAACCACCGGGTGCGAGAATTTCAAAAAAAACATCCTGCCAGTCGAACGTCTGAATTGCGTGGCGTTCATGTAGCGGGCAGAACGCCCACGATTCGTCGTCGGTGATTTCCGGGCTCACCAGCGCATTCCCGCACCGGATAGTACCCGAAAGGGTATGGAGCAGGTCACCAAACACTTCGAAAAAACCACCGGGAAGTGACCTTGTCGTATCACCTTCACAGGCAGCAAAGGAAAGCAGTACCCGGGCAGCCGCCACGGCATGGGGATCGATGTCCAGACCAAAGAGAGTATGCTCCAGGATCTCTTTTCGTTCGGCAAACGTGTGCCGGGTCTGATCGCTTACCAGTCCATGATATGCCCTAAGCAGGAGGGACCCGGCACCGCATGCAGGATCAAGAATTCGCAACGGGAGCAGTTCCTCATAGGATCGGCCGGCACAAGCGGCGGCGAGTGTACTTGACACAGCATAATCAAGAAAAATCGGGTTTGGGACAATCCCAACCACTCTTTCCGGCCGATCAACAACAACAGCCTGGTGGGCAGCCGATCGTTGTATAGTTCGGGTGAGGTACTGGTCGAAAACACCCGCGACCTCTTCAAGAGAGATCAAGGAAAAATGGTATGGCCGGTCTGCAGAAGCGAGCCGGGTAGCAATTGTCCTGATTATCTTGTCATCGGTTACAGGATGTTTCCCGGGTACAGGTTTGTGCCGGTGATATGTTCCCTTATCTTCATCAGTCCCGGCCCAGAGATCATTAATGCCGGTGAAAAATTCCCCGAATCTGATATCGCTATCCTCTGCACCAGCGACTTGCAAAAGGGTACCATGGGAGATAAGGCCACGATCTTCTGCTATCGCAAGGATACAGAAACGAAACAGGATGCGGTGAACGGCAAGTGCGATCTCGCAACTTCTCATACCGATATTGTTCCGGGCGATGCTGCGGGCGAGTCGTTCGCGCCATTCACAGAGATCTGAGAGCAGGATCGTCCCGGCGCCAGCAGGTGATGGTACGTTCATCTCATTGGCAGGACCGGGATCAGGCCGTCGCATGGTGTACTACTCGGCGCGAATGGGACAATAAGGTGTTGAACTATCGATTGT
>CAYPEQ010000022.1:0-21388 GCA_964409915.1 uncultured Methanoregula sp. | reverse complement strand
GCATGGTGTACTACTCGGCGCGAATGGGACAATAAGGTGTTGAACTATCGATTGTGGGCTTGTGGCCACGGTGTTTCCCGGGGGATAATTTCAGTAAAAAAGGACATTTTAATCACCGGCTTGCACATACAGACACTATGTGAGGTCACGTTCATGACAACCGACAACGGTACGAAACCGACGATTGGGAAGGTCACATTCAAGTCGATAGGCCAGATCTATGATACGGAGGATCCGTCACCGGAAGAGAACCGCGATCTCTCGGACAGGGCGGAGGATCGGATCTTCCACACGGTACTCAATGTCCCAAAGGGTGTCCGGGCCGCAGTTTGTGACGATCTGGTCATCAGGGTTCCGGCACAGGAACTGACCCGGGAACGAAGTAATGCCATTATTTCAGCAGTACGATCTCATTTCCGGCGCCGTGCTGACGAAATGCAGGGTGCCATGAAAATTACCCAGCGAGTCGGCCTACGGCAAATCCGGTTGACAATTGCTGTGTGTATACCCGCATTTATCGGCATCGCTATTTGTTCCCAGTTCAAGGGCAATCCACTTGCAGAGGTAATCGAGAACGTTCTTGTGATCCTTGCCTGGGTGACCATCTGGCAACCGTTCCAGGTTCTTGTGTTTGACCGGTGGACCGCAAAGGAAACTGCCAAAGTCTACCGGAAAATCGCAGAAATGCCAATAAATGTAAGTTCCACCGCATAACGGAGATTTACAGGTAATCCCTTGGAAAAATCTAAAAACAAAGGTTGGGGAAATACCTCTGTTAAATGCCTTTTCCTTTTTTCATGGACCGGTATATTTTAACAAAGACCGAAACGAGCGCAACAAACGAAACTGCAATAATCCCATACACGATGAGCGTAAAGTTTGCCTGGACAATCGGGAGATTGCCCACAAAATAGCCGGCAAGCAGGAAAAGACACGACCACAGAACGCCACCAAGGATGTTGTATCCCAGGAACCAGGAGTATCGCATCTTTCCCACACCGGCAAGGAACGGCGCAAACGTCCTGATAAAAGGCATGAACCGTGCTATAACGATGGTAAAACCACCATATTTTTCAAAATACTCTTGTGTCTCCTCGAGGTGCTCCTTTTTGACAAGCGAGTATTTCCATTCAAGGACTTTGAGTTCGAACGTGTAGCCAATCCAGTAATTGAGGGTATCACCAAGTATGCACGCAAGGATCAGGCTGCCAAGAAGGATCCATATATTGAGCAGCCCGGCGCCGGCAAGGGTTCCGGCAACAAACAGCATGGAATCGCCCGGAAGATAGGGTGCAATCACAAGGCCCGTTTCGCAGAACAGGATGAGAAAGAGGATGACATACGTCCACAGCCCGTACTGCTGGAGAATCCCCGGGAGGTACTTATCAAAATGCAGTACCAGGTCGATAAAGGTGAACGGGAGTACCATCTGTAATCATTGAACAGGGTGCGATAAATGGGTTGGGGCACTTAGAATTGCACGTAACAGCAATCAAGAAAAAAGAATTTTTTTTAATCTCCCCGGATCTGGTGAATTTTCAGGAGCCCGGCACAGGACCGGCAGGTATAATACTCATCTTTCCAGCAGGTTTCGCATGCCCACCGCCCGCAGAGTACACATTGCCGGAGCTCCGAGATCGGGTGCGGGGTATTGCAGAGATCGCAGGTGAACTGCGCGAAGCTATGCGGATCCTTTCCCGGAGGTTCTCCCTGCTTACGCATCACGGTGATCTCTTTTTTGAGTTCACGGATACGGTCTGAGGAACTTTTATTTTTTAGCGTTTCCTTTGCCGGCCAGTTCTTTTTCCAGAACGTCAAGGCGCGCCTCCAGCGATGAGAGGGTATTTTTCATCCCGGATTCGTAGTTCTTCAGTTCGGTAATGCGTGCTTCATCCTGTTCGATACCGGCCAGGTGCTGGTCCTGAAATTTCGCAAGTCGGGTCCGGGTAACGAGCTGCCAATCATCCACCATACTCTGGAACCTGCGGTCAAGGTACTCATCTACCCGACTTTCCACGGGACTGCTGATCGCAAGGTCGCCTTTTGCACCTTTGAAAAAATAATAGACGAGGTACAGAAGGATACAAAGGAGAAGGACAAGGATAATAAACGTAAGAAGATCCATATCAGGCCCTCCCTTTCAGGCTTCCCGCACGCCGTTCCAGTTCAGTGAGTTTGTCCGCAGCTGCGTTTTCAAAGGCTTTCAACCGGGGGACCTCTTTTTCGAGAGACGCAAGCCGGCTGGTGAATTCTTCGAGATCCGTTTTTGTGGAAAGGTCCCATTCCTCGACGATATATTTCATCCTGCGGTCTACGTAGGCATCCAGGTACGAATCCATGCCAATCATAATGATCGCTCCAGAGAAGTAATCAGGTCGTCTAACCGGTTCACCCGTGCCTCGATCGCGGCTCTTCCTGCATAAAGACCACTGATCTCGTCACTCACCCGGGTGAGCCGGCTTTCAAGTTTTTCGAGATCGCTTTCTGTGACAAGGTCCCATTCCTCGATAATTGCTGCAAAATGCTGGTCGAAATAGGCATCAAGCGATTTATCGAATGTCGGGACATGCGACTCGATAGTTCCGGGGATGGTAGCAAACGTGTCCCAGAACGAATCCCCGTTAGCGTTCCGGTCCGGATTCTGGTTGATAACCGGGTACATCCGTTACTTCACCTTCTTTTCCTGTTCCTGGACGTTACCGAGGAGATGATCCAGTTTCTTTGACTTCACGATACTCTCAAGACGGGTCAGGCGCTTGTCAAGGAGGTTTTCCTTTGCAAAATTATCCGTCCCGATCGCGGTATTCTCATCCTCGACTTGTTTTATCGCCGCGGTCTGTTCTGGAGAGAAACGGGTGAACGGGAACAGTTTTGACGCTTCATGCTGCTGGAGGAGTTTGAGCTTGTCCCGTTCCAGTTCCAGTTCTATACTCCGGTTGGTCGTTTTCATTATCCGTATCTCGCGGATGATGAGGTAGATTATGGCCAATACAAGGACGATAATAATACCCATAATCGCGATATCGGGAGTAAAGGTAACCGGTACAGCTGCATCTGCCATGTTAGTACCTGCCCCGGTTATTCGTTCTTGTGCCCAGACATCTCATATCAGAGATCATCTCCTTTACCGGTCACATTTTTCACGGTTTTCTTTACATCCTTCGCAGTCTTTGCTGCAGCCTTTCCGATACGATCTGACGCTTTTTTTGTTTCCTTTTTCAATGACGCGGCTGCAGTTGCTGCTTCTTCTTTTACCTCATGGGCAGTTTTTCGTGCCGCTTTGTCCAGTTTTTGTGCGCCTTCAGAAATCGAGGTGCCTGCCTCTGCTGCTGCTTTAGAGACCTTTTCTTTTAAGGGGGGTGTTTTCCTGACGAGTACATCCGCACCCTCATTTACACCAAGTGCTTTGATGTCCTCAGCACTGACGCGAATCTGCCCGGAAGGAACCATGGTATCGGCAATGACCGTAACGCTAACGGATTTTTTTGCGATCTCATTGATCAGGTCTACGCGGTCTCCTTCGGCAATACCGAGATCCGGGAGATTATCTGCATTGAGACGTACCCTGCCGTGACTGGGAAACGCCCGCTTCTTGATGGTTAAACGTACATCCGGCATAGATGAAAGAACAATGCTGATAGGGTATATATCTTACCCAGTTTATTGATTCCACGCACAGTTATCAGCCTCCAGCGCCAATAGAATTGCAACAAATGGTAAGGTAATAGTCATGAAACACCAGTGCGATGAACCGGTCACCCAGATGCATATCAGGCCGGCCATGACGGTTGGCCAACTGGTCGATGCCATGGGAAAAGCCGGGGCATACAACGGAGGCTCACTCTATCATGCTGCAGAAATTTACGAAAAGATGTTGCGGGATAGTGACGCGACAAAATTCTTCGGTCTCGCAGGTGCTATGGTGCCGGCAGGTATGGGCGGGATTGTTTCTGATCTTATCCGGGACGGCCATATTGACATCCTTGTCTCAACAGGTGCAAATCTTACGCACGATATTATCGAAGCAATTGGCTGCAGGCACTTCCACGGTTCAGCCTTTTCAAGCGACATCGAACTCCGGCACGATGAAATCAACCGTATATACGATGTCTACCTTCCTAACGAAGCCTTCGAGCATTTCGAGACCTTCATGCAGGAGGTTTTTGGCGAACTCGAGCCAAAGAGCACTATTTCCATTTCAGCGCTGTTGCAGCATATTGGTTCGCACCTGAAAACCGGTATTCTTGCAACAGCCGCACAAAAGGAAATCCCGGTTTATTGCCCGGCGGTGCAGGACTCCATGATAGGCCTGCAGTACTGGCTCTTTTCACAGACAACGAAAGTGACCGTCGACGCATTTGCCGATATGCCCGCGCTGCTTGATACCTGCTTTGCAACAAAGAAGGCAGGCGCCGTACTGGTTGGCGGAGGAGTCCCCAAAAATTTCATTTTGCAGAGCATGCTTATGACCCCGAACGGCTTTGATTATGCAATCCAGTTGACCGGCGACCGACCGGATCTTGGTGGCCTCTCGGGGGCAACGCTTGATGAAGCCCGGTCGTGGGGGAAGATAAACGAAGAGGCCCGTGCAGTTACGGTGTACGGTGATGCTACAATAACGCTGCCGGTCCTTGTCGCGGCCGTAATGGAGAGGTTATCCCATGCCTGAGCTTATCCTTGCCCTCGACGTGACGGGGAAAAAAAAGGCACTTGATATTGCCAATGCCTGTGCCCCGCACCTTGACGCAATCAAGGTCGGCTATCCGCTTGTTCTCTCGGCAGGTCTCTCCATCGCCGGGGATCTTGAAAAAGCCGGTCTTCCTCTTATTGCTGACTTCAAGGTTGCCGATATTCCCAATACAAACCAGCTTATCTGCGACCAGGTATTTACAGCCGGTTTTTCGGGGATCATCTGTCACGGATTTACCGGTATGGATGCGGTGAAGGCGTGTGTTGCCTCGGCTCGTGCCCACCATGGTGCGTGTTACGTTGTTGCCGAGATGAGCCACCCGGGAGGGACCGAGTTTTTCTCTTCTGGAGTAGCGGAACGGATAGCAGGAAACGCCATCATAGCAGGTGCCGATGGGATCGTCGCACCAGCTACCCGGCCGGACCGGGTTCAGGTCCTGCGGGGTTTTGTCGGCAATAAAAAGATCCTCTCCCCGGGTATCGGTACGCAGGGGGGAGATGCCGATGCAGTCGCCGCGCTTGTTGACGGTATTATCATTGGGCGGTCTATCTACGATGCTCCTGATCCTGTGGCCGCAGCCCGATCATATTCACGGGTCCGCAGAAGAGAAAAAGAATAAACAACCCTGTTTTTTCGACCCGATCCTTCACAGCGCACCTGTACGTACCGCGAATGCGATATTACCTTCGGAACTCGGTCTAAAAATTTATTAAGACCTTATGCAATGTAGTAGTATGGATTGGAGCACAGAACAAAGGAAAATTGCTGAAAAATACACAAAACTCGAAGATATTCCCGAACAAGAGCGAAAATACAAGTGCCATACCTGTCATCTTATCGTTGACCAGAACCCGTGCCCGAACTGCGGCGAAACAAAACTCGAGATTATGTGCCCGCTTGACAACTGCCACTGCGCCCACGAAATGATCTCCGGGATCGAGTACTGTCCTCTCTGCGGCAAGCCCGTCTGTCCCGAATGCGGGTCTCATGATGTCGTCCAGATAAGCCGGGTGACCGGGTACCTGCAGGACGTTTCCGGCTGGAATGCTGGCAAGCAGCAGGAGCTCAAGGACCGGATCCGTTACTCCATCGCATGAGATATTATACAGATTCAGGTTCGCTTTTTATCCGCGGTGCGTTCCGCGCCGCGAGTACCGGGATTTCCGGAGGTATCCGGAACGTTACTACCCTTTTCAATCACACGGTTCCCGCGCAGTGGAACCATACTGCACCGGAAAAAGAGATTGAACTGGTTGCCGCTGCTGCTGGTACCGGGAAGGATGTGCTTGGTCTTCTCACTGCGGTTCCTATCCCCAACCTTTGTGTACTTCAGTATGATTTTATCACCGTTTTTGTGACTGCAGGAATCCGGCAGGAATCCGCCGGTGCCGGGACCATCAATATCATCGTTTATAGCAGTGAGGGGCTCGAGGATTCCGCGCTGCTTGAAACTATTATGGTCGTCTCTGAGGCCAAGGCGGAAACCCTGTTGGCACTCGGGAGAGTCTCCGGCACACCCACCGATGCTGTTATAGCCGCATGCGAAGGGGAAATAAAGCACCGGTATGCGGGACGCCTCACCGAGCCCGGACAGCGTATACGGGATGCAGTGCTCAGGGGGGTTCCTGAGGCCCTTGGCCGCTTCGAGCGTGATGTACAACCGACGAAACCTGCCTTTTTCATATACAGCCGGTTAGAGGGCGGACACTGGGTAGAATGGTCGTCGGTCAACTGCCCGTACTACCCCTGCCATTTCAAAGGACAGAACTGCGATTTCTGCTACTGCCCGTTCTACCCGTGCAAAGATGAAACCCTCGGAGAATGGTCGCCGAGCTCTTCAAACGGCCGGGTCTGGAACTGCTCGCGCTGTTCCCTGCTGCACGAACCAGACATTGCAGATTACCTCAAACGCTATCCGGATGCACCGCTCGAAGAGCTGGTGCGCCTGCGTAAAAGAAAGAGAAAATAAGTTATCCGTTGATCCCCAGCGCCTTTAAGAGCTCGGGAAGAGGGATACCATGTGCCTCAGCAGCTTCTTTGATGGTTTCGCCGCGGGCGATGGCGCATCCGACACAGCCCATGCCGAACTTGAAGAGGGCCTCGGTTGATTCTGGTTTTGCCTGGAGAAGGTCGTAGATCGTAGAGTCTGCAGTTAATTCAGCCATACTACACTTAATTCCCGTGCAGGGACATAAATCTCACCATAGGATACCAATGCGAAAAGCCTGATTACTTTCGCAACGCACGGTATTGCTATATACAATTCATCCTATCCGATGTACCACTGGAGATGTAAGAATGGATTATTCCGAAGCTGTAGAAAGAATCTCCCGAAAATTCAAAAAAAGCGGTAATGAGATAAACCGTGAAAAGGTTGAGGTTAAGTTGCGCCGTTTGATCGAAGAATTTGGTGTCCAGCCTGCCGAAGCGGAGCGAAGCGTTTCAAACGAGCTTGCAAAAGAGTTCAACATTCCTCCGGCGATCCCGCAGGGATCACCCGGTTCCGGGAGTGCATCCGGGCAAAAGGTCATTGCAGATGCCTCTCCCGGAGAATGGATAACCCTGGAAGGGAAAGTGGTTTCCCTGGCCGCCCCTGCATCGCCGGCAATAGCCCAGAGCGGGATTGTTGCTGACGAATCCGGGGCGATCCGGTTTGTGGTTTGGGCCAAGTCCAATGCACCAAAGGTAAAAGAGGGCGCATGGTACCGCATCGAATCGGCTGTTGTTGACGAATACAAAAACATTCCCAACCTCAAAGTGCACTCGGGAACAACGATTACCGAGATTGATAAAACGGATCCGCTCATCCCATCCCCGGCACTCGTAAAGGATCTCCGGCCCGGCATTGGGAGCGTCCGCGCAAAAGTGATACAGGAGTGGGAGGTCACGCACGACAGGATGCTCCAGTCCGGCATCCTGGGAGACGAGACCGGCACTATCAAGTTTGTGATCTGGAAAGAGCAGGGAAAAGAGAAACTCACGGTAGGCGCGGTCTATTCGGTTTTCTATGCACAGGTAGACGAGTTCAACGAACGGTTGTCACTCAATATTACGGGCGCGACCATTATGCAGGAAGAAGGAGATATCGCAACCGTTACCGGTGGCGATGCAGAGATTCGCGGGGCTCTTGTTCATATTGCGCCGGGTTCCGGGATCATCAAGCGATGCCCGGTCGAAGGCTGCAACCGGGCCCTCTCCCGGCAGAACTACTGCCCGATTCACGAGATCCAGCCAAAGTTTGTGTATGATCTCCGGATCAAAGGGTGGCTGGATGATGGAGAGAAAACACATAATCTCCTCCTGAAACGCGACGTTGTAGAATCTCTGACCGGGATCAATCTTGACCAGGCAAAGGAGATCGCAGAGAACAATCCTCTTGGCATGGACGAAGTCTTTTTGCAGATGCGGGAGAAAGTGCTCGGCCGGTATGTGACCTGCAAGGGTCGCGAGATTGAAAACAGGCTGCTTGTTAACAGCTGCGAGCGGATGCACTTTGAAAGCGGCGAACATACAAAAATCCTCAACCGGGCCGGGGGTGCACCATGAGTTCTCGGGAACCGGAAATGGGCCGTCGGGATGGCAGCTTCGAACGCGAACCGGCACGCCGGGTCTTTGCAAGCGAACTCCGGGAATGCCGTTACCAGTTCAAGGATGGCGAGGATGAGAAGAGCCCGACATTTGTGCTCCTCCCCACCGGTGAACGATCAAACCGGATCTTCATTGTGGGTACGCTCACTGAAAAGACCCGGCAGGGTGAACAGAATATATTCTACCGGGGCCGGGTCATCGACCCGACCGGCACGTTCTTTATCATGGCAGGGAGTTACCAGCCGGAAGCAATGCAGCAGATGGCAAAGATCGAGACACCGGCATTTGTCGCAGTGACCGGAAAACCAAACCTGTACCAGAAGCCTGACGGAACGTATCTCGTTTCGGTCCGGGTCGAATCTATAACCGTCGTAGATAAAGAGACCCGGGATATCTGGTTACTGGACACTGCAACCCGCACGCTCGATCGTATTGATGCACTCACAACGGGTACGACACCGGATATAATCAAAGCAAAAGAGCAATACCCCACGCTCGATCCGGCTGCACACCGCAGAATGGTCTACGATGCACTGGCCCAGATTAAAATTTAATTTTTTTCCAGTTCAACATATTAGAGATCGAAAACCCGGAAAATAGTTTATTCTGTCCTCAAAGATTGGTCTGGTAAATAACCGATTTTGCACCGTTTGAATAGGTAGCAATCACAATAACGGCATTGGACCCCGATACACCAGCAAATGTTTTGCTTGCGCCCGGGCTGACACCCAGCGTACCAACTTGAGCCCCATTAACCGATACCTGGAGCGCTGTCACCTCCCCCGGGCTGCAGGTGCTCTGTACGAGCTCAAGACGTATCGATGAGGCCGATACTTTGCTTCCCGTGATCCCTATAGTGCAGGTCGGTTGTGCCGGGATGGATGCATCTGAACTAGTCGGAGATGTCGTTATCACCGGTGCGATAGTTGTCTGAGGGCCCGGAGTCGGACTCATCATGACTACGGCTACAATGAGGATAACAACTACAATAAGACCGGCTATGACAATAAACGGGGTCAGGGCACCTTTTTTCTTCAGGTTGCACCTGCAATTCGGGCAAGTTGTCTCCCGGGGCATGACGGGAGTACCACAGCGGGGGCATATCTTGGATCCCATATATTCAATTATTCTCCTCTGGCACTGATAGCAGTATCCACACTCATCGTAAAATCTGCAAACAAAGGAAGGTTGTCACATACCTTCAATTGCCCGCAGGCTTGAAACGGCCCCATCAAATTGTTTTACTTCAATGATCGCAGTGGCATGCTCCCGCCGCATCGCATCCATTACGGAGGGGAAAACTATGTTTCCCTCCCCGACAGGGCTGTGAGTATCCCTTTTCCCGTCATTATCGTGGATGTGGAGATGGGTAAAGTGCGTTTCGAGAAATGCCGGCAGGCACCGGTTAAGGTTTGCGTGACCGACATCGAGCGTAAACGGGTGACCTTGGATAATCGCAAGATCCTCCGGGGTCCGAAGATTAAAAAAATTCATGTCCCCCATGTTCTCGAACGAGAACACAACAGAGAGATCATGTGCGGCGTTACTGAGCTCGGCCAGGGATTTTTCAAACTGGCGGTCAGCCTGCTCTCTTTCTTGTGCCCAGGCAAAATAGCCCGGGTGGAGGACCACTGCAGCACCTATCTCCGCGGCCCGTGCAAAGCAATCAGTCATGACCTCGACACTTGCCTTACGGACACTCTCGAAAATGCAGGCGATGTTCATGCCGTGGTAGGGGGCATGCAGGATAAAATCGCCGGAATAGCTCTCGAAGAGTTCCGTGTTGTCCACGAAATGGGGGCCCTCGTCCATGACCTCAATAAGACCAGTAAGACCCGACAACCGGTCCAGTGCAACGGATAGTGGTTCTTCGATGAGGCAATAGGTCGAGATGCCGATCATGAAAAGCGATAGCGCATAACGGGATATATAAGTGTGGATAATGGATGCATTTTAATCGACATCTCTTCCGACGGATAATGACCTTGATAAAAAGTTAATATACCGGCATCAATCCGCGATGGGTCCCGGTCAACGATCTGCCACCGCCGGGCGTTACCATAAAAGTATTTTCGATGCCGACAAGGCCGATATCCTTTATCCCTTTTTTAGGCTCAACGGCAAAAACCATACGTTCCTGCAAAGGCTCGTTAAATCCTTGTGCGATAACCGGGCTTTCATCGATCCAGAGCCCAATCCCGTGCCCGAGGAATTTTACGGTATTATTCCCGTACCCCATGAACCCTTTCCTGAATTCAGGCTCCAGGCCGTTCATAATACTTGTATAAATCTCTGAAGGAATCGCACCGGGTTTCAGGAGTGCAGCTACTTTATCCTGTACGGCGACGCACTGTTCGTGGACATCGATGGCCGCATCGGGAATTGCATTCCCGAACATATACGTCATTGTTTTGTCGGTCTGGTATCCTTCGACCCCGCACCCTATATCGACGACAACAAGATCGTCTTTTGTGAGTTTCCGTTCCCGGCACCCTGCCATAGGAACAGCAGGGTACATCCCGGAAATCCCCCCGGGCGTATCCACACAGATAGGGGAGATCGAACTTGTCCCAAAACCGATCTGGCCAAGCAGCATCTCGTTGAACATGCCAAACCGTATAATACCCTGGTGACCCTCCCGGACCATAACAGCATAGAGAGCCGAGGCAAGGGAGACCTCATCTATCCCCTCTGTTAAAAGATCCGGCACAAGATCTTCGAGCACGTGCCTGTGGATCTTCCCGGCCTTTTCCATCAGGGCAATTTCATACGGGCTTTTTATCGATCTTACGGCAGCTACCTGTGTATCTACACCAAGCGGTCCGGTAAAAGAGAAGTGTTTCTGCATGCGACCGTACTGGGCGATCGATACAAAATCAAGTTCAAGATATACCGGTTTTTTTATTGGACCCATCACTGCTGCGGCATCGCGGTAGCTTGCCATCGGCCTGATATCAGGAAACTGCGATTCAGTGATTGACCGCTCATAACTTTTCCGAACCCAGAAAACAGCGTCACTATTGCGAGGGACGAGGAGCAGCCCGTCCTGAATGGTGCCGGTAAAATAGTAGAGGTTGATTTTCTCTGTTATGGCCGCGACCTCCCAGTCAGGACAGGTATGATCCATACGATCCCGGAAACGGGCCATTCTTGTATTGAGTTCGGTAGAGGGAACCTGCATATTCCTGCCTGTATTATAAGCAGACCATGCTATTTATCGATGATGAATACCCGGGGATACTGCTTTTCTGTTTTTGCCATGAAAGAAACCTATTTACAAACATCGTCTCTATTTACAAAAATGGCAATTCCTGAATGGCTGGACCGGGACGAATACCCGTTTGCATCACATTTTTTCAAAACACCTGCCGGAAATATGCATTATGTGGATGAAGGAGCAGGAATGCCAATAGTATTTGTCCACGGCAATCCTTCGTGGTCGTTCGAGTTCAGGAAACTGATAAAAGCATTTTCCCTGACGAACCGGTGCGTCGCCCCAGATTTGATCGGTTTTGGTTTATCTGATAAACCTCCCGGATGGTCGTACCTTCCGGAAGATCAGGCAAAAAACCTGGATCTTTTTCTTGAATCATTACCTCTTGAAAATATTACCCTTGTCGTCGGTGACTGGGGCGGACCGATTGGGTTGTCTTATGCGCTCAACCATCCGGAAAAGATCAGAAATATTGTCATAACGAATACCTGGCTCTGGTCAGTACGATCTGACTGGTATTTCCAGGCATTCAGTAAATTTACCGGGGGACCCCTGGGAATATGGCTTATTAAGACCCGGAATTTCTTTGCTGATACCATTGTCAGGTCTGCATTTGGCGACAAAAAAAAGTTGACGCCAACAATCCACGCACACTACCTGATGCCGTTTTCAAAACCGGAGGAGCGGAAAGGAACCTGGGTATTCCCCGGCCAGATTATCGGTTCTTCGCACTGGTTGCAGTCATTATGGGAAAAACGAGAAGTGTTACAAAAAAAGAGGATCCTTATTGCCTGGGGAATGAAGGATATCGCATTCAGAAAAAAAGAACTCACGACATGGATAACCGCTTTTCCAAAAGCAAAAGTGGTACAATTTGAGGATGCTGGCCATTTTGTCCCGGAGGAGAAGCCGGACGAACTCATTATTGAAATTAATAATTTTATCCAGGCATGAGGATTATGAGCACCTTGGAGTTTACCTACCAGTGTAAGAAAATGCTAAAGTGATTAAGATTCCCGGTGCTTGTCTGCTTCCCAACGGTCCAGAACCTCGCTGCCCTCGACAAAAACGAGCCCATGCTTCTTTGCATATGCTTTTGCACCAGATTTAGGGAGCGCGTAACCGGACTCGTCATCCAGCATCTCACAGATCGTGATCGACGGCGTGACGCCGGCCATCCTGGCAAGCGCCACGGAAAGCTCTGTCTGGCCGTGTCTCTGGTCAAGAAGGTTGTCGGCTGCACGTAAAAGGGCGCAATGACCCGGTGTACGGAAAGATTCACTGAAATGTGCGCCCCCACCATTCAGGGACTTTTTCACCTGCTCGGCAACTGCAGTGATCGTAAGCGCCCGGTCCCGGTCCGTGATACCGGTAAACGTGTTTTTGTGATTGACCCACAGTGAGAACGATGAGTGGTTTTTCCGGTCGTACGGGATGTCACCCTGCTGTTCTGCGACCCGGGTACCCTGGAGAACTTCGCTTGCAAAAGGTAGGCCGAGTCTCGCTGCAGCAACCGGATCGACTGCTGTACAGATCAAGCCACCGCCATCCTTTCGCATCTGGAGAATATGACGGGGAGTCACCATATCTGACCTGATCGCAAAATCCGTTTCGCCTTCCCGGTCATCAAAATCGTATAACAGGATAAATTTTCCATTCCGGAGAGCTGTAATCGCGTCGTCAATCATATGCCACCTCAACATTCACCCGATCGTTCTCTTTCAGATGCAAAGCATCGCGGAGCCCGACTGGTGCTATAACCTCAACAATATCTTCGGGATAATGGCTCCGTCCGGGAACAACAATCCCGCAGGAAATATCATTGATCCGGCAGGGAAGGCACCGGACCCCCCCAAAGGTCCGACCTTCAGCAGAGAAGCCCTGGATCGGGATCCAGGTCAACGTCTCAATCTTCTTCCGGGTCGGGATATCGGATCCGGCAAGGCGCAGGTTGAGCGTCCCGGGATACGGCTCAAAACCAAGGTGCCGGAGGAACTGCTTTTTGTAGGGTTCAAGGCTCATATAGTACCGGCCTTCTCCAAGCCCGCTCACAACGACACCGGATAGGGTATAGTGTCCGCCTTCATGGCCAAAGAGCCGACAATATTCCGCGTATTCGCGCCTGAGCTCGTCTTCTCCTTCTTTTGTGACCGTAATGTGCTGGCCGTCAGGGTTCATGGTCCGGGTAATCAGCCGCTGGCTTTCAAGAGCCTTGAGCCGGCGGGACGCTGTCTGCGGGCTTGTGGCAAGCGCACCCGCAAGTACCTGCGATGAAACAAATACCGGGCCGTGGCACCCACCCATAAGAGCGATAACCTTGAGGGATTCGAGATCCTCTGCCAGTACCATGTCTATCAAAATTGAGATGCTTACTATTTATGGATTGCTTTCATCCTACCGGTTACTAAAATATCCCCGGTGTTCGTTTGTTGTCGAATCTATGTTCGTTAATTATTTAACGGGACGGGTCAACTTAGCTGAGTATGAAATCCGGTCTGCGAAACCAGCTTGCCGAGAAGATGGCGGGCGAGATTACGCTGTCGGACTCACCGGGGCTTGCGCTGAAAAAATGGCGCCAGAACTTCGAGATCGCGCCTGGGGTCCTCTCGGATCGCCTGGGCGTCTCCCCTTCCGTAATCAGTGATTACGAGAGTGGCAGGAGAAAAAGCCCCGGAACTGCCGTTGTCGGCAAGATTGTCGATACCCTCATCTCCATTGATGAGGAAAGCGATGGCAAACACATTAACAAATTTACCTCCATGCTCTTTTCAGGTGTCGATGATGACGTTATCCTCGACATCCACGAGTACACGAACCCGGTCGCTCTTGCTACATTTACCGAAGCGATCAAGTGCACGCTGCTTTGCGGACCCATGGACCAGACCATTTTCGGCTATACCGTAGTCAACAGCCTCAATGCTATCCTCCAGCTTTCCGCTGAGGAGTTCAACCGCATTTATGGCTGGAGTACGGAAAGGGCGCTTATATTCACCAGCGTCTCAACCGGTAAGTCGCCGATGGTTGCAATCCGGGTCACTGCATTTAAGCCACGGTGCGTGATCCTGCAGGGAATCGATGCAGAGAACGTCCACCCGTTTGTTATAAAAATGGCTGATCGTGACCACATTACGGTGCTCTGTACAGAGATGGATATCAACAAAATTGTGAGTACACTGAGGGAGAAAGAATGGTAGGCATCATTACCTACGGTGCGTATATACCGCGATACCGGATCAAGGTTGAGGAGATTACCCGAGTCTGGGGCGCAAATGCCGCAGATGTTACGGGAGGACTTGGCGTTTTTGAGAAGTCGGTCCCAGATCTCGATGAGGACGCCGCAACGATTGCGGTCGAAGCGGCCAGGAACGCCCTGAAACGCAGGAACATTGACCCTGAGCAGATAGGTGCCGTTTACGTGGGCAGCGAATCGCACCCTTATGCAGTCAAGCCGACGGCCTGCACGGTCGGTGAAGCGATCGGTGCGACACCCCATATGACGGCAGCCGACTTTGAGTTTGCCTGCAAGGCGGGAACAGCTGCAATACAGACCTGCATGGGTCTTGTAAAGAGCAAAATGATCCCGTACGGGCTTGCCATCGGTGCCGATGTCTCGCAGGGTGCACCGGGCGATGCACTCGAATACACTGCAGCGGCGGGTGGGGCTGCGTATATTATCGGGAACGATGACCCGATAGCTACGATCCACCATACCTGCTCGTTTACCAGCGATACGCCGGATTTCTGGCGCCGCGAAGGGCAGGACTATCCCCGCCACGGCGGCCGGTTCACGGGTGACCCGGGATACTTCAAGCACGTGAAAGGCGCAAGCCTGCTGCTTCTGGAACAGACAAAAAAGACCCCGAAGGACTTTACCTACGCGGTTTTCCATCAGCCCAATGCAAAGTTCCCGCAGAAGGTTGCAAAGGACCTCGGCTTTACTGCAGAACAGATCAAGCCGGGCCTTGTCGTCCCGAAACTGGGCAACACTTACTCGGGTGCATCGCCGGTCGGCCTTGCGGCAACGCTTGACATCGCAAAACCGGGTGACACTATATTTGTCTGCTCGTTTGGTTCCGGTGCCGGCAGCGACGCGTTCGATATCGAAGCCACCGACGCAATTACCTCCGGCGATTTCCACCGCGATGCCGCACCCTCGGTGCAGCAACTTCTCAAAGATCCCATTTACCTCGACTATGCACAGTATGCAAAACACAAGGGAAAGATCGTGATGCAATCATGAGAGACGTAGCAGTTATCGGAATCGGGTGCACGAAATTTGGCGAGAAGTGGGAGAGCTCGTTCCGAGATATCTTTGTCGAGGCAGGGACACTTGCCCTTGAGGACGCACAGCTCTCGGGCGAGAAGATCGATGCAATGTACGTCGGGAACATGAGCGCAGGGCGGTTTATCGGGCAGGAGCATATCGGCGCCCTTATTGCGGACTACGCCGGTATGGCGACCCGGCACATCGCCTCGACCCGCGTCGAGGCCGCGTGCGCATCAGGAGGACTTGCGTTCCGGCAGGCCGTTATTGCTGTTGCAAGCGGTATGGAGGATATCGTGGTCGCGGCAGGCGTCGAGAAGATGACCGATGTCGGATCAGACGAAAGCACCGATACGCTGACGGGAGCCGCTGATCGTGAGTGGGAAGGCTTCATGGGCGCAACATTCCCGGGCCTGTACGCTATGATCGCAAACGACTACATGCACAAGTACTCGCTGACCCGCGAGCAGCTGGCTCAGGTGGCGGTGAAGAATCACTACAACGGGGCAAGGAACCCGATCGCTCAGTTCCAGAGCGAGATCACGCTTGACACCGTTATGAAATCAACCATGGTTGCAGAGCCGCTCCGGCTTTTTGACTGCTCGCCGGTAACCGATGGGGCAGCCGCGGTGATCGTAGCGCCACTTGACCGGGCCCGCGAGTTCACGGACACACCGATCAGGGTTCTTGCAAGTGCTCAGGCGAGCGACACGATTGCATTGCATGACCGTCGCGACATCTCGACACTGGATGCAACCGTCGCGGCAGGGCACCGTGCCTTTAAGATGGCGCACCTTTCGCATAAGGACATCAACATGGTCGAGGTGCACGACTGTTTCTCGATTGCTGAGATCTGTGCAATCGAGGATCTCGGTTTCTGTAAGAAGGGAGAAGCCGGAAAGTTTACTGCAGACGGCGAAACCGCTCTTGGCGGGAAGATCCCGGTTAATACAAGCGGCGGGCTCAAGGCCTGCGGTCACCCGGTCGGAGCAACCGGCATCAAGCAGGTCTATGAGATCGTCCAGCAGCTCCGTGGGGAGGCCGGTAAGCGCCAGATTGAAGGCGCAAAGGTTGGCATGACACACAATGTGGGCGGGACCGGCGCAACGGTGGCTGTCCACATCCTCGGGAGGGCATAAGATGACGGTAGCGCGGTTCTGGAGACACATCCCCCAGCGGTACAACATGGTGGGCACGAAATGCGAAAAGTGTGGCCGGCAGTTCTTCCCACCCCGTACATTCTGCCCGGACTGCCGCAGGGCAGGAAAGATTGTCGAACATAAATTCTCGGGTTCCGGCACAATCGTGACGTTCACGGTGATTCACACCGCAGCCGAGCAGTACTCGATGCTGACACCGTATGTGCTTGCTATCGTCAAGCTCGATGAAGGCCCGCAGATCACGACCCAGGTTGTGTGCAGTCCCGAGAAAGCGAAGATCGGGATGAAGGTAAAGAGTGTTTTCCGCAGGATCGTCACTGATGGCGAGAGTGGCATCATCCACTACGGCACGAAGTTTGTGCCGGCGGAGTAATTTTTCTTTTTTTTAGATCGAGATAACCGGCGCGAAATCGCGAAGGGTCTTTTTTTAATGCTAATCGATTAACACTTCAGAAACGTAAGCACCGTCTGGCTGAACCGGTCCGGGCACTGGTACATCAACCCGTGTCCCCCGCCATGAAACGTGACAAGTTCTGCACCGGGGATCCGGCTGCTGATCAGCCGGGAGTTTTCCGGGGGGACAATCGCGTCCTTGTCCCCGGTAATAACGAGCGTCGGCGATCGTATATTTTCAAGCCGGGAGAACGAGCCTTGCCATCCGGAGAAAGCGGTTAATTGCCGGGTGCAGTTCTCAGTACTCGTAACCTCTTCGACTTCCGGGCAATACAGGAACGGATCGTGATTTTCAAGCCATGCGGGAGGGAAAAGCAGAGAAAACATCCGATGAGCCACTTCTTCCATCGTCCCGCTCTTGTCTATAAGCCGGGCGAAAATATCCGGCGATGCTTTCAACGCATCAGCACCCCCGCCATCCCCTGCGACAAGGATGAGCCGATCTACACTCTCCGGGAATGCGAGTGCCAGTTCCTGCGCGATGCACGCCCCCATGGAGAACCCGAGGACATGGGCGCGGGCAATACCAAGAGCATCCAACAGATTGGCGGTGTCTTTTGCAAAGAGAGGGACCGAAAACGGTTCATCTGAAAAACCCGCGTATCCCGTGCCCCGGTTGTCAAAAACGATAACCCGGAAATGCTTTGAAATTTTTTCAATGACCGGAGGGTTCCACGTGTCCATTGCGGAAGCCAAACCGTTGATAAAGATCACCGGGTATCCCGAACCATATTCATGGTACGCAAGCGTCACATCGCCAACAGAAATCATAGTTGCCCGGACCATGACACGACATAAGATTCCTGACCTTATGAGCGTTTTCCGTCCATACGCGATTAGAAAATATCGGACTGCGAACCGTCAGGGTTCAGGATAAACGTCGAACCGCAACCACAGGCGCCAGAGCATATGCAAAAATGCCCGTCCGGACCCAGGTCCTCGTGGACAACGACAGTATCCTCCCGGTGGCAGACAGGACATGCAGGGAGATTGCGGTGAACCATGCTCATATACATGATCCGGGATAAAAATAGAGATTGCGGTCAGGGCAATTCCGCGACTTTGAAGATCAATGGCCTCTACAGGATCATCACCAGAGGTTCAGGCATTCTGTACGGGAACAAAACTGTTCCCGGCATGTACCGGTAAAGACCGGGGAAGCTCGATACTGAGTGCCCCTTTGAGGACTTCTTCAACGGTCCCGACAAGAACAAACGTCAGTTCGCCCCTGACATCCTCTGGCACGTCCTGGAGATCGCGTTCGTTCTCTTTTGGCAGAATGATCTTTTTGATCCCCGCCCGGTGTGCGGCAAGAACCTTCTCTTTTATTCCCCCTACGGGAAGCACAGCACCGCTCAAAGTAATTTCACCAGTCATCGCAAGGTCAGAGTCTACGGTTTTCCCGGTAATCAACGATGCAAGCGCCGAGAATATCGTTACGCCTGCTGAAGGGCCGTCCTTGGGTGTCGCACCTGCGGGCACGTGGATGTGTATATCGCTTGTGATAAAGTTGAACCCATTCTGTGTACCGGCAAGCCGCGACCGGATAAGGCTTGATGAAATCGTTGCTGATTCCTTCATCACATCCCCCAGCTGGCCGGTAAGGGTGAGCTTGCCGGTACCGGGCATAAATGTGCCTTCGATGAAGAGGATCTCCCCACCGACAGGAGTCCAGGCAAGGCCGGTAACAACCCCGGGAACCGGTTCTTTCCGTGCTACTTCCTGCCGGATCTGCTCCTTACCAAGGATCGCCGCAAGATTATCCGGAGTAATTACAAACGGCAGCTCAGCGGTACCGGAGACAATCTTCTCAGACACGTGCCGTGCAATTTTTGCGAGCTGCTTCTTGAGCCACCGGACGCCAGCTTCCCGGGTATACTTCTCGATGATAATCTTCAGTGATTCATCTTCGAATCTGAGTTTGTCCGCATCGAGACCATGTTCCTTCAGGACTTCCGGGATGAGATGATCCTTTGCAATGGCAAATTTCTCGTTTTTTGTGTAGCCGGAGATCTCGATCATTTCCATCCGGTCGAGCAGCGGCGCCGGAATGGTTGCAAGGGAATTCGCCGTCGCAATAAAGAGTACATCCGACAGATCATACGGCACCTCGAGGTAATGATCTGAGAATGTACTGTTCTGTTCCGGGTCAAGGACTTCGAGAAGTGCGCTTGCCGGGTCTCCCGCATAGGACGATGATATTTTATCGATCTCATCGAGAATAAAGACCGGGTTCTTTGTGCCGGCTTTATGGATTCCCTGGATGATCCTCCCGGGGAGTGCGCCGACATAGGTCCTCCGGTGCCCCCGGATCTCCGCTTCATCCCGGACCCCGCCAAGGCTTACACGGACGTATTTCCGTCCGAGCGCTTCTGCAATACTTTTTCCAAGGCTCGTCTTTCCGGTGCCCGGAGGGCCTGCAAAGAGCAGGATTGACCCCTGTTTTTCCTGCCGGAGTTTCATGACTGCAAGGTGCTGGACAATACGTTCCTTGACCTTCTCAAGGCCGTTGTGATGGTTGTCGAGGACGCGGCGGGCCTGCACGATATCGATGTTCTTTTTCTCTTCGGTGACCCAGGGAAGATCCAGCAGGAGATCAAGGTAATTCCGGATCACTGAACTTTCATGGTTCTGGCTGCCACCGGTCTCGAGTTTCTTTACCTCAGCAAGGGCTTTTTTACGGACTTCATCAGGCATCTTCGACGCCTCGACCCGTTCCCGGTAACCTTCATCGCCAGGAGTACCTGAGCTTGCATTGAGTTCTTCCTGGATAACCTTGAGCTGTTCCCGAAGCATCGCTTCCCGGTTCGATTTGCTTACCCGGTCTGAGACTTTTTCTGCCATCTCGATCCGGATCCTGATATTCTCCCGGGTTTTAATGAGGAGGTCAAGGAACGTGATATACCGCTGCCGGACCGAAGCGATCTCAAGTAACTCCTGCTTTTCGGCGAGGTTTACTGGGAGGAACGGCATCACAAAGCCCATAATCCGGTCGACAGAATCCATCTTGTCAATAGGGCGGGTGAACTGTTCGGACCCGGAAAAGCGGCGGCTAATCTCGTGGATGGTGCTTTTTACATCGGCCAGGATCCGGGCCTGAAGATCTGCTTCGAGATCCTCCTGATCTGGTACAGGCTCATAAGTGGCAAATAAATGGCCCTCACGGTGAGTAAGGGGGCCGACTTTGATCCTTTTTTCTGCATTAGCACAGACAAGGTACCCGCCATCGGTTGGCTGTACATGCAGGATCCGTAGCAGGTTTCCGGTTTTATACAGCGATTCCGCTGTCAGTTCCAGAAGCCGTATACCACTTTTTACGGTGAGCCCGATCGCAGGCCAACCGCCATCATCCGTCATGGACGCAAGCAGGAGATCCCCCGTTGTCGTATCAACGGGAAACTTTGTCCGGCTCCCGGGATAAGCAACAATTTCGAAGAGGGGGATGACGAGTTTTTCCGTTACATTTTCATTGTTTTCTGTCTGCATAGATACTCCATTTATTTAGTTTGATTTTACCTAACTAAACCCCGGGACAAAAAAATTACCCGATCTTCTCAAGGATCCCGGCAAGGAGATCCAGTTCGTTTTCATCGAGCGCAGCAATCATTTGTTCAATCACCTGGCGCAATGCAACCTGTTCTGCTTGCGCGATCTTTTTTCCTTTCTCGGTCAGGCGGATATACAGGATCCTTTTGTCCTCGGGACAGGATTCGCGATATACGCACTCCATACGGACAAAACGGTTGATCGTCTCAGTGATCGTGGGTTTTGAGTTTTTTGTGATCTCCGCAAGCCTGCTGAATGTCACTTCTTCCTGCTGATCGATAGTTCTGAGATAGGCAACCTGCCTGACAGTTATATCCGGGAGTCCGCATTCGGAGAAGATCCTGCAGGAGCACTCATTTTTGATCCTGAAGAGTTTTTCAAACTCAGCAAATAACTGCTCCTGACGGTCCGCCATAGATCGATCCCTGTTAGTTTGGGTTTACCTAATAATAAAGATTGGTATAAAGGAGACT
>CAYPEQ010000021.1:0-36496 GCA_964409915.1 uncultured Methanoregula sp. | reverse complement strand
CCGTAAGGAGAATGTCAGGAAGATACTCGGGAATGTCCATGCTTTTAGATGATGAGAGCACACATCATTAAGCTAACTATCCTTTCGGAGACATTCTCATGGACACCAGTAGTGTAAAGAAATTCATCCCGTTCCTTGTGATACCCGCATTCCTTGTCATCGTGGAGCTGGGTTCGCTTGCCCTTTCGCTCCCGGTCCAAGCAGCCGGCCTTTCGGCATTCCAGAATCCCCAGTCCCTTGCTGATCCCCTTCTCTTTCTTGCGATGATCCTCGGTTTTACAGCCGTTCTTCTTGTTTTGATCAAGTACGGCCTGAAGAACGTGATCGTATGGGTGATTGGGGCCTCTATTTTTTTCACGTTTGTATATACTTTTATGGCAATCGTCCCGACTGTAATAGGACCCGGAGATACCCAGATAGCGGTCATGATCGCCCTTTCCGTAATTGCCACCGCTCTCATGTATTTATACCCGGAATGGTATGTGATTGATGCCCTAGGTCTCATCCTAGCAGCGGGGGTCGCCTCAATCTTTGGCGTTTCACTTGGCACGGTTCCGGTTATCCTACTTCTCGTTATCCTTGCAGTCTACGATGCGATCTCTGTGTACAAGACAAAACACATGATCACCCTTGCAGAAGGGGTCATTGACCTGAAAACACCAATCCTTTTTGTCATACCCAAAAAACGCAGTTATTCGTTTATCAAGGAAGGAATTGGGAAAATTGGAGAGGGGGAGGAACGCTCCGCGTTTATCATTGGTATGGGGGATTTGATCATACCCTCGATGCTTGTTGTATCGGCGAACGTATTTACCGGGGGAGTGAAATATTTCGGATTTGTTAACCTGCCGGCGCTTGGGGCTATGATCGGTTCTATCGCCGGTCTTGTCATCCTGCTCTACTTTGTCACGTCAGGACGCCCGCAGGCTGGCCTGCCCCCATTAAATGGCGGGACTATCCTCGGGTTTCTCATCGGCTGGATGCTCATCGGCTTTGTGTGAGAGTTCCCAAGCCTTACGGTGCAGGAGCAGTTGCGCCAGCACCGCATCCACACCATCCCGGGTTTCCGTAGACATTGAGAGGTATTCTGGCTGCACGATGATATCCGATTTATTGGCGACGATGATAAGCGGAACCTTCACCATGTCCTTTACCTCGGCGAGGAGACGCAGCTGCACTTCCATAGGATACCCGCAGTGCTCTGATGGGTCGAGGATAAAGAGAATAACACTTGCCACATTCATCATGGCGGAGAGAGCCTGTCGTTCGATGGGGTTTCTCTCCTCTGCCGGACGATCAAGAATCCCGGGGGTATCCACGAACTGAATGCGATTTCTACCCTCCATACGCATGCCCACGATCACGCCTTTTGTGGTAAACGGGTAGGACGCGATCTCAGGGGTCGCTGAAGAAACAAGCCGGATAAACGAGGACTTCCCCACATTGGGGTACCCTGCGATTACAATGGTGAACGCATCCTCGATATGGGGCAGCTTCCGCAGGGTGTTTCTCACTTCATTTAAGAAAAGCAGATCCTTGTCTATCTGGTGAACCATGGAGGCAAGCCGGGCGACTGCCCGTTTCCTGAGGACAAGTGTCTCTGATGATTTCCTGGACTGTATAGCAATCTCGTGGCCTACCATTTTAGTGTGTTTTGCTGCCCAGCCAACAGCCCCAAGTGACTGTTTGATTCTATCAATCCCGTAGAGGATCTCCGCCATCTCCCGGTAAAATTGCGGAATCTCTTCAAACTCCGGAAATCCCCGTATGACATAAACCAGCCTATCGTGGATGGCAGCACCAACGGCCCGCACAAACTCTTCGTTTGCCCGGTCCTTATTGAGTTTCTCTTTCATCTTCTTTGCTGCCCTGCGGAAACTCCGATCAAGGATCTCATCCGCAGTGGGTACAGTAGGCATCCGTTCGAATTCCACTTAAAACTCCAACCTATATATCCATAGAGCGTGATACGTCTTATCGTTATGGAGCTGTCCCTGATCCAGAAGGATATTCTCATCACTCTTATCACCCTCTATCACCAACAGTCCCATTCTATAAAGGGTGAGGAGATCGCTGATATGATTCTCCGGAACCCGGGTACAGTTCGCAACCAGATGCAGTCCCTCAAGGCGATTGGCCTCGTGGATGGTGTTCCCGGCCCAAAAGGAGGTTACATCCCTACGCAGCTGGCGTACAAGGAACTCAACCTGAGCGTTTCCGAAGGGGATTATGACGTACCGATCAGCCGTGACGGTGAGAAGATCAAGGGGGCACATGTCCAGGAGATCGATTTTACCACACTCTGCCATCCCGATATATGCCACGCGGTTATAAAGCTCGTCGGGAGCGCGAAGATCTTCGAAATTGGAGACAAGATTACTATCGGCCCAACACCGGTGAACAAGCTTCTGATCCGGGGAGAGGTTTTCGGTAAGGATGAGTCCACGCAGTCACTCCTCATTGCCACTTCCGAAATGATCTCGCTCCCCAAACAACCAATAAAGGCCTACATGAGCACACCACTCAAGGCACTCTCGATTACCCAAACTATCAGGGATGCAGTTACCCTTTTCAGCCGTCACCACATCCATGGTGCCCCGGTCCTTGAGGGGGACCGCCTCGCCGGTATTGTCACTATGAGTGATATTGCAAAAGCTCTTGATCGCAACTTGTCTCTTGACACAACCCTGCCATCGATAATGACTCACGACGTAATCCAAGCCCCATCTGACATCAAGCTCTTTGATGTGATCGGACGCTTCAAGGAACGCGAGATCGGACGGCTGGTAGTAACTGAGAACGGAAAACCGGTGGGAATCCTTACCCAGTCCGATATAATCCGGGTCTTTCCTTCGCTCTGATACTTCCTGCCCTTTATCGGATTTAATTTATGTTCCAGGAAAAGCGTGTCAATTTACATGCTCCGGGCGAAAAAAGAACGAGAAAGTCGGATTCAATTCTCAAAATAACCTGTTATCCCCCGCATTTCAGAACACTTTATATATTTATACATCGTCATTTTTTTTATGACTCGTACGTTTGCCCGCAGCCTTTCGCGAAAAAAGATCATGAGCAACGATGGCAAGCTCATTGGAACGCTCAAAAACCTCAGGGTTGATTTCGATTCCGGGCAGGTCCTTGATCTGATTGTTCACCCGGACCAGTCCTTTGTCACCGATGGTTACACCTTGGAAGATGGCAACCTTCTGGTTGTCCCCTTTGAGGCTGTAAAAGACATCAAGGACTATATAGTCGTCGACCGTTACCTTGCGCGAAGGTAAGATCTATATTTTTTTGTGGCTTGTACAAAGCCCTTCCCGTACGCTTCTTCCATAACGTCAGATGCTGCCATTTTTGTTGCCGGGTGGGCATTGGCAATCGTGACTCCTCTGCCAGCCCATTCAAGCATCTGAACATCGTTGATACCATCACCGATTGCAAAAAAGTCTTTTGGAGAAATGCCCATATCATGCGCAAGGTCAAGAAGGGCGGTTCCCTTACTGATGCCTTCGGCCTGGAGATGGATGGCAAACCCGGTATCGATCACCTGCACCGGTTGGCCGGCAAGTACCTGTATCACCTCTTCAGCGGGTACTGTTCTGGCAAATGCAAGATCCGTATACCGGAACGTGGGATTGTAGAGTTCCAGCTCGACTCCTTTTTTCTGGTAATACCCCTGCAGGGTTTCAAGGGCGGTTTTGCTGACGCTCTGATCACCGTTGATGCGGAGGGTACCAGTATATCCGATCCGGTACACCCCTCCATTCTCCGCAATATACGTTCCCTTGGTGCCAATCATCTTGCAGAGAGCATCCATGAAACAGGATGTATTGCCGCTGGCAAGGACGACTTCAACGCCATCATCTACAAGTGATCTGATACACTCTATCGCCTCAGTATCTATCCGGCGGGTGGGATCAGTGAGGGTTCCATCCACGTCGGTCAGAAGCACTTTTAACACGGCTTAAGTCCTGCCTCTTCGACCATAAACGGCGCTTCACCCTCGGGAAGGTTGGGGCTGTCCACGAGACGGGCGATACGTTTGCCGGCCTTGCTCTTGCGCAGGTAGATTCTGAACGTTGCCGTGTGGCCGACAATGTTTCCACCGATGGGTTTTGTTGGATCGCCAAAGAAAACGGCAGGGTTTGACATAACCTGATTTGTCACGAGACCGACAGCGTTGTGCTCATCTATGAGCTTGAAAAGATCGTGCATATGCCGGTTAAGTTTCTGCTGCCGTGCGGCAAGTGTACCCCGGCCTGCATACTCTGACCTGAAATGGGCAGTGAGTGAATCGATGATAAAGAGTTTCACCGGCTTGTCGCTTGCTTTAAGTTCATTTGCAAGATCCCGGGAGTTCTCCACCAGAAGCATCTGGTGGTCTGATGTATGTGCCCGGGCGATATGGATATTATCCAGAAACTCCTGTGTGTCCGGAACGCCATCGATACCCAGACCTGCTACCATCTGTTCAATACGTTCGGGGCGGAACGTATTCTCGGTATCAATATAAATGACGCTACCGTTAAGGCCGCCTTGGTCCTCTGGCAGCTGGACGTTGACTGCCATCTGGTGCACGATCTGGCTTTTACCGGAACCAAACTCACCGTACATCTCAGTGATTGCCTGTGTTTCCAAACCGCCACCTAAGAGCGTGTCGAGTTCCGGAACCCGGAATGAGAGTTTCCTGATGTCTTTTCTCTGCTCAAAAATATCTTTTCCGGTCTTGAAACCCCCGATATCTGCAGATTCACGGGCCGCCTTTATGATCTTCTTTGCCGTTGCCTCTGATATCTCCGTGATCTCTGAAAGTTCTGCAGGTGAAGCAGTTGCAATGCTTTCAACGGAAAGGTATCCTGCTTCACGAAGCTTGTCGGCAGTGCTTGGTCCGACACCGGGTAAATCTTCTATATCTAACGCTTTGTCAGCCATTTCTTGTACATCTCCTATGGCACAACAACATTTTAACACCACCCATATAACCCAAAGCCGTGCGCAGGGTGAAAGTGACGTTACGGTGGCGCCCGGGATTCCAGCTTGGCGGCAAAATCTGCAAGACGATTTGTTACCTGTTCAGCGCTCTTCTCAACCGGTTCTGAAATCTCGGGAATAATGCGGCTCCCGCAGAGCATCCCCGTGATACACATCTCACACCCGGCAGGGAACTCACCCTCGATGAGATACCGCTCTGTTCCATTGTCAATAAATGTACCCCCGTTCCCGGGAATAATCGTTCCGGCAAACGTGATTGTCCGTGATTCTTCATGCGGAAACCGTATAACGCTTCCCCGGCCTACGCCAATCTCGAAACCCCCAAACCGGCCGGGTTTTGATTCCGCATGATATATCTCGACAACATCACCTGGATGTACCGGTACCAGAGCCCTCTCCCCCCAGAGAACAACATTAAGTATATCGCCGCCATCTCCGATACGGATATTCCGGACCCATGAAACTCTTCCATCCCGCGAGGTAAACGACCAGGGCTCCTGCACAGTCTTCACTTCGCCCCTGACAGAAAAAAAACCGGTACCACTGACAGATGCGAGTGCAGTAAATGGGACATTGGCGCTGACGTTGGAAAGACTTACCATACTTGTATCATCGACGCTATAGGCTCTCCCGGATGAACGGTGATCCGGTTTTGCTCCCGCAATATGGATCGTTGCACCCAAAGGGATATTCCGGAGCAGATCCGGTGCCCATACCACAAGGCGGGCCGTCCCCTCGGCATCACCAATTACACATTCCGTCATCTCCCCGTTCGTGCCGTCACGACGGGTAAATGTCCGGGGGGCATCGATTCCAATCAGGATCACATCTATATCGATCCGTTCTGGGGACAGCGTCGTGCCGTTCCTGCCGGCTGTCGATGCACAGGTAATTTCACAGGTTGCCTTTCGTAAGGCAAGCGCATAGATCTCCCTTGCGCTCTTCCCCGGGTGCCTACCTATAATCTCCAGTACGTCGCCAGTCTGGATCTCTAGGACCGCTCCAGCTTTTTCGTCCCAGAGCACAATACGGGTTGTCCCGGTCTCATCTCCCACAAGAAGCGTGGCAACCCATCCCTTTTCACCGTCTTTACGGTCAAATTCCTTTGGCTCGGTCTTTTCCAGCACCTTTGCAAAAAAACAGAACAAACTGGATTTCCCGGAAAGATCCCGGATTTTGACATGCTGTCTTCCTAATGCATCCACAACGAGCATCGCTGCCGTAGGCTCGTCAAGGAGATCCCCGCACTCCTCGATTTTCTCCTCAACGCGTCGTTCAAACTCTTCCTGGGTGATGAGGTCGTCGATTAATGCATAATGGAAGAGCACCACAGATGTCCTCCCGCATTACTGCTGCCAGGGTGGCCGCACCATGGAACAGGTAAGGTCGGCAAGAGTCTCACCGCGTCTCATGAGTGCAACTTCGTTTCCGTGGACCAATACTTCAGGGCAACGGGGCCGGCCATTGTATTGTGAGGACATAGCGTATCCATAAGCCCCTGCATCCAGTACTGCAATCAGATCACCGGAAGCAAGTTCTGGTAATTTCCGGTCGGCGGCAAGGATATCCCCTGTCTCGCATATGGGGCCGGTGACGGTATACTCTGTAATTAACGGGGCATCTGCATGATTTGCTACAATCACTTCATGGTAGGCATCGTACATCGCGGGCCGGATAAGAAGGTTGAAACCGGCATCAACGTTTGCAAACCGCTTATGGGCAGACTTTACCGAATTAACCCTTGTGAGCAACAAGGTAGAGTCAGCAACAAGGAAACGCCCCGGTTCTATCCAGAGTTCCGGTGTTATGCCAGCCGCTTTGATGCCGGCAAGGAAGACCGGCATGACCGCATTAGCATAATCCTCCGGTGTTGGTGCCGGATCGCTGTCGTGATGATAAGGAATGCCGAGGCCGCCGCCAAGGTCAAGAAACTCAAGGTTCACCCCCAAACCGGAAAGCTCGCAGGCTATCCTGACCATCACTTCCGCAGCACGCGCAAACGGCTCCACTTCAAGGATTTGCGAACCGATATGACAATGGATCCCTACCGGTTTGACATTTTTGCAGGAAAGTGCCTCTTTGTATGCGGCCGGGATCCGATCGTAGGGAATCCCGAACTTGCTCGTGGCAAGACCGGTAGCGATTTTCGGATGGGTCGGAACCTCAAGTGCAGGATTGACCCGGAACGAGATCTCAGCAATTTTTCCGGCTTTTCGTGCCACACCATCAAGCTGGTGAAGCTCATCGAGAGAATCAACCGAGATTTTCACACCGTGCTGTACTGCAAGAGCGAGGTCATTTTTCGTCTTTGAACTACCGTTATAAAGCAGTTTTTTTGCCGGCATACCTGCTTCCAAGGCAAGTAAAAGTTCACCACTGGAAAAGACGTCAGCCCCGGCACCCAGCTGCGCAAGTACCCTCATAATGGCAAGGTTGCCGTTTGCCTTTGCCGCAAAAAGTACCTGAATCTGGGAGTACCGGGAGGACAACGCCTGATGGTAATTGCGGAAACGGTCACGGATGCGATCCTCGCTTGTTACATAGAGAGGTGTGCCATAGGTTTCTGCAAGGGAAACGCAATCATGGCCGGCAATATGGAGATGCCCGTTCTGTATCGTAAGGTGCGAGGGAAGTTTCACAGGTCAAGCCTCCGCATGCGTTCGATTGCTTCCTTAATTCTTTCAACCGGCCGGGTGATGGCAAATCGCACATATCCTTCTCCCGAGGAACCAAACCCGATGCCGGGGGTTACTACAATACCCGAAGTATTCAGGAGTGTTGCCGCAAATGACATGCAGTCTTTTACCGGCATCCAGACATAGAAGGTGGCTTTTGGGGCAGGCACATCAAAGCCCAGCTCACGAAGCCCGGAAACCAGCACGTCCCGGCGCTCCTGATAAATTGTACAGGCCTCTCTTACACAGTCCTGTGGGCCGGAGAGCGCAGCTATCGCGGCATGCTGGACTGCGTTGAAGACACCGGAGTCGACATTGGTCTTGACCCGGCCAAGACCGGCAAGGATCTCTGCGTTCCCTACTGCCATCCCGATCCGCCAGCCGGTCATGTTATAGGTCTTCGAAAGCGAATGCATCTCGACACCCACTTCCATTGCCCCTTTTGCCTCCAGGAACGATGGGGCGCGGTAACCATCGAAGGCAACTTCTGAGTAGGGGTTATCTGAGACTACGACAATGCCATTGTCGGTGGCAAAATCCACCACCTCCCGGTAGAACGAGAGCGGCGCCACAGCAGACGTGGGGTTGTTGGGATAATTAATGAACATAAGCTTCGCAGATCGCGCCACATTCTTTGGTATATTATCAAGGACCGGAAGGAAATTGTTCTGCCTTAAAAGGGGCATCTCGTGAACTTTTCCTTCAGCAAAAAGGGTACCTGTCGAATATCCCGGATAGCCAGGGCTCGGGGCGAGTACGTAATCACCGGGGTTTACAAACGCTTCCCCGATATGAGTAATACCATCCTTTGATCCCATAAGGGCCAGAGTTTCCTTTGACGCATCGAGCGTGACCCCGAACCTCTTGTGGTACCAGCTGGCAACTGCCTCCCGGTAAGCGGGCATCCCGGCATACGAGGGGTAGTGGTGATTATCCGGATCCTGCGCAGCGGCACAGAGTGCGGCAACGATGTGTGGCGGTGTAGGGAGATCCGGATCACCGACACCCAGATCGATGATATCAACACCTTTTTTTGCCTGTTCTGTTTTCATCTCGTCAATCCGTGCAAAAAGGTACGGAGGGAGATTGCTCATGCGTGTTGAATACATAGGTAGTAATTATGCGAATCGCCGGGTCTAGTAATTAACGATCAAAGAAGGAGCCATCAACGACTGAGTGTGATAACCCAAGGATCTTTAATATTATGAACTGCCAAACCGGTGGCATTGAGAACACGTTTGGAAAGGCGATAGTATGGCGACAGATATTGTAGTGATCCTGTGCACAGCGGCCCCGGATACCGCAGCAGCAATGGCAGAGCAGCTGGTGAGCCTCAGGCTCGCGGCCTGTGTCAATATTGTACCGGTTCAATCCACCTACCGATGGAAAGGCAGGATCTGTCATGAACCGGAACACCTCATAATCGCAAAAACCACAAAAGCCCATGTAAATGAGGCAGTAGAAACCCTGAGATCACTTCATACCTACAACGTTCCGGAAATTATTGTTCTTCCCGTGACCATGGGATATGCCCCGTATCTCGATTGGGTGCGCCGGGAAACCGGAGAAAATCATTGAAGCAAATCTGCTAAAAAAATTGGGAGAGCGTGTATGATACACAGAATTATTGCCTCACGAAAAAATAGGTGAATGGTACAAATAAACGAGAGCATGCCATGGATCCAGATACCAGTCCCCAAAAAACGGTTCTTTTTGTGTTGGGGTGCCCACAGGTACCCGTTCAGACGAGTATTGCGCTGTACCTGATAAGCCGGTTTAAAGCAGCGGGGATAACTCCGATAATTGCCGGTAATAAAGCGGCAAATACCTTACTTCTCGTAGCAGATCCTGACCGGCATTACATCGGTGAAATAATGGATCTTGACCGTGCTGTTGCTCAAATCACTGAGAAAAAGCGGGACTTTGACCGGTGTTTTGTGTTTATCCATAACGATGCAGGTATCAGTTACGCTGCAACTATGGCGGTAATCTCAAAGGCGCGCCTCTATGCGTTAGTCTATGGTGAGCACCAGGAAGACCTTGTCGGCCAGATAACCTTTCCCTGTACAACAATTGCGGCAAAAGCTGTCCACAATCCCTTGCCGTTGAAAAAAGCGATTGATGTGGTGGCACCATGGGCTGCGTAGAAGAGCTCAATTATGAGATCCTTATGAGGGATGCCTCATTTAAGGAATGCCGGGAGTACATCAAGAGCCACTTTTCAGAATCAATCGATGTCGAACCCGGGTTTAAGATATTTGATATCCATACGATTGGCGTTCCCCCAATTGCCGTTGGATTCGATGGCGATTATGTGATATTTCCGTACACCAAACCCTGCCATGGAACGTTCCTGTTGAGGGTACAGGACGCAGTGGAAGCCGCAAGGTTGAGGGCGTTAAAAAAGGTCCAAAAATAAATCGATATGACAGGTACGATTTTAGTACTGCGATTAGATGGTAAACCAAACCGAGTAGTATTCTCGCAGAGAATAAGACATAACTCCTGCCACTTTCCAGCACTATGACGCTGCCACGAGAAAATATATAGTTTACCCGTGCGATATATAAAAAAAAGGGGAAGGGAATGGCGGATAAAGGGAAAGTGCTTCTGGTTGATGATGAGGAAATCATCCTCGATGTTTCCCGGGAAGTGTTCCGGTTCCTCGGGTACGACGCTGCATTTGCAAGAGAAGGCGCAGCGGCCATTGAGTTGTATGCACAGGAAAAAAAGGCTGGACGGCCTTTCGATCTCGTTATTATTGACCTTACTATTCCTGAGGGGATGGGTGGACGGGAGACAATAGAGAAACTCCGTCAATATGATCCCAAAGTAAAAGCTGTAGTATCAAGCGGGTATACCAATGATCCGGTCATGCAGGACTTTGCAAGCTACGGTTTTTCCGGCAGGCTTACCAAACCCTACCGGATAAACGAGATGAAAACCCTGCTTGAAAGCATGATCCACAGGGATTGAAACTTTTTTTGTAAGAAACGTATACTCATGAAGACCGTCATTATCCCAACATATATACCGTTCCCGGAAACATCAGAGAGGTAGGAGGACGGCAAATGAAAGAAGTATCCGTGATCGTAGGTGGCAAGGCTGGTGACGGGATCAATAACGCCGGGGCGATCATTGCCCAGATCTTGAACCATCTCGGCTATTATGTTTATATATACACAGACTATCCTTCGCTAATCCGTGGAGGACACAATTTTGCCCTTATACGTGCGGCAGATATTCCTGTGGGCGCTCATAACAACCGTATTGACTATCTTGTTGCACTTAATCAGGAAACCATTAATCTGCATTTCCCCCAGTGTCCGGATTGTACAGTGGTAGCAAATGCCGATCTGGTAAAATCGGTGCACAACGGCCAGACTGTTTCCATAAATACCATTCTTAAGGAGGAAACCGCCCCACCGATTACCGCAAATTCCGCGATGATCGGTGCCTTCGCAAAATCAGCGGGTATTCCATGGGAAATTGTCAGCGAAGTATTCCGTCTGCACATGCCAAAGGCCGAAGAGAACAGCCGGGTTGCCCGAAGAGCATATGACCAGATACGAACAACCCGGCCAATATCAGCTATTCCTGGCCCGGCACACAGCCTCCTTTCCGGTAATGAGGCGATTGGGCTTGGCCTTGTTGCCGGCGGTCTTTCTTCGTATATAGCGTACCCTATGACCCCTGCTTCAACCATTCTTCATTTCCTTGCCGGAAATGCAGAGCGATTCGGCATTACGGTTATCCATCCGGAGAACGAGATCGCTGTCATCCTTATGGCCCTTGGCAGCGCTGTCGCCGGGGCAAAGACCGCAATCGGAACTTCCGGGGGTGGGTTCTGCCTTATGACCGAAGGGCTTTCCTTTGCGGCAATGGCAGAAATCCCGATTGTTATCGTAGTTTCCCAGAGAACCGGGCCATCAACCGGTCTGCCGACATATACCGGCCAAGCTGATCTTCAGTTTGTCCTGCATGCCGGACAGGGTGAGTTCCCCCGGTTTATTGTAGCTCCTGCCGATCCCGGTGAGGCTTATCTTTGGTCTGCAGCTGCGATCCGTCTTTCATGGAAATACCAGATCCCGGCGTTTGTTCTCACCGATAAAACACTATCAGAGGGAACCTATAGTTTAGATATTAACCAGATTGGTGATCTGCCGGCTCCGGATCCCATACTCTGGGATGGAGACGGACCCTACCAGAGATATCGCGACACCCCTTCCGGGGTCTCTCCGCTCGCGTTCCCTGGGGGTAAAGACGCGATTGTGAAGGTGAACAGCTATGCGCATGATGAAAGTGGGATAACTACAGAAGAAGCGCAGCTTGTCACCCAAATGACTGAAAAACGCCGAAAAAAAGAGGCGAAGCTCAGGGATGAATTGAACCTGTACCCCTGTGTCAACATCAGAGGCTCTACTGGTGCAACTACCGCTCTCCTCTGCTGGGGTTCGGTCCGCAACGCATGCGACGAAGTAGCAGCACGACTGGGCCTGCGGGTTATCCAGCCCGTTGTACTATCACCTTTTCCGGAACAGCAGTTTTCTGTTGCCTGCAAGGGAGTACAGCATTTGATAGCGGTCGAAGAAAATGCTACCGGCCAGCTTGCAGCACTCGCCCGTGAGTATGGCACCAGTATCGGTGCAACTATTCTTAAGTATGATGGTCGCCCGTTTACTCCGGATGAACTGTTCGTGAAAGTGCAGGAGGTAATGGCACCATGACACGGAACCTGATAACCCCGGTACAGAACACGTGGTGTCCGGGATGTGGCAATTTTGCCATCCAGCATACACTCAAGGATGTCCTTTCCGATCTTGAAAATGAGGGAAAATCTCTTGATGATGTAGTGCTGGTCTCCGGCATCGGATGTCATGCAAAGATTGCTGATTATCTCAATATCAACAGCGTTTATGCAATACACGGCAGGACGGTCCCGGTAGCGACAGGGATAAAACTTGCCAATCCCCGGCTTACGGTCGTCTGCTGCGCGGGTGACGGGGACGCATATGCTGAGGGACTTGACCACCTGATCTTTGCCGCGAAAAGGAATGTCGACATCACCATAATAGTTCATGATAACCGGGTCTATGGTCTCACGACAGGGCAATACACACCCACGTCTCCGCTGGGTTTCCGGGGAAAATCCACTCCTGCAGGAACGACAGAGTATCCCTTCAACCCATTAGAATTGATGCTTGCAAGCGGTGCCACCTATATCGCCCGGGGCTATACTAAGAAAATGCCGCAACTGACACAATTACTCCGGCAGGGAATCATACACAAAGGTTTTGCCTTTATTGATGTCCTCCAGATCTGCGCAAGCTTCTTTAATATGACTGAATATTATGGGCAACGCGTATACGATCTGACGAATCACAACACCGGCGATTTTACCAAGGCGTGTGCAAAAGTACGGGAATGGGATTACAACCGCGACACACCAATCGCACTGGGAGTATTCTATGAACAGACCCTCCCTACATTTGATGACCGTAACCCTGTCCGGGATCTCCCTGCTGATGAACGTCTACACCGGATCCACGACTTTTTTGAGGTATCAAAGTGATTATTATCCCGAAATTGATGCATGCGGTGATCCAAGACGATACTCTTACGGGATCTGGAGCATTCAAGGAAGATGATGATGGTCGATACTGGAATAAGCAGAGAAGAGGTACCTTTGCAGGGAATCCGTAATTCTTCCCTGCTGACATTGATAATAACTCCCTTTATAATCGCAATCATCTGGCAGCTGGAAAATTTTCTGCTTGCTATAAATCCCCATCTCTTTTCTAAAGCCAATTTTCCGTGGCTTGTGCTCTTCACAGTACTTTCGTGTGTACTTGTGGGAATCATTGTTCCCGTCCTGCGAATCCAGGCAGCTTTCCTTTCGGGAGCGGTCAACATGTTCCAGATTGGGTTCCGATCAGTACGCCGGACGGTAATTGCTGTCGGTATTACTGCCCTTGCCATATATACGTTCTTTGTTTTAACCGGGGCTTCGGGAGGAGCAATCCCATTTACCTTTTTCCTCCCTACAGCTGTCGCGGCGGTAATGATCTGCTGGGTATTGATCGGGACACATATCCAAGCCTACGTTCGCAATGGAGGGGCAATGATCTCCATCTTTGCCGGGACGCTGGTAACGGCCCTTATATTTGCACTTTCCATGTCGATTCTCTTTATAGGTCCGGATTTTCGGCAGATCTTTTCCGGCTTTTTTGCAGCAGGCCTTATATCGGCACTTTTTTTCTTTGCCGTCCGTGACGTCTATGCAACCATAATCGTTGTCACATCCGGTCTTATGATCCTTCTGAATGCCCGGGTAGACCCGGAATATCTCACCACATTCAACCCGGTTGTTGTTCTCTGTGGATTCCTGGTAATAGGTGTCCTGACAGGAATCCATTGGCATTTCTCCCGGCATTACAAAACGGTTGTATTGCCGGAAAAATAGGCTGAATCTGACAGAGCTGCCTTTTAAACAAAATTTTTATCAATTTGGATGCAGAACGCTATGATATGACCGAAAAATTTTATTATGGCCTTGTATCGGTTCTCATCCTTATCCTGTGCATTTTCCTTGCCGGCTGTTCAAGCTCGAGCACGACGACGACAACAATAGCAAAAGTCACAACTCAGGCCGGAGCAAAATATTCGACGGGAGATATTGTAACAAATAGTGCATCGTCTCCCCTGTGGATGATTATCTCCTACGATCCGACTTCAGATCTGTACACTCGCGTTGAAGTAACGAAAAATCCTGATGGCTCTTGGAACCAGGTTACCGGTGATCAGGATAGTTTCCCCAGGGCGGATATGGAGCGCATATATCCGGTCTTACTTACTCAGGTTTCGGTGTCATCTGTACCAGTTGCAACGATTACTATCCCGACAACCGTCACAACAACGCTCTCAGGCAGTGGTCCACTGGTGAGTGCGGTTTCACCTACATCAGGATCGATGGCCTCGAGTGTTTCTATCACTCTCACCGGGACCAATTTCCAGAATGGAGCAAAGTTGGAGCTGGTCGAGGCAGGTTTCCAGCCAATAGTTGCTTCAGGTGTTTCGGTTACCTCCACGCAGATTACCGGTACAATTAATATAAATAACGTAAATGCAGGCCCGGCAAACATCGAAATAGTTAATCCCGACGGCAGATCATCCATGATATCTTTTACCATAGGATTACCGACACCCGTTATAAGCAGTATCAATCCTACGAGCGGAACTCAGGGTCAGTCGTATACGCTGACTGTCCATGGACAGACACTCACTGATGTTCAAATTGTTACCTTAGTTTCAGCTGATGGTACGAACCAAGTAACCTGTTCGCAGCCTCAGCCTTCTTCAACATCAGTCAGTTGTACTCTCGCAATACCTGATACCGCTGAATTTGGTTTGTACAATGTTAATGTGATAACTTCTGATGGAACGACAGGATCAGCGAACTCGTCGTTTACTATCACCAATTCCACTGCATAATTTTTTTTAGCCGTAATATCCCGCAACGCCATTATCCGCTTTAAAGAGTAAAACATACTTTTTCGGAAAGATTGACAACATTTATATCTCTGCCAGAAATAATATACCCGAACGATATGAAATCCGGGAATCATACTGTCAGACTTATTGCATCTCTGGTCGCCTGTCTTATTCCCGGTTATTTCGCTCTTTATCTCTTCACCACATCTATTCCCGGATGGTACTCCACCTTAAAAAAACCCGACTTTCTTCCTTCGGATTTGATTACTTTTTATGGAATTATTCTTATTTTCTGTCTTTTTGGCTTTTCACTATATTTTATCTGGAACGCCGGTTTCAATCATGCTGAAGTTAAAAATGCCTTCAATCTTTTCCTATTCACATTAACGGTGTTTTTTCTCTGGTTTGTTGCTTTTTTTTATATGCAGTCGCTTTTTTTTGCATTCGTGATAATGATCATGGTCAATGTCGTGATGTTCTGCACGATTATCCAAATTCTTCGATCTGCGGTAAAGCCGGTATTTTTTCTTGTCCCCTGCTTTATCCTGATGCTAATTATCTGCTATGCAAACCTGCAGATAGTTCTGTTGAATTCCGGTCTCCCAGGGTGGGGAATGATTCAATAGGTACTGTATCCTTCCCTTCCTTTTGAGTAGTATCGAAACGGTTATGCAAATAACCGATAAATGCTGGTGAGTATTATGGTCTCCCGCGAACTTGTTACCGGAATTTATGCTGTCGGGGCTTTTGATTTTGACCGGCGGATTTTCGACGAATTGATCCCGTTACCGGAAGGGACAAGTTACAACGCGTATCTAATCCGGGGCAGCACGAAAACTGCACTTATCGATACGGTTGATCCTACAAAGGAATATGATCTTATCTCGAATCTGGTAAAATCAGGAATAGAAGTCATCGATTATATCGTGATCAACCACGCTGAGCAGGACCATTCCGGTGCCCTCCCGATGATCCTTGAATTCTACCCGGATGCAAAAGTTGTGACGAATGCAAAGTGCCGGGATCTTCTAGTTGCGCTGTTGCACATCCCTCAGGAACGCTTTGTTATTATCACAGAAGGGGAAACCCTCTCGCTAGGTGACCGGACCCTCCGGTTTTTCCTGACACCCTGGACGCACTGGCCTGAAACCCAGATTACATTCCTCGAGGAGGACAAAATTCTTTTTTCCTGCGATCTCTTTGGTTTCCACGCTGCAACAACCGAGTTATTCATACACGATGAAGCATGGGCGTACCGTTCTGCAAAACGATACTATGCCGAAATCATGATGCCCTTTCACGGGAGTATTAAAAGTTACGTTGAGAGGGTCCGTAATCTCTCCCCGGTTATGATCGCGCCAAGCCACGGTCCGGTCAACAAGAATCCTCAGTTCATCCTCGACGCGTATGAAGAATGGGTGTCAGACACGGTCAAAAATGAAGTAATTATCCCGTATATTTCCATGCACGGAAGTACGGCAAAAATGGTGGATCACCTCACCGGGGCGCTTATAGCCCGGGGTATAGTTGTCAAGCCATTCAACCTCACCCATACGGATGTCGGCGAATTAGCTTTTGCCCTTGTGGACGCAGCTACAATCGTTATTGCAACCCCAACCGTCCTTTTTGGCCCTCATCCGTCAGTCGTTTCAGCTACCTATCTTGTCAACATATTAAGGCCAAAAACCCGGTTTGCATCCGTGATTGGCTCCTTTGGGTGGGGCGGTAAGAGTGCTGAAATGATTACGAAGATGCTTGACCATGTCAATGTCGAGATGATCCCGCCGGTGATGGTACTTGGTGAGCCGGGTGAAGCAACTATGCAGGCACTCGATACGCTTGCAGACGAAATATTAAAGAAGCATAAAGAGATTAACATCGTGTAAGAAAGGATGGGTAAAAATGACAAAACTCTTTGAGATTTACAAATGTGAAGTATGCGGAAACACCGTAATGGTTGTCGGTGCATCCGGCGGTACTATGGTATGCTGTGGGAAACCGATGACACTTCAACAGGAAAAGACCGCTGATCAGGGTAAAGAGAAGCATGTGCCGGTCATCGAAAAAACAGCCGGAGGTATTCTCGTCAAGGTAGGTTCTGTCCCCCATCCGATGGAAGAAAAGCACTATATCCAGTGGATAGAGGTCCGTTCAGGAGATAACGCGTATATCCGGTGGCTCCGGCCCGGGGAGAAACCCGAAGCTGAATTCCCTATTAGCGATGTAAACGTTAAAGCTAGGGAATTCTGCAGTGTTCACGGACTCTGGACCAACAAGCCATAACACCGATAAATTCTTTTTTCTTTTTTATGGCGTGATATTTTTTATGGCATGATAATGTGTTTTCTCTTAAAAGGATCCATAAAAACAAATCTACTTTTGTTAACATCGGGAGATCTAATATAAACTACCGTCCCATAGTACGGTTATGAAACAGATCGCCCTGTATGGGAAGGGAGGGATCGGAAAGTCCACAACTTCGGCAAACCTCTCCGCGGCTCTCTCGTGTGCAGGGTATGATATCCTTCAGATAGGCTGCGATCCCAAACGAGATAGCACCCGCATGCTGATGCAGGGAAGGCTTATTCCGACGGTGATGGATCTTGTCCGGGTGAGGGGAGCCGAGAAAGTAACACCTTCTGAGGTAGTCTACACCGGATTTAACGGAATTCGCTGCGTCGAGGCCGGGGGGCCTGAACCTGGTGTCGGATGCGCCGGTCGAGGGATCATTGCAACATTCCAGCTGCTGGAGAAATTTGGAACACTCACGGGCGATGTGATTGTTTACGACGTCCTCGGTGATGTAGTCTGTGGCGGGTTTGCTATGCCGATGCGGGAAGGATATGCGCAGGAAGTTTACCTCATTACATCTGGGGAGCTCATGTCCCTTTATGCGGCAAATAATATCTGCAAAGCGATTCTGCGCCTGAGTGCCCGGCCAAAAAGCAGGTGTCGTCTTGCCGGAGTGATCTGTAACGCAAAAAACCAGCCGCGGGAGGAAGAGCTCGTTGCCGAATTTGCGCGCCGGGTAAACAGCAATCTTACCCAGTTTATTCCCCGGGATCGTTCCGTGCAGCTGGCCGAACTGAACCGCAGGACTGTCATCGAGCACGAACCTGAATCAGCTCAGGCACAGGTTTACCGGGATCTTGCTACCCGGGTTATGAAGAACACCCATTTTACTATTCCCACACCGCTCGAGATTGAGGATCTTGAAGCCCTTGCTATCGAATTCATGTAGGTCAGCAGGCTGTACCCTTACCGGTGCCCTCACGGTTACAACCCATGTCAGCGACGCAATAACCGTTGTTCACGGCCCCGGAGGATGTACGCATCACAATTTTTCCCTCCTGCACGCCACAAGCCTTGATAACGATCTTATCACCCTTCCACCACTCATTTCAACCGGACTTTCGGAGACTGACGTGATATTTGGTGGAGAGGGAGTACTTGACCGTGCCCTTGATACCGTAATCGAACGCAAACCCGGGGCTGTTTTTGTACTCTCGACCTGTATTGTAGACACTATTGGCGATGATGTGGGGATGGTATGCAGAGCAAAGACAGGAACGCCAGTCCTCGTAATACCGACCGCCGGGTTCCTTGGGGGATCATTCCAGACCGGGGTCAATAATGCCCTTATCGCCCTTGCCGGGATGGCAGAACCAATCCGGGGGAATGGAAGAGTAAACATCATCGGCGAAAAAAATCTGGAGTATGAAGTCGACGAAAATTTCACCGAAGTCTCTCGGTTACTATCACTTCTTGGCCTGTCCGTAAATATCCGGTTTGTCCATGACCTTACATCACATCAAATTGCTACGCTCGGTGCAGCGCGGCTCAACATACTCCGGGATCCTTCGCTCATACCCGTTGGAGAATATCTCAAAGACCAGTTCAAGACGCCCTATATTCCTGCTTTTCCTGTGGGGATCTCCGGAACTATCCCTTTCCTCGAATCAGTTGCTGATGCCTGTGGAATAGATCCCAGACAAACCATAGCTGACGAATGTGTGCTGATATCGGAAACGCTCGACGACTTTGCTGATATTGCCGGAGCCGGAATCTCTTCTTCCTCTTTTCCCTTGGATCCAGAAGGGAGACATGTGGTACAGGATGTCGCACGTGTTCTCCGGCTCGAAATAGCACCCTCGGGGTGCCCAGTACCGGTACCTTTTACGGCTCCCATCGGCATCGCAGGTGTGCGGAGAATGCTCCATCGATGGAGGAGGGCACTCCATGCCTGATTGCACAACGCCATTGTGGCCCTGTGCCATGACCGGTGCCGCAGCATGCCTTGCTGGTTTTGAAGGTATCACGGTCGTCATCCACGGTTCCAGTGGGTGCTATTACTACCCGGCGACCCTCCTTCATGCTCCCCTTCATGGAACCTTTATTCTTGAAAATGAGGTTATTTTCGGGTCCGGGGACCGGCTTCGCGAAGTGATAGGTGATCTTTCCGGTAAGGGCAACCGGATTGCTGTTGTCACCACCTGTGTACCGTCAGTCCTTGGTGAAGATATAAAATCGCTGCTTGATGAAAACGACGTTATTATTGTCGACAGCCCCGGATTTGTCGGGGAAATGGAAACAGGGTATCATACGGCACTTTCTACACTCTCGCCGAAAATAGATCCCGTGCAACCGGGGGTAAATATCGATGGCATCTCTTTATCTGACCCGTTTTACGAGGGAAATATACAGGAGATTTCCCGAATTCTGCACCGTGCCGGTATTCCTATCGGGACGGTATTCTGCCGGGACATGATCAAAAATGTTGGACATGCATCGCAGCTGACAATTGGGACTAATGAGGATTTTGGATCTGGTATCGGGGGATACATAGGGGGGACACTGGGAATACCTGTCGTTCGTGAAACCTGCGAAAAACTGGCAGCAGAGTTCGAGTGTGCCAATATGGATCCTGTTTTTACTGAACTTGATAACCAGGAAGAACGGGTGATCCATTCCTGCGATAAGTTTCTCCGCCGGTACGACCCACCTGAAGTTACGATCTTTGCTGGTGCTGCATACGCTCTTTTTGCAGCCAACACCCTGAAACGGTATCTTGATGCACAGATTCTTGTCGTCGGCACACGCAATGATATTCCTGTACAGTCGAACGTGGATTACCGGCTGGATAAAATAACCGGACTCGAAGAGGTCAGCGCCACAATCTCCGAACTCAAACCGGATCTCGTGATTGGATCGTCATTCGAACGTTCATTGAGCCCCGGGAGAGCGTTTGTCGGGATAATACCACCGCTCCGTGGACAGGTTCGACTCGCATATCCCCCGCTTGCAGGCATTGGTGGCACACTCCATTTTATAGAGAACGTCCTGAATGCCTGCATGGATAAAAGGGTCTAATGGGCTATTCTGCCAGAAGGATCTCGACTATAAATCGGCAAGGCATTTCACTTTCACCCCGCGCACGGCCCCGGATTATATACTGATTTGAAAAATGCATTATTACGACAGAAGGTGGTCGTGTATGATGCAGAAAGCAGGTTATATCCAGCGGACAGGATACAGGGCGATCGATAATGAAGGCAGGCTCCACGAGGTCGTGGAATTGCATGTCATGGGAGCCAGATATGCAATACGGCTGGGGGATCTGTCAAGAGGGATCTCAGGGCGGCAGATTGTCGTCCAGGTAGAGATGCTTGTGCACGAGTGGAACTACTACCTTGGTACCACCTGTGGTCTTGCACAGGTGTCGGGATCAGGTAAAGCCCTCAATATAGAACTCTTCGAGGCAGGTAACTTCACCGTTTCGCTCCTCGCGCTCAGATCAGTGATCTATGGCCGGGAGCGACATGCTACTATCGCTCGAATCCCTGAACAACCGGTTTCAGCCGTTTGGAAAGACCGCAGGCTCACCGGTCAGCAGCAGATCAGTGCACTGGTCTAAACCCGCTTCTCCTTTTTTTCCTATTCATTTTTATTAGTTCACTGGTGAGTCAGAAGTAAAGACTCCGACATGTGCAACATTAATAGTCCAAAAGGGAAACGTGTACTAAGCATAGAAACGTAAAGTCAATGCTGTCCTCGTACACTATCGGAGCTATACAATGGATACCTGCGATGAGTCCCCCTATAAAGAACTCGTGGAACACCAGCAGGATATGCTGGTCAAGTTCAGTCCTGAGGGTCGCCTCCTTTTTGTCAACCCGGCGTACTGCCATATTGTGGGGAAAACAAAGGAGGAACTGACCGGGAGTATTTTTATGCCTGCTACCAATCAGCGGTATTCTGAAGTAATGGCAACCCAGATGACCAAGCTTTTCAGGCCCCCTTATACATGTCAGGTAGAACAATGGATCTCTTCGCCTCATGGTCAACGCTGCATCAGCTGGTCAGCACGATCGATCACTGATGGTAACAGCGGGGTGACCGCGATAATTGCTACCGGGCGGGATATAACACGGCTCCAGCGGGAGCATCGTGCCATAAGGAAGCGGGACGCTGAGTTAATGCTGCTTCTTGAAAGTGGTAAGGAGATGTATTTTACTCACGACACCGATCATACTCTGAATTATGTAAGTCCTCGAATGAGATCCCTTATCGGAGGGGTTCCGTTATCAGGTAAGCGACTTTGGACTGATTATCTGACCGACAACCCGATTAATGCCAAAGGACTGGAAAGGACACTCAAAGCTATCTCCTCTGGAAGACGTGAACCCCCCTACCGGCTGGAGTTTAATGGTCGTAATGATACCAAAGTATGGGTAGAAGTTAACGAAATTCCGATAATAAAGGAGAAACAAACAGTCGCAATTGCCGGGTATGTCGTAGATGTAACAGAAAAGAAAAAAGTTGAAGAGGGTCTTATTGAGGCTGAAATCCTCCTCAAAAATTATGGGGGCAGGAAAAAAAGGAGGGGAGAGCAACCGGTAAATGACGGGAAAGGGCCTTTTGCCTCCATTAAATCCCTGTTTTTCCCAAAAAAAACGGGAGATGACGGAGACATTTCTCTCGATATACCGGAAGTATTAAAAAAGACCCCCTGATTTTTGCTTTGTTTTGCTCTTTTTAACATTGTCATTATGCCAAGATTTTACAAAACCGAGCAGAACATTATTCGCCAGAGCCAGTGTTCCAGCGAAATTACCTTTTCACCTATGGACACGCTGATAGATCTGGGAGAATCAGGAACCCTTCTCTAGCATTCCCGACAGCTTCGTACCAGCCGGAGAGGTAAAAATATCCAACCAGTGCCGATGTAAGAGCATCAATCTCATCATGATTGATACTATCACGGTCTGAGTACAGGATAAAACCCATGGCCGAAAGTCCTGACTTGAGAAGGGCCGGTTCGGTTTTTTTCCGGGGAATATTCATGAGGTCTTGTGTTCCACCAGGATAGCTTTCTATAACTTCATATCCCTGTTCCCTGAAGACCTTAGCAAGTCGTATTCCCCGCACAGTTAGTTGCTGCATGCTTTTAATCAGGGTCGGATATACCCTGATTCCACGTTTTCTGAGAATACGTTCACAATCCCGCATAATTCCGTACTTCCTGCATTCGCAGGAGTCCTCGACGCAACATCTCCCTGCAGGAAGTCCAAGCGATGAATCAATGGATACAAGGCTTGCATCCGCTGTTTCTACAATCCTGATAAGTTCTTCATCAGTATGGGCCAAGGAGAGGCTGGCATTCCAACCCCTTAAAACGCACATCCCGGATGCTCTTCGTTCTGAGCCGGTGAGATCAATTCCCACACAGCAGGGGTTCTTTCCTAACCTTTTAATCTCGCTAATAAGGGTATCAACAGTGATCCGGGAATTATCTTTTCTTTCGGAAAGAACGTTCATACAGCATAAAAACAGGCTGAAACGGGGGATTACCCCTCGCGCACACATTCAGCAATATAGCTCCCTGCATGTGCGGTTCCCGCAGTCCCGCCGAGATCTTTTGTAACAACGCCGTCTCTTATGCTTTTCTCGATAGCAGAAACAACTGCTGTTGCGGCCTTGTGTTCACCAAGATGGTCCAGGAGGAGCGATCCTGCCCAGATAGTTGCAATCGGGTTTGCAACGTCCATATCCTTGTATTTTGGCGCTGACCCGTGGATCGGCTCGAACATCGATGTACCTTTTGGGTTGATATTGCCGCCCGGTGCAAGTCCAAGTCCCCCTTGGATCATCGCTCCAAGATCGGTAATAATGTCACCGAACATATTGGGAGTGACGACAACATCGAACCATTCGGGGTTTTTCACAAACCACATCGTAATGGCATCCACGAAGTTGAATTCTGTTGTAACACCGGGATAGTTCTTAGCCGTTTCATTGAACACATCACGCCAGAGTCCGTACACATCCGAGAGAACATTTGCCTTGTCGACGGAGGTGAGTTTTTTTCTGCGTTTCTCTGCCAGTTCAAAGGCATAGGTCTGGACCCGTCGGGCTCCTTCCCGGGTCACAACCCCTATCTGATAGGCAATTTCTTCTGCATCACTTTCAACGTCAAGGCCAAATTTTACGTTATAAAGGTTGCGAATGACCTCAAGATCGATTTTCTGGTGTTTTTTGAATCGTGAACCTATACCGACATAGAAATCCTCGGTATTCTCCCGCACAACGACAAAATCGATGTCTTTTGGCGTCTTGTTAGAAAGGGGTGTTTCAACACCTTCAAGTAACTTAATTGGTCGCAGATTCACGTACTGGTCAAACGAGAACCGGATCGCAAGTAAAATACCTTTTTCGAGGATCCCCGGCTGCACGCGGGGATCACCAATAGCGCCAAAATAAATAGCCTTGAATTTTCTGAGTTCTGCAAGATCCTCCTCTGTTAACAGGTCCTTAGTAGCAAGGTACCGTTCAGCGCCGATATCAAAATCCGTCCAGGAAATCTCAAAGTTGAACCGCTCGCCAGCGGCTTCCAAGACTTTCTTTCCTTCCACTATGATTTCAGGCCCTATGCCATCGCCACTTATCGCCGCGACTTTGTACATACGGGAACCTCCTTCAAGCTCTTCGCGTAGTTTACCAGACCACCGGCATCGATGATATTCTGCATAAATGGCGGCACCGACTCTATAGCGAGCTTTTGGTTGTCAACCTCGGCGTATCCTTTTTTGAGGTCGATTTTTATCTTCGCTCCATCGGAGATTCTACCCGTATCATGACACACGACCGGAAGTACGCCGACATTAACGGCATTCCTGAAGAAAATGCGGGCAAACGATTGAGCCATAACAATATGGACACCTCCGCCAAGAAGTGCCATGGGGGCATGTTCACGTGAGGACCCGCACCCGAAATTCTTCCCGGCGACCACAACGTCACCTTCTTTAACCTCTCCAGCAAACTCGGTGCGGGTGCCCTCAAAGGCATGTTTTGCCAGTTCCTTTGGATCATTTATTATCAGGAAACGGCCCGGTATAATTGCATCAGTATCGATATTATCGCCGAATTTCCATGTTCTCATAGTTACACCTCGCGGGGATCGGTGATCTCACCTTTTATCGCGCTCGCTGCTGCCGTTGCCGCTGATGAGAGGTAGACTGAGGCCTCAGTGCTACCCTGACGGCCCTTGAAATTCCGGTTCGACGTCGAGAGACAGACCTCCCCGGGCGCAAGAAGACCAAATGATCCACCCATACAGGGCCCGCAACACGGAGCTTCGACAAGCGCCCCGGCCTTTACGAATCGTTCGATGAGTCCCTTTTCCAGCGCCTTGAGATATTCTTCCCGGGAAGCGGGAATGATAAGCACACGGGTATGCGGATCGAACCTCTTTTTTCCAAGCACCTTTGAAGCTTCGGCGAGATCCTCATACCGCCCGTTCGTGCAGGAACCAATGAAAACCTGGTCGATATGGATCCCTTCAACCTTACTGACCGGCACACCTTGATCTACGTTATGCGGCACTGCAACCTGCGGCTCAAGATCAGAAACGTCGTACACCCGATTTTCCGCAAACACTGCATCCTCATCACTTTCGAGATTGAAGGGTTCCATTTTTCTGCGACCTTTCATATAATCCCACGTAATCTTATCGGGAGGTACGATGCCGGCTTTTGCACCCATTTCGATGGCCATATTACAGCAGGTCATCCGGCCGGCCATGTCCATTTTTGTCACGGTTTTACCGCTAAACTCGATAGCTTTGTATGTCGCCCCATCGGCCCCAATATCAGCAGCAATTGCAAGGATCAGGTCCTTTGCCCCGACCCGTTTTGGGAACTTCCCCGAAACCTTTGCCCGTATGGTCTCCGGCACTTTGAAGTAGAGTGCGCCAAACTTCAAGGCAAATCCCATGTCTGTCGAACCAATGCCGGTTGCAAATGCTCCAACGGCCCCATACATGCAGGTATGGGAATCAGCACCCACGACTATCTCACCAGGTGCTGCCAGTCCCTTTTCCAGAACTACCTGGTGGCAGACGCCTTCATTGATGTCGTAGTTGTGAATTTCCTGTTCCTTTGCAAATGAACGCATAAATACATGGTTTTTTGCCGCTTCAAGGGAATCTGCTGGTATCTGGTGGTCAAAGAGCATGATAATACGTTTCGGATCAAAAACCTGTTCCCCGCCCATCTCATGGAACTTCTGGATGGCAAGCGGGCCGGTAATATCGTGAATCATCGCCCCGTCAAGAGGTGTCATAACCACTTCGCCTGCCCTGATATCACTGCCACATTTCCGTGAGAATATTTTCTCGACGATTGTTGATCCCATGCTCTATCGTCTATACACTGTGTTTTGCCAGCACTTGTACTTTGGGGATTTATAAATCCCCGTTGGGGTTTTCCTGGCTCCTCCCGTTAATTTCAAATTTTTTCGTAGTCAAAGTAATCTTTAATCCCCCTGATCACCTATGCTTGGCCGGTAATAGTATGAAGAAAATAGTATTGCTAACTCTGGCCATGGTTATTCTTGCCATGGTACTGATCGGCTGCGTGTCAGCCGCGGATGTAAATAGTGATCGTACCATTCAGGTCAGTGGGAGCGGCACAGTTACTGGTACTCCGGACCGCGTTCAGATCAACCTGGCAGTAGAGACCGAGGATGCGGATGTCAACACCGCGCAGTCGGACAATGCCCAAGAGATGAACAATGTCGTTAAAGCGCTCGTTTCAGCAGGTGTTCCTGGTAACCAGATGAAGACAACCGGATATACGATAACACCTGTCTACCAGCAGGACAGCAGCGGCATTTTATCAGGTACGGTAAAAAGTTACCAGGTGACAAACACCCTTCAGGTCACCCTCAACGATACCAACATGACCGGCCAAATCATCGATGCGGCCGTTGGCGCAGGGGCAAACCAAGTAAACTCAATCCAGTTCATGCTCTCCGACCAACAGGCCCAGGCGCTCCGGAGCCAGGCTCTGAATCTGGCGATCACAAACGCGAGATCGGATGCGGATGCAGTCGCCTCAGCGCTCAACGTGACTATAACCGGCACGCAATCTGCAGACATCAGCCAGGGGTACACAGCCATTGTATACGGCAGTTATGACGCAACAGCCGCAGCTTCAGGAAAAATGGCGGCAGCTCCGACTCCGATCCAATCCGGAGATGTGACCGTCACCGCTCAGGTGTCGGTCATCTATACCATCAACTGATATCCATTCACCAAACTTATGTCAAAACTTTTTTACATTAGCAATGTCTGATTACTTCTTAATCCAGTAAACACGGATCCGGACTTCCGGATCAACCTATATCCAAGTATCGAATACCGGAAAAATTACGGATACAATAGGACGATTTTAATATGGAACGTAATATTAGCTTTAAAGAACGAAGGTACATAGAAGAACTGCGGATTCTCACCCGGGCAACGGCTCTGGATTGTGTCATAGATGACAGGTTTGACCGGGTCATCTATGTTATCCGGCAGGGTGACATGGGACTTGCAATAGGAAAAAAAGGCGATAATATCAAGCGCCTCCAGAACGTGCTGGGCCGACGTATTGAAATGGTCGAATATGCCGAGGATCCGGAGATGTTTATAACCAATATTTTCAAACCTGCAGAAGTCATCAATATCGAGCGGGGTACTGACACTACTCCCGTCAATGTGATAGTAAACAAAAAAAGTGATCTTGGCATTGCAATCGGTAAGGCAGGTTGTAATATCGAGAAGGCGCGCATATTATGCCGGCGTTTCTGTGGCCTTGAAATAGGAGAAGTTCTCCTCGCACAGGTGGAAGCATGAAACATGAGGAAGAATCCACAACAGATCCCCGGGTGATCGGTGAGCTTTGGGAAGTCATATGCGACCGTGCGGCACACCCTGACGAGGGATCCTATACAAGCCGACTGCTTCGGGATAAAAAAGGAATTGACAAGGTGCTCGAGAAAGTAGGAGAGGAAGCCACTGAGTTTATCATTGCCATAAAAAACAAAGTGCCGGAACGGACAACTGAAGAGGCAGCCGATCTCTTTTTCCATATCCTTGTGGCGCTCCGGGCCGCGGATATTGATTTTCAAGAGGTCATACGCGAGCTTGAGCGCCGCCGAAAATAATTGTCCGACCGTTTCACCTGGTTATTTTCTCACGAACGAAGGAATGTTGAGAGCGGAACCATTGTGGCAACCTTGATCCCCGTTTCTCCTGCGGCAAGTAAATCTTCATCTGCAAAGATAGGCGCATTTGAGCGCAGTGCTATTGCAATTCCATCGCTTGGTCGGCAATCAAGGTAATCCTCATGACCACCGGACGAGAGCACCAGATGCGCATAATATACACCGTCCTCAACACTATCGACACTCATGGAACTCACCGTTATGGCATACTGTGCCATGAGATCCAAAAACAGATCGTGAGTCAGGGGTCGAGGGGGTACTTCCCTGTTCTGTGCGCTGTTGATGGAGATTGCTTCCCAAAGGCCGACGAATATCGGCAGCATTCGCCCCTTATTATCGGTCAGCACAACTACAGGTATCGTAGACGCTTCGTTTAAGGCTATAAACACGCCCCTGATAGTGCACACTACCTGCTGCATAATAAGTGAAGAGACATTACTCTTCCGTCACATAAGAGTTGAGGTCGGCGTACGGCAAGTACATTACTTTTACAGGTTTCCCGATTCGCGCCTCACTATAATGAGACTTGAGATAATGCCAAGGGCAATATTGAAGTAATACAGCACAATCCGCCAGATAACCACAAACACCCCGACTATTGCCGCAGGAATGAACAAGGCATACATCGAGGTAGCCCCGACCTCCGCGATTCCGGAGCTTCCCGGTGTCAGGGGGAGCATCATTAATATGGCAAGTATGAGCTGGATCACAAACGACTCAAAAATGAGTGGTGGTTGCCCGAGACCAACGAGAATAAGCGAGGCGGTAATAATCTCCGAGACCCAATAGAGCACCGTGAATACAAGCCCCCACATCAGTCCTGACTTTGCAGTCCTTACAAACTTAAGCACTGCTGCATGAAAATTGGTAATTTCAAGATCTATCCGATCGAGCGTTTTCTGAACCTTGGCTGGTTCCCATTTGCGGGTAAAGAACCGTGCGACCCGGTCTGCAATCCGCTTCATTACATCAGGCCGACGTATGGCAAGATAGAACAGGAAAAGGCAGCCGGCTACAAAAACCCATGTCACATAGACCATAATATCCGAGATTGCACCCAGACTATGCCATTCTTCAGAGAGAGCAAACATTGCAACTGCTGCGAGGCATGCAAGGACAATGCCATCCAGCACGCGCTCCATGATAACGATTGCCGTAGCATCACCGAGCGGGACGTTTGCCTTATAGAGCTCGTGCACCCGGACCGGTTCTCCGCCAGCCTGGGCAGGTGTGACTGCAGCCGCGAGAAGATTAGCAAAAACAAGATTTAAGGAATAGAAAAATTTGATCGGGTATCCAAGCGATCCGGACATTTTCTTGACACGCATTGCCCAGAAACACATTGTTAGAATATGGGTGAGGAAGGCAAGCAGCAGAAACCAGAGATTGATCTTTTTGAGATATTGAATGGTATTGACGTTGATAGTCAGAACAAGAATAATAATCAGTACCGCTATAGAGAAACTAATGGATACATACAACCATTTTTTCTGTGAGTTCTCCATAGTTAAACTCCTGAAGGTGCAGATAGAATATTTTACCTAAAAAGGTTATGAGGCATAGTATAAACTCTTTTTATCCGGGAAAATTCTTTTATAATACCGCCTGTTTTTAAATCGTAAAAATTTCCCGGTTGCCCGTAAGTGCAAGGAGCCCGGTCCTGACCCCGGCATCGAGCCATCCGTGGCCATAGCTAAACAGGGCAAGCGCTTCCTCCTCTGCTCCAGCAGTAAGATTTCCCCTGCCACCCCGCGCATAACAAGTACCAACCAGGATAACACGTCGGGCAAAGATTTCGGCGGTCGTTTCCGGTTCTGGTGCTGGAACCACCGAGGCACATGCGGTATCAAGAAGGCGGGCATATCTCCGCGTCTTCTCATCAAGTTTACCAGAAAAAGCCGGGGAAAGTAATTCTACCGGTGAAGAGAATGGACAGGAAACCTGTCCTTTCCTTTGAAGGGAAAGCAGGCCGTACGCGAGACCGAAATGCAGCCAGCCATATCCATAGTAAAATGCAGCCAGTGCATTGACCCGGTCACCCCCCAAAAAGAACGTTTTACCATCGTCGGTGTATGCGTCTGCCATGTCTTTTACAATACCGGCAAGGGCAGCAAGGGGGGTACCCTCGGGAAGAACAATATCTACGACGTCGAGTTCACCGGAAAGGAGTTTCCCGCATTCGATAATTAACATAGGCCTGCAAACCTCTCCAGATATAACCGCTCCATGTCATGAAGATCCCCGGGGACAACCAATACATGGAGGGGAGGCCCAAAATCCAGAGAACAAAGATCATCAGCAGTCCCGGCCCTTACAACAGGTTGGGCGGAACCAGCCCTTGCGATACCGATGTAGAGCGGGACCGTTACTTGTTTTTTTTCTGCCATACTTTCAAGTAAACAGATGCCTTCACTTACGGTCATGTAGCGCCCGTCATGAATATCGAGATATACAAGAGTATGCAGCCTGCGCAGCCGATTCTCTTCGATTACCTCCAACGGCGATGTCGGAGACCATCGACCCTGGGGGAATGGCACTGAACACGACTTCCCAAACCGGTAATTCTGGAGCCCTGAAAGCCCGCAGACCGCACTTACAATCGATGCTCCGTGAATAATGGCGGTAGGAATACCACGGTCAGCCGCCCGTATGCGGAGATCCGCATGGGTCGTTGAGACCATAGGATCACCGGCACAGAGAAAAACCGTATTTCCGTGGAGTGCACATTCGAGAAGGTCATCCGGGTGCTGCTCTACATCCTCTCTCTTGAGAAGGTTGAGTGGTTTTTTATAGAACACTTCGAGCTCTTCTTTTGTCGCCCCCATAAGCCGTGAGGTATAATCTTCGAGAAAGACGTGATCCGCATTCCTGATGAGAAGAAGTCCCTTATCCGAAACATCATGTTTGTCGTAGAGACCAAGGCCGATAAAGGTAAGCATAGCCGTGTTTATCCTTTTTAAGGTCAGAATGACCCCCGGAAATATAATCTAGTGCTATTCATCAGTAGACGAACTGGGTAATTGAATCAACAAGCGATTCAAGAACCGCACGTACGTCGTCTTTCTGGTGTGCAGAGATAAAATGAACCGGAACGGTTTTTCCAACGCCGATGCCCTTCCTGATCTCCTCGTCACTTATCATACCGGGCAAATCCTTTTTATTAGCCGCAATAATGATCGGCACATGCATCCGGTTAATAATTTTATAGAGATACCGCGCCCGTGCAAGCTGCTCATGATTTGTGGCATCCACAAGGAGGACTACACCCATCGCATTATTCAGGATTACCGGTAGCATTGGATCGAAACGGGGCTGACCGGGAGTACCGTAAAGCGTGATGTCGAAATCCTGCCAGTGCAGCCAACCAAAATCCATGGCAACAGTAGTCACCGCGCCACTAACACCGGTCCTGTCGACTGATATACCAAGTTCGGTTGCGCTTGCCACGAAACGTGATTTCCCGGATTCCGGGGGCCCGGTTACAACAATTTTAGGTATGTACGGGACGATATGACCGTTTTTGACAAGGAAGGGGACTGAACGACGCAACTTTGTCGACCATGATGTATACAGGATGGTGAAATAGTTAAAGTGCGGCAGAGGACGGAACGAGGATTTGATTGCAAGGATAAGGTCAAATGATTTTCTGACAGCAAGAGATTCAAGGAAGGTATCCCTCTCGAAATTCAGGAGTTCGATAATTATCGTAGCTTCGGGAGGGCAGCTGGCTTTGGAGAGCAGTGACAGACCTTTATCCAGACCAAAATCCTCATAAATCATATCGAAATAACCAAAAATTACTTCGACTTTGTTATCTGTGCAGAGTTTATGGATCCTTGCCTGCCATTCCCGTTCCGCTGCTTCTCTGCTAGAGGTGCTGCGCTGTATCCGTTCGCGGTCGACACTGTCCAGAAAAACAAGATGGTTATCCTCTGGCTTTACTGTTTTTCCCCGGAGCTGGCTGATATCATGCAGAAAAGCATCAACAGTGGTATGAGGGATAATAACAAGACAGGACTGCCCTTTTTCGAGCACCGCCGATAATGTCGAAATCATGAAAAGTTGCCCGTCGACACCTGGCTCTAAGCTGTAGAGAACCCGGCTTCCTTTTGGAATACCCCCACCCAGCATGTCGTCGATCCCAAACATCCCGGTCGAAATCATAAAGACAAAACCACCTGTCCCTTGACGATTGTAAACTTATGCCAGTCCGCGTTGACACCACGGATTCCCATCACTCTGAAGTAATTATCGGATCGTTCCATCTTGATCTCAATCACGATTGTCATAAGCTGTTTGATCAGGGAAATCGTTTTCTCATCAAATGCCTCGTTGTTGAGAATGTAAACACCAAATCCCTCGATTTTCTTAAGTTTTGCCGTCATTACATGGAGGAATTGGTACAATACTTCCAGCTTGCGGTACATGAGGAGGGTCGAGACCGAATTGATACAGAACCGTATTGGCGGTGGAAAAAGCCCTGTTTCTTCACCGGAAAATGTCCCATCAAAAATCATTTCAATCATATGGGAAAATTTGATCCCGATCCCGGTGAGATCGGTAGGATTTGTGACAAACATAAATCGCTCGGTATCTGAGATTGCCGGCGTAGAACTTTTGGTGATCGCATCAATCACGCCAACGAAATGTTTATCGGCCCCACCTAATTTGAACTGATCTATTACCTCAGAGGCACGTTCATTTGTGGAGAGCATAATGGCATACTCTCCGGGAAGCGGCCGTGTCAGACTGAATGCGAGCTGTTCTGCAAAGCTCAGGGACGGTGCAAGAATGAGAAGGTTCGTCCCCGCATCAAATCCCCCGGTTGCCTGATCGATCTGGGGAATACCAGTCTTATAGGAGTACATCTGTTGTCAGATCATTTCACAAGAGGGTTTATAAGAGCTTTTGCCGGGCTTGCGAGTGCAGGTGAATTACGAAAAATGCCTCAAATAAAAATGCAGAAGTAAATCCTCATAACCTTGTCCGCCATACGATTAGGTCAGATGTTTTATTGGCTCTACGAGCGGATGCTTCTCTCGCAGATACAGGAACTTCCCCCTCATATCTGTTTTATGATCAGCGGTGCAGACCTTATCGCAGAGCCGGGGAAGTGCCTCGAGGTAACCGGGTGGTGCTCCGAGTTAAATACATTACTTGCCCAGAAACCCCGAAAAGAACATGTAAAAACGCCGCCCGCCATCCAAAGCATTACTATTCACATTAACCAGCTCTCACAGGATGAACTTACCCGCACTCTCCCGGCAATAAAAAAGATCTCGACAGTAGCCCGGCTCGTCTTGCATCATGGCTCGACTGAGGAAATCTCAGGCACAGGTCTCGATGTCGTGGTTGCAATCGGGAAAAGTGGCAGGGAAGAGATCACAGACTGCATCCGAAAGCTCGCAGAAAACGGTATCCAGCCATCGGAGATCGATGAAAAAACACTCGAATCCTGCCTGACATTTCGGTATGATCCTGATATCGTCGTCAAGAGTGGAGGCGACCACCTGACCGACTTTTTGATCTGGCAGTCAGTCTACTCTGAACTTTTCTTTTCCGATGTCAACTGGAAATATTTCCGGCGGGTCGACTTCCTGCGGGTGCTGCGCGACTACCAGTCCCGTATACGCCGGTTCGGAAAATAAACATAAAAACGGGCTATTTGATCCGTACACTTACCCAGCTCGGGATCCCACCAACAATCCGTTCTGCAAATGCGAACTTGTTTTTGAGGGTCACTGAAAAAACCCTCCTTTCAGGAATATTGGCATAACTCTGATCCCGGCACCATCGTTCAAAGCGCTGGTAGAGCTCATCTTTTGCGATAATTGCATCAAGACCTTCTTCTGCTTCCCTGACAATCTGGGTACTTACAAACCGTTTAATTGCCTCCTCTTTTTTACCCTTCTTTTTGGATTTTGAGGCAGGGGTAGAAGGTACCGTTTGTACAGGAGAATGTGCGGTACGAGGCTGTTCATCTTCCCGTGGTTTTGTTACGGCCGGGGGTTTCCTCTCTTTTTTCTCCCGGAGAACTTTCCCCGGGACCGTAGGATCTTCTGCATTGATAACCGGTGGTGCTGCTGGTGTCTGAACCGATCTTTTTACCGGTACATTGTCCGGGGCAACGATAACTTTTGAATTGACCGGAGCTTGCCGCGATGTCTGGCATTCTATTCCCAGGCGCTGTGCAAGCGCCTTGTTGCATTCACTGCTGATATCGAGTTTTTCTTTCTCCGCTGCGGCAACGATATCTGACCGAAGCGTGACCGGGACGTCCTGCCAACCAGATCCCACAGATTTACCTGCACCCATTGGTTCACCATATTTTCTCTGGTATGTTCAGGGAAATATAGTACACGAATTGAAATGCAGATGAATGGCTGAAATGCTCAATGAGCTTTGGCACTCAGGCGCTGCTCATAGATCCTGATGGCACGAAGGAGGTCAATCTTCCGGAAAAGTGGCCAGTAAGGGGCACAAAAGTAGACTGCGGATTCATGGCCATTTGCTAACCAAGGAAGGAAATTGGATGTGCGGTATTCGTTACCAGTCCGAATGATAAGATCTACAGGAGGAATCTCTTTTCCTTCATGAAGATGGGATTCAACCATCTGGATGTCAATTTCAACCGGGCTGATCTTTCCCTCGCGGACAGCCGATACAATCTCCCGGGCGGCAAGAACGATCTCATTTCTCCCCCCATAGGCAAGCGCGACACTGAGGGTAAACCCATCGTGATCTTTTGTTGCCTCCTCTGCTGCCTCTATGGCAATCCTCAGGTCTTCTGGGAGAAGCGACCGATCCCCAACCATCTGGATACGGATCCGATGCTTGATCACCCGTTCGTCGGAAATTGTGCTGATAAATTTCTCTTTGAAAAGCTCAAAAAGCTCACGGATTTCCTCCTCGGCCCTGTTGAAATTTTCCGTAGAGAATGAATAGATCGTTATGTAGCGTATGCCAAGGTCATGTGCCCAGTCGAGCATTTCCTCGGTTTTATCCGCCCCGGCCCGATGTCCTTTTGCAACGTTAATTCCAGTCTCCTTTGCAAAACGCCGGTTACCGTCCTGGATAATGGCAATATGCTTGGGAATATGCTTGCATTGCATCAGGAGATAGCGCTCATAAAGAGGTTCGAGAACCCTGCGGACGTTCATAGCGGCGTCATCTCAACAATCATACCACCATCAGGATAGCGTTCGACTACCGACTTTTTCCCGGGGATCTTATCTTTGTACTCTTCAAGAAGCCACCATGCAGTCTCAACGTGGTCCCCACAATCGGAAAATCCCTCATCTTCTAAAAAGGCCCTGCATCTGGCGACAACTGCATCCCGGGTACCGGGATGCAGTTCCAGTACGCCGTATACGATAGTTCCATCTTCGGTTACTTCATCAAAAGGCCGGGCCGTATTCTCGGCGATGCGCCGGAGACGTTCTCGCAACTGGACCGAGTCCTTAAACGACGATGCGCACCAGTGGACCTTGTCATGCTTTACAATTTCGTATGCCCAGTCCCGGGCCCCGCTTACTGCATTATGGACACCATCAGCCAGCTCGAAACCGCGCTCCCGCATATCATCGGCGTTGGTTTCACCCCATTCGAGTTCGTTGATATTTAAAAAATCCAGATAGGGAAACGCAGGGATGAGCAGATCGAGACCGGGAAGGGCCGGGACTTCGAAACCTATTGCAAAACCCATCTCTTTTGCACGTTTTGCAGATGCTATAAAATCCGATTCACCGATATTCTCCCAGCATGCGCGGGGGGGATGGAACCGGATCTCGTCCACAATTCCGACAAGCTGTTCCAATTCTTGTTGTGTCGGTGCCTGTGCTGTGTAAAGATGAATATGGTGCTCTTTTCCAAAATGATTTTTAAGCAGTTTACTGTAAAGTGCCACCCTGTCTATACACAACAGCGGTTCGCCGCCGGTGATACCGGTACCGAGTGCACTCATGCGTTCGGCGATTTCTATTGCCTGTTCCGGCGCATCGATCCTATGCTCATTTGCAAAAATCACATCGTTTCCTTTCCGTTCGCTGGAAAGTGGACAGTACCAGCAGGAGCGGTGGCATCGTCCCGTAACAAAGAGCACCATCTTTGCGCCTTTATAACAGAGGGTACAACCGTGTGCGAGGGTCATTTTTGTAAAGATCCGGAAACCACGTTCGGGTTAGCAGAGTGTGCGTAATACGTTTGTGCCGGGGATTCAAAACCCTTCTTGAAATGTCCGGGAGCTAGGCCGGATTATCCAAATTGTTGTACGGGTGACCAACTATTCATACAAAAACAACGAACAAATCTGTATGACCGGACAGGAAATATCGGTAAACATTCCTCCGACGCTGGATCCTGTATATAGCAACATGATCCAGATAGCGTACAAGGATGACGAATTCACGTTTGTATTTCTTCATCAGCTTCCGCAGGTTAACCAGGCGCGGGCAAAAGCGATCGTTTCCATAACCCCGGCGCATGCAAAGAACCTTCTGGCAGTTCTCCAGAAGACGGTTACAGATTATGAGGGGAAGTTTGGTACTATTTCTCCGGCAAAGGAGCCTCATGCCCCGGAGAGTGTAACGACCCTCCGAGGGTATTCCTAATTATCAGCTCTTCCGGCCAATCACAGATTTTATAATCGTATAGGTCGATATTGTGAGGCAGTGCGCCGCCGTGGCTTAGCGGCATAGCGGCTGATTCGTAATCAGCAGGTCGAGGGTTCAATTCCCTCCGGCGGCTTCTGTCACGCAGGTTGAAATCCCTAAAAAAATCGTTTCTCAGGA
>CAYPEQ010000020.1:0-37654 GCA_964409915.1 uncultured Methanoregula sp. | reverse complement strand
AAGATTCGTGATTGCTTTTTCTGTTCTGATTATTGGTGAGGTTTTCTACAGAGCCCAATTTTTAAGATTATTTATCTGCTGTTTGCCATTGCATCATCGAAGTTAACAAAAAAGGTACAGTCGTTATTCATTATTTAAAAATCACATTTTTTTTATTTATGCGAAGTAAACCGGTACTTCCCTTTTGGCACGGTAATCTCGAACCGAGCACCTTTTCCGGGCAGGCCGTTTTCGGTGATCGTACTTCCCGCGATCGACAGGATCTCTCGGGACAGGAACAATCCAAACCCGGTGTTTTTCCCAAAACCCCGGGTAAAGAGTCGTTTTTTATCTTCCGGGGATATCCCCGTTCCATCATCCTCGCAGATCAATTTAAGTCCGGACCCGGATTCCTGTGACCACACATGGATGTAATTCATCATGTTACCACCATACCTGAGCGCATTATCGATGAGGTTATAGAATACCTTTTCAAGAAGCGGATCCGCGAGGATTTCAAGATCGATCTGGTCGACCTGTACCTTCACATCCCGCATCGGAAGTTGGGTCGCGACATGCATCACAACCTCATGCACGTTCTGCCATGCAGCGGATTGTATCCCCATATCCTGATAATCCCGGGTGAATGCAATCTGGCGTTCAATCGTCTCGATAACCTTCTCCTCCTTTTTGAGGAATTCCAGATTAGCCGGCTCCTGGATCTGTTGTCGGGATAGAGCCATATAACCACGGAGAGATAACAGCTGGTTAAGGATATCATGCCGGGTAATACCGGAGAGGAGATTGAGTTTTTTATTTGCTTCCCGTACCTCATCTTCCATTATCCGACGCCTGGTGATATCTCGGGCTTCGATGATAAGCATCCGTAGGGTATCGTCAGCATCGAAAACAGGTTTGATAGAAAAGTCGACCTGCATCGTGGCATGATCTTTGCCCTGTAGCTCAGATTCATAACGGACAAATTTCCCGGAAGCTGCGTAACGGATGGCCTCCCGTACCTTCTTTATCCCGGCCTCATCTCCCTCCCACCAGGGAGTTTCCCAGAAGGGACGGTTTATAACATCTTCCAGCCGTGCCCCGATAAATCCCAGTGCCGTGCGGTTAGCATCAGTCAGGACTCCCTCCGGCGTCATTATTCCAGTAAACTGAAATGTACTGTCAAAGATAGCCCGGACCTTGCTTTCGCGATCCCTGATTGCCTTTTCTGCCTCCCTGCGTGCCGTAACATCACGGAAGACCACGTGCACGGCGGGTTTATTTTTCCAGACAAACGGCCGTGCTACCACATCCACATCAATAACGCTGCCATCCTTCCGGATGAACTTTTCCTGAATAACCGACAAATTCTTTTCAGTTGCAGATAGGGCTCGTTTAATTACCAGTTCATGGTAATCAGGATGTACAAAAGACAGGATCGGTTTCCCAACGATCTCATCAGATTTCTCTGATCCCATAAGTTTGAATGCCGTGGCGTTGGCATAAACGATCAGTCCGTCCTGGTGGATCACGATACCATCAAAGGAAGTTTCCACAAGTATCCGGTATTTCTCTTCGCTCTCGTGCAATGCACGGTCCCGGGCACGTTCCTTTGCCATGCTCCGGACCGTCCCGATAACTGCTGGCCGGTTCTTGTAAGTACCTAACCCTACCGACAATATCACAGGAACATGGGTAGTACCGTCCCAGTGAAGCATCCGGAACTCATAGGACTCATCCAAAACTTTTCCCGCAATGCGCTTCCTCTGCCGTTCCATAACCATATCGCGATCCCCCGGTGCGATGAGGTCAGGGACCGGCGTTCCTATGATGTCGGCAGGAGTGCACCCGATCATAGCAGCAAATGCCTCATTACAGAACAGAAGAATGCCATCCTGCATCAGGAATACCCCGTTCTGGCTGTGCTTGACAAGAATCCGGTAGAGTTCCTCAGATTGCCTGAGTTCCTCCTGCACCCGTTTGAATTGCGAGATATCCTTGAAAATGCCCTCGACCCCTGCATAGTTCCCGCCGGCATCGTAGTAGACGTGGCTGCTGGTCGAGACAATAACAAGCGATCCGCCCTTTCGTTTCAGGGTAGTTTCTACATTGGAAACAGACCCTTCTTTTTTCAGGAAGGCCAGAAGATGTTCCCTTTTGAGAGGATCCGCATAGTAGTCCGCAGCGGCCTTACCGATCATCTCATCGGTCCCTGCATAGCCGAGCAGCGTAGCCCCGGATGGGCTTATGAGTGTCAGATTTCCCTGAGAATCGGTGCGATAAAATACATCCTGAATATTCTCAAGCATCCGCCGGTAATCCTGTTCAACAATGGAGCGATAACGCTCCTCGCTCTTTATGAGCGCTACTTCGACGCGTTTGCGCTCAGTAATATCGATATAACTGCTCCGGATAAGTTTTCTCGTGGAAGAGGGCAGATGAACAAGACGGACTTCAACAACACGGTCTTCACCATCAGCGTTCCGGATACACCGTTCGAACACGAGCTCTGCTCCTGCAAGTACCTGTTTGCGATGTTCAATAACCGTTTCACGAAAAGATAGCCCGTCAGGCTGATCAGGCAGATAAAACTGCTGGGGACCAAAGTCCAGCAACTTCTGACGGCTGCAACCAAATAATTGTTCGGCTTTTGCATTCGCCTCAATGTACCGGTCCAAATCCATGTCAAAAAGGAGAATCGCTTCTGGGGCTTTCTCAATTAGTGTCCGGAAACGTTCTTCGCTTTCTTTAAGTGCGGAATCGATTTGTTTACTCGTTTCGATCTCTTTTTGTAATTTCAGGTTAGCAGTGTACAGGTCAGCTGTCCGCTGCTGAACACGTTCGTCAAGAACATCGTGTGCTTTTCTGAGTTCCAGTTCTGCAATTTTGCGTTCGGTAATGTCCCTGATGGACTCAATGGCACCCATGACATTGCCACTCTTGTCGTACAGGACACTCGCCTTTCCCCAGAGCATTTTAGGTACTCCCCGGAGGCGAGGGGACGTTGTTTCACCGGTAAGGGTCGTTCCATCCCGGACGATACTTGAATAGCGGCTGGTTATATCATCGGGAGGCGAGAAGATCATGTCAATGAGGATCGGTCTGCATTCCCCGTAGAAAGGAAGGGCATATGCATAATCACCTTTTCCCAGCATCTCCGCAGCAGAAACGCCGGTCAGGTTTTCAATGGCCCGGTTCCAGGAAATCACATGACCGGACTTGTCGATAGCAAACGTGGCATCAGGAAGAAAATTGATTATATCGGAAAGGCGTTTTTCGGATTCGACAAGTGAGCGTTCTGCGTGTCTTCGCGAAACGGCCTGCCGGATCTTGTGTACCAGCTCGGCAAACTGTGCTGTCGGATCCCCGCCTTTCTGGAGATAGAAGTCTGCGCCGGAGTTAATGGCTTCGATTACCACCTCTTCGCGTCCTCTTCCGGTAAACAGGATAAACGGGAGGTTATTTCCTGAAGATTTTAATGTCTTTAGGAACTTGATACCATCCATATCCGGCATCTGGTAATCGGAAATTATGGCATCGTAGGTTTTAGTATTCAAAAGAGCAAGTGCATCCAGGGCAGATGTAGTGACATCGACGGTGAACTGCCCGCTCTGCTCAAGAAATAGTTTCCCAATCTCAAGCAGGCCGGGTTCGTCATCGACATAGAGAACATTATACATGCACTGTACCTGGTACTATCTTTTATTGATGAACTGGAGATATAAAATACTCGAAATAGATACCTGCCCCTATCAGGGATTGCCAAAAACAGGGCCTTTGTCCTGCCGCATACTTCCGACAGTTATTCCTCACGTGCCCGCTCACTTTCACCCTCCGCATGGCCGGATCTTTATCCTCCCCAGTGCAGCAGGGATCCGGTGCTATGCAGATCGAGATCCGCAAAGGGCTCGTGCTCCAGCCGGGCACCTTTAACGCTGTGGTCGCACCGGAGAGAGCGATCGTTTCCGCTATCAATACTAACGCGGATATCCAGCGGTTCCTCATCCTTTATGTAGGAGGAAACTATTCCCGCATTCTCTCCGGCATCAACCGGACTTCAAAAAACTTCGATGTCCGCCGGGCGTTTACCGCTCATCAGCTTTTCACGGTAATCCGGGAGGCAGGTCATACGGTTGTCTTTGCCGAACACGATCCCTCACTCTTTGACGGAGCGGCCACTATGCTCGAACCGGTCGCCGGGGCATTAAAGGAAGCGGGACGTGACTCACTGGTCATCCTCTACACACCGGTCACCGATCACACGTTCCTTGCGCTTGCGCGAAAGGCAGACCGTTATATCGAGATCTTCACGGAGGAGGAAAAACGGCAGCCGACCCAGATATCCCGTGCCCTGCGGCAGTACTGCCTGAAACCTTCAGGGCAGCGGACGCTGGAGGTGTCATAAATGGGCAGGACATTTCCCAGTGTCCGGCAGGGAGTCAACTGCACGGCAGACCGCTGGGCCCGGTCAGCCCGGGCACTCAATAAAGAGGAACGGAAGTACGGCGAATGTCTCGTGGAACTTGCAAAAACACATTCAAGCGAGGCATTTGTGGCCTGCGACGACCCTCTTGAAGCCGTAGTTTTCTCTGTACTTATCGAGATCCTCAAACGCCAGGACCGGCTTGAAGCAGGGGAGATCAATCATGTGGATTCTTGATACCGCATACCGGGACGGGGGTATCGATCTCTGGACTACGGACCGGGGTTCCGTAACAAAAGTCCACCACGCGTACACCCCGGAGTTTTACGCTAGGTTCCATGACCCGCACGCCAACACGGATATGATCACGGCACTGGAAGAACGGTACGGCGCAAAAAAATGCACCATCCTCACTATTTTTGGCGAATATAGAGGCTGGGCAATTTCTGCGGGCCGGGATGTGGCTGAAGCTATCGAACGCCAGGCACAGTACGCGGTCGATCTCTATAATGTCGACGTGCGCCGGGATCAGCGTTTCATGGCAGAACAAGGAATTGTTCCCTGCACCGGGGAACACGATGACCGGTTTTCTCCGTACATTTCCCATAATCTGTCTGTGCTTGAGATCAGGATCCGCGGTAATCCTTCCATAACCTCGTCATGCACCGATGCAGAGGTGATCCATGGGCGAACAGAGCGGCTTACCGGTGAGACAAAGACCGTTCTTATGGATCTTTTCGGTCTTGTTGAATCATACAACCCTGATGTAATCCTCATGCCGGATGCCGATACCCGGATGCCGAAAATCCGGAAACTGGCACAGCAGTATGATCTGGTCATGCCTTTCTCCCGAAACGGAAAGTACAGGCAGATGGATTCCCGTTCGTACTGGAGTTACGGAAGAATGGAGCACAAGGCCGCTGCACTTGTTCCGGACGGCCGTATCCTTATCGACACAGAACAATCGTTTGTGTACCATGAGGGCGGGCTCGACGGTGTGCTCATGGCAGCCCGGCTTTCAGGGATATCTCCCAACCTCGCGTCCCGGTTCACGCCGGGAACACTCATCAGCAGTTACGAGACCTACGAGGCAATAAAAAAAGGGATTGGAGTACCCTTCCGCAAGAGCGATCCGGAGAGGGTACGGAAGCTTTGCGCACTTCAGGCTGCCGACCGGGGCGGGTTGATGTTCCAGCCACAGCCGGGTATCTACGAAAATGTCGAAGAAATCGATTTTGCCTCAATGTACGCCTCAATCATCGTACAATCAAACCTCTCGCCGGAAACAATTGGTCACACGGAACGCACTGGATTTCTTCCCACCGTGCTCAAACCGTTACTGGATCTTCGTACCGCGACAAAACGGCTTAAAAAAACCGATCCACGGTTTGCCGGCATTGATGCGATCCTCAAGTGGATGCTTGTGACCTGCTTTGGGTATACCGGTTACAAGAATGCAAAGTTCGGGAGAATTGAGGTGCACGAAGATATTACCGGCAGGTCACGGGATATCCTGATACAGACAAAAGAGATTGCTGAGGCCATGGACTTTCGCATACTGCACGGTATCGTGGACTGTCTCTGGGTGCAGGGAGCACCGGTCGATGCACTAATGGATCGGGTCGAAAAAGAGACCCGTCTTTTCATTGAAGCCGAACATTTCGACTGGATCATTTTCCTGCCCCTTGCTGACGGGTTTGGTGCGTACAACCGGTATTATGGCCGACAGCCGGACCACAGTATCAAAGTCCGGGGAATTGCAGCACGCAGGCACGATACACCCGTGTATGTGCGGGAGATGCAGCGCCGAATGCTGGATGTTATGAAACAGGTAACAACCATCGCAGGACTTATGCAGGTAAAAGAGGAGGTTTCCGGTATATTCCAGCAGGTTGTCGCAGACCTTCCGAACGCAGACCCGGAGCAGATGGCAATCAGCTGCCGGATTAGCAGGCTGACGTACACGCACCGGTGTCTTGAAGGCGCAGCGGTTCAGGCATACCGGGATCGGGAGGTTACGGTGGCGCCGGGGATGAAAATCCAGTATATCGTGACCGATGCGAACCGTTACCGGGTGGAACCGGCATGGTGTGCGGACACGTTTGATCCGGCGTTCTACCGCAGGCTTCTTGACCGGGCATACGCCGAAATCACGTTTGCGTTTGCCGGATCGTCCTGAACGGGATGTAAACCGGGGAGTATTTTACGCACCTCAATCCAGTTTATTTCTTTTTTCTGTATGAATCTAATCGGTATACTTCTTGCCAACAACCAAAAGTGTTTATACCGCTTTTGGAAAATTACCCACTATCGAACAGCGATGGAGTGAGTGGTGTGCCAGAAGAAGACCCAAAATCAGTGTTGGTCCGGGAACGGCTAGATGTATGCGAGCTGGACCGTGCCCGTATGTCCCTGATGAACCCAGCGCTCATCGAGCAGAAGAAACAGGAAAGAACGATCGACGAGAATGCAAAGCCCCTTATCGAAATGGCAATGAAGGAGGGTCTCGAGACGGTTTGGGACAGATACGAGATGCAGAATCCCTCCTGTAAGTACTGTGAGTCAGGGCTTTCCTGCTCGCGGTGTACCATGGGACCGTGCCGTATCATTCCCCCTCACCGTATCCGCGGTGTCTGCGGAGCTGACGCTGACTTGATCGTGTCGCGCAACCTGCTTGACATGATAGCGACCGGTTCAGCAGCTCATTCAGACCACGGCCGGGATATTGTCGAGACACTGTATCTTGTCGGGACAGGAAAGACCAAAGATTACGGTATCGCTGATCCGGATAAACTGCGCGTGCTCGCAAAGGAATACGGCATCGCATTTGAGGGTAAGAGCAATGAGGGACTTGCCGCAGAACTCGGTCATGCCATGCTCGAAGAGTACGGCATGATCAAAAATACCCTGCAGCTCCTCAACAGGGCCCCGAAAGCAACCCGTGAGATCTGGGATGCAGCAGGTATTTCACCACGGGGGATCGACCGCGAAGTCGTGGATTGCATGCACCGGATCCAGATGGGTGTCGGCGCAGATTACGTCAACATCCTGCTACAGGGTCTGCGATGCAGTCTCTCTGACGGATGGGGCGGATCGATGCTTGGCACCGATGTCTCGGACATCCTCTTTGGCACGCCAACCATCCGTGAATCACGGGTCAATCTTGCGGTGCTTAAAGAAGACCATGTCAACATTGCAGTCCACGGTCATAACCCGGTACTTTCCGAGATGGTCGTAAAAGCAATCGCCGATCCTGAACTTGTGGCCCTTGCAAAAAAGAACGGCGCACAAGGTATCAACCTTGTCGGGCTCTGTTGCACGGGAAGCGAACTCCTGATGCGCAAAGGCATCCCGATGTCCGGTAACCACCTCAACCAGGAGCTGGTAATCATGACCGGGGCACTCGAAGCGATGATTGTCGATTACCAGTGTATCTTCCCTTCACTGCCAAGGACCGCTAGCTGTTTCCACACGCTCATTATCTCAACCAGTTCCAAGGCCAAAATACCGGGTTCGTATTTCTTTGATTTCAACGCAGACAAAGGCCTGATCACCGCAAAGGCAATTGTCAGGATGGCAGTCGAGAACTATAAGAATCGTAACCAGAAAAGGGTCAACATCCCCGGAACACCGGTCCCGTTAATGACAGGCTTTTCAAACGAGGCTATCAAAAAGGCACTTGGGGGTTCGTTTAAACCTCTTATCGATCTTATAGCCGCCGGAAAGATCCGGGGTGCAGTCGGGATTGTCGGGTGCAACAACCCGCATGTGAAACAGGACTACGGCCACGTGACCCTGACTAAAGCGCTCATTAAGAAAAATATCCTCTGTGTCGAGACTGGTTGTGCTGCGATCGCAACGGGAAAAGCCGGACTCCTCATGCCATCTGCTGCAACGCTCGCAGGGGATGACCTGCGTGCGGTCTGTGAATCACTGAAGATCCCGCCCGTGCTCCATATGGGTTCATGCGTGGATAATTCACGTATCCTCGTACTTGCAGCTGAACTCGGAAATGCCCTCAATGTCCCAATCCACAAGCTCCCCATTGCCGGAGCTGCACCGGAATGGTACTCACAAAAGGCAGTCTCGATAGGTGCATATTTTGTTGCCTCCGGGGTCTATACGGTGCTCGGCGTAATGCCGCATATTTCCGGAAGCCCGGCAGTGGTATCGCTGCTGACTGACGGTCTTAAGGGTGCCGTGAATGCGAATTTTGCCATCGAACCGGATCCCATAAAAGCTGCTGATCTCATAGCTGGCCACATCGAAAAGAAACGTGTCGAGTTGGGGATATAATCATGGCACCTGGCATCCGGTCTGAAGAAAACGGGATCCGTGTAGTTATCACCGGGAAGGGCGGAGTCGGCAAAACTACCCTTGCGGCCCTCCTTTCCCACCTGTTTGCAAAGGAAGGAAAACATGTCCTTGCAATCGATGGGGATCCCCAGCAGAATCTTGCAGCGACGCTGGGAATACCCAAATCAAAAGCGGAAGGAATTGCACCAGTATCAGAATGTTATGATTACCTCCGCGAGAAGACCGGGGCCGGGGCTGATGCATCCCCAGGCGGGTTTTTTACCCTCAATCCCGATGTCAGTGATGTAGTCGATCGGTTTTCAGTACCCGCCGGCAATAACATCCGTATTCTTGTCATGGGCAGCGTAAAAGAGGCAGGGGGTGGATGCCTCTGTCCGGAGTATTCCCTGCTCTCAGCAATACTTAGTCACATGCGTGTCCTCTCCGACGAAGTTGTTATTCTTGATACACCGGCCGGTCTTGAACATTTCGGGAGGGCGGTCGCAGAAGGGTTCACCTGTGCAGTGGTTGTTACGGATCGCTCGTATAATGCAATTTCCGTGGCCCGTAAATCCGCGGCACTTGCCCATCAACTCGGGATAGAGAATGTTGTCCTTGCCATCAACAGGGCAGAGGGTGAGACCAGTAGTAGTAACGCCTGCGGTAAAGAGGGCGGTATTCCAGAGTTTTCGCAAACGATAGTCATTCCTTTCGAACCAGATGTCAGTCTTACAGATCCTGAAATCACGCCGTTGGTTAATACTAATTCAGATTTTATAAAAAGCGTCGAAACCCTTGTGGCAGCAATTTCTGGCCGGTGCGAAAGCTGGTCCCCACCGGTTCGTTAAAAAACAAGGATTTTTAGGTGTAATCATTTTTTCCAAAAGAAGACCCGGCATACTCGTTCCCTGCCAAGCACCGGTTTTCCATCCCGCGTGTTTATCGTAAGTTAAAACAAACGCTTTTCAGTACCCTCATGGAAAGTGTCTGATGAACCGTACCAACTCACCCGAATACCCGGCCCATCATGCAGTCTTTTCCGTTACTGCACTTGCCCCCCGGTTTCCCATAACTCATGAAGTCCCGGCACAGGCACTCTGGATCCTTGTTTCCCACCAGCGCGTAGCAATCAAAGACGGTGATAACCCGCAGATTTATTTGCAGGCCGGACCCCGGCCGGACATCCGCTCTTTGTGCCTGATTGAATATCTCGGTCACCGGGGCGAAGTCCCCTGTTATGCTGCAGGACTGCCTGATGACACCTCGCTTCCGGAAGGGTGGACTTTGAACGGAGTGCGTGAGTTGTACGGAAGAATACTGGATGAGGATCTCGCAAATGCATCCTTTGCAGCCCGGATGATAGGATCAGCAGAAACGAGCCGTTTCTGTGGCCGGTGCGGGCACGAAACTGAGTCTGTCCTTTCCGAAAGGTCAAAAAGATGTCCTGCCTGCGGACTGGTAAGTTATTCCCGCATATCCCCGGCCATTATTGTACTTATTATGCGGGGTGACGAAATCCTGCTTGCCCGGTCCCCCCGGTTCCCGGAAGGGATGCGGAGTGTGATTGCAGGGTTTGCAGAACCAGGAGAAACGCTGGAGGATGCCGTCAGACGTGAGGTCAAGGAAGAGGTAGGCATTTCTGTAAAAAATATCCGCTATTTTGCCAGTGAACCCTGGCCGTTCCCGGATTCTCTCATGATCGGGTTTGTTGCCGATTATGCCTCCGGGGAGATTGTTATCGACAACAATGAAATTGTATCTGCGGGCTGGTTTAAGCGGGACAATCTGCCAATGCTTCCTCAACAGATGAGTATCTCCCGGGCACTTATCGACTATTGGATAAACCTGAAAAGCGGGTTGTAATACCTTTATCAAAGGAAAAACTGCTGGTAGCAGAGCATGAGTAGAACCGCAGGCGATATAAACATAGATATAATATAAAGCCTTTTAACTTGTTAGAGAGCAATGGTGATGAATTCTGAACCATCAGGTACAGATGCGGACATCCCTGAGGGCGAGAGCGCCATTGATGTCTTCATACTCTGCAAAGATGACCGGGATTCCCAGGAACTCTGCGGACAGCTTGCACCGCAGGGATACCGGGTCACCCTTTTTTCTGACAGCGCGGATCTGGTAGCGACCCTTCGTACGGGAAAACCTAACCTACTTATATGCGACGCCACTGGCCCGGATAAAGAGGGATATGACGTTTGTCGCGAGATTAAAGCTGACTACGATCTCTGGAGGATCCCCATACTGCTTGTGACCGGGGTCTCAAGCCTTGGTGATCTTCTGGTTGTTCTTGACAGCAATGCGGACAATTTCCTCGCACGGCCGTACGATCCCCAGTATCTCCTTTCGTTGATCGAGACGATGCTTTCGTCCCCGGTTGAAAAACCAGATCCTGAAAAGATCCGGACCCAGTTCAAGATCCGGCACGAAGACCGCGACTATGTGATCATGGCAGATCGCAGGAAACTCCTGGAGTTCCTGCTTTCTTCGTTTGAGATTGCTGTAGACCGGGCCGGGGAGCTTGCACAGGTCCAGAATGCACTGGACGGGCTCAAAGTCACATTTGAACGCCGGGTCTCAGACCGAACAAACGAACTTGTTACCGAAACTGCCCGGCTCCAGATGTTGTTGAACGGGAAGACCCGCGAACTGGAAGCTGCCGCAAAAGCACTCGGCGAACAGAAAAAAGAGGAATCTGCCCTTCGTAGCACCATGGAAGAGCGTGAGAAGGTCATCACCGCACACCGGGACGATGTCACCCGGCTTTCTCAGGAAATCGAATCGACCCGCGCACGCCTTGCAGAGGCAGAAGACACGGTCCGGACACTGGGGAACGAGAAGGATGAACTTGAACATGCACTTCGTGGCGATGCCGAGTCCCTGAATCGTGATCTCGGGCAGACAAAAAAGGATCTGGACGAGGCAAAAAAAGAACTTGCAGTCCTTGCAAGCCAGCGTTCAAAGCTCGAGGTGCAGGTCGCCGAATTCTCCCTCAATCATGAAGATGCACAGAAGGCACTGAGCGCCCGAACCATGGAGATCGGGCAGCTAAAAAGTGATCTTGCCAGTGAGAAAAACCGGGCAGAAGCCGCCGAGATGGAGGTTAAATCCATCCTCCAGGAAAAGGCGAGATCAGAACAGGATCTCCGGCACATGGTAGAGGATATCACGGAAAAGGCACAACAACAGTCACGGGAATGCCTGAGACTTGCTGATGAGCTTGCCTTAGAAAAAGAGCAAAAATCTGCCGCTGAACAAAAATACAGCGAATTTGTCCAGGAACAAGCTAAAAAAGAAGCCGTGTATGCCGCTGAAAAAAGCACTATTGCAGTGCATTATAATACACTCCAGCAAAAATACGATGCACTGACTGAATCGTACTGCGCCGAACGCCAGAAAACTTCCTCGCTGGAAGCAGATATTGCCCGTATCACAGCAGCGCAGGAACAGGCTGACCAGGGATTGCAGTCTGCGAAGGAAGCAATGCGTGTAGCACTCGCTGCCGGTGAGGATGAGCGTAACCGGCGTCTCGCTACTGAAACAAACGCTGCAGAGATGGCAAAAGCAAAGGATGAGGAAATACAGGCCCTTAAAAACGATGTGGCCTCACTCCGTGCCGGGATCGAAAGCGCCCAAGCAGATCTCCTTACGGCCAGACAAGAACGTGATATTGCACAGGAAACCCACGAGAACCTCAAAGAAGATCTGGCTGCTGCCCTTCTTGCCGGTTCCGAAGCTGACAAGCTTTCCCGCTCTACGGCAAATGAGATGGAACAGGTAAAAGAAGAGCTAGACACCGAGCAGCGTCTTCACCGTGAAGCTGATGATAATCTCTCAGCAGTGACCCGGGCAAAGGAAATGGTCGAACACGATCTGAAAACATTCGGGGATCGGGCAGCAGCGCAGGAACATGAACTCCTCGCTAAGATTCAGGGGCTTACCGATACCCTCGATGCTGAAAAGGAGGCTCGATTAAAGGCAGAAGATACTCTCGCACGTATTGCCGCAGAGAAAGATGCCGCCCATCAGAAACTGTCTGCAATTGACCAGGAGAGGATTGCTGATAAAGAGACCGGGGAGCAGGCTGCACTCAGGGAACGCGAGCTTCTCGCTAAGATAGAAGGCCTTACCGATACCCTTGATGCTGAAAGGGATGCACGGTCAAAGGCAGAAGACGATCTGGCCCGCATTACGGCTAAGAAAGAGGCGGCTGACCAGAAACTCCTCGCAATTGCCCATGAAAGGGTTGTAGAAAGAGTGTCCGGGGAGCAGGCCGCAACGCGGGAACGCGAACTCCTCACTAAAATTCAGGATCTGACCGTCACGCTGGATGCTGAAAGGGATGCACGGTCGAAAGCTGAAGATGACCTTGCAGAACTGACTCGGGAAAAAGAGGCGGAAGAACGGCAATTACGTGCCGTAACCGAAGAGGCCTTCAAAGAAGAGAGCCCAGGCAATGAGCGTATTACTACGCTCGAAGCAGATCTCAAAACTGCGCTTGAACGGCAGCGCTCACTGGAAGAACAACTCCGTGCTGCTGAACGGGAACAGGCCGATAAAGAGGCTGCAGTGCAGGTGCTCACGGCAGAGATCGAAAAGGCTACCGCAGCACTCCATGCAGAAAAAGAGGAGCGACATGCGGCAGAAGAGGCATATGCCGAAGCAAAAGATGCTCTGGTCGCACTCAGGAAAAAGCCACAGATCCCATCCACAGCAATTGAAGAGGTCCCTATAGGAGATCACGCACTCATAGCCAAAAAACCGGATCTTCCCGTCATGATATTTGGTGGGCCGCACGCTCCTGCCAGAAAAGAGATCGACCGCCCGGTTCCGGTTCAGCCGACACAAGCAGATCCAATAACGCCAGATACAAGCGATGAACCAGAAAACCCCCATCTCAGGATCAAAAGCGTTGAAGACCTTTTCGAAGATCCTCGTGAGATTAAGCTCGATGAACTTCCTGACGCGATCCCGACGACAAGACCACAGGAGGAAGAGGACGATATCTCCGGAACGCCGGTAACCGATCCCCAGGAGATTGAACCCATCATGCATAGTGAAAATGACAATCTTACTGACGACCTTGAGGATGATGGGGATGATATTTGTGCCGACGATATCGAAAACACTGAAGATGGCGCTGCGGACGTTCCCGTGAATGAGAGCGTTATGCCGACATTCAGCCGGCAACAGTGGTTTGATCTGGTAAAATGGGCGCACAATGCAAATTCACTGAGCCACGAGGATCGTATCAGGATCGTCAAACTCGGCCGGTTGATCCAGAAAGGACGGGTACTTACCCATCGACAGGAAGCGCAGCTGGCAGAGCTCGTGATGCTTGCCCATGCAAAAGGATACCGGCCCCCGGAATAAATGGCCGGTCCACCAAAATATTTACTGAAAGGTAATCATTCCGTATTTTACTTTTTGATCCTTTTTGTAGAGTTGTAGGCATTTCATTCCAGATTGCCGTCACTCTGCGACGTCTGATATGTTGCTGGTCTGCTCGCAGGAGCAGGATCCTGATTTATCGTAACGTCAGAAGAATAAATCATGATACCCAGACAGGCTGCAAGGCCAGTGATACTTATCAGGAAAACCAGATCTGGTGGAATCAATCCTGAATTTTCAACCAGGATAAGGATACCGAGAACGACGCACCCCTGAATGTGGTACCGGGTAATGCGGGAATCCTTTTGGTCGCAGGGGCGGATGGAACCGGCAACTTTCATCACACTGAACGGGAAAAAGGGAAAAATACCTTTTCGCGTACAAAGATCTTCTGCCAGATGAAGTCCCATGCCAAGAAAGATGCCGCCAAGGAAGAGCCCTATATATCCGGCGTAGGCACTGTTTGCAAGCAGTGCAGGAATATAAAGAAAAACGCTGGCACACGTGGCAATAAAAAGAACACCGGGAAGGGAGTGAGTAAGGCGCTTATCACTAGGATCCGAGATCGGATCTCCCCATCGTGCATATATCCTGCCCAGAGCCAATGCGCAGAGTATTTTTGGGATCTGTACAACACCCCATGCTAAAGTCCGCAAAGAGAAGTGTTTTGGCCGGGACATATGGATATCGGGAAGGATTGCACCCAGACAAGTACCGGCACCGATAATGGCGACTATAAGAGGGTTCGAAAAAATAAGAGGGCTGAATACTATGAGGGCGCATATCAGGGCGAGGGCCAAATGGTGGCGGGTGATCATGACAAGGATTTCCGTATTATTTAGTGAGCATGAGGGTAAAAGATCAAGCAGATCACCGGTATTTTTGTCAGGATTACATCCCGTAATTCAGCATATGAGTGCATAACCGATGATTATACAGGGAAATGATCTGATGACAGGCACATATATGTGTTGGGATATCAGTTGTTTTAAAAAGAATATAAAAGAAAAATGATTAACCACTAATTTAACCCAATCATAGTCCAGCCTGTACGAACCCTTTAACATAAAGAGAAAACGCAGGTTTTCAGAGATTTCCGTTATTCAGGCAGGAACTATTTTTTAATCTACGGTCGCTATAATCTCATACCGGACGCGGAAACCAAAAAAGACAGGCCCGTTTGGTAGGGTAGTCTGTACTTTGCATGATCACATGTGAAGAGTACAGCGGGAACTTTGTGAGGTGATAATTAGAGCAAGAGGCACATTTTTGCCCCGTTTATCCGGCCGGGCCACCACCGATTCTTTATGAACCGGAGAACTCTCATCTCTTCCGGATAATTGATCATTTATATATCGATCAGATCGGAAAAGGTAACATTTTCCAGTTACCCTTTCGATAAAATAAACAAAATTTTTAACTACTTTCCTAAGAAAGAATATCTGAAGAATTAATTTTCAGGATTGTGATTTATGAAAGAGACATTTACCCCCACAAAACTGGCGCTCATCGGTATGATCTGCTGCCTCCTATTCGTATCGGCACTCTTTGCCGGTTGCACGCAAAGCACAACTACTTCCCTGGCAACTGCTACACCAACTGCTGCACCGGTAACACCGGCACCCACACCGGTAGTAGTAGCAACCACCGCTGCCCCGACAACGGTCGCAACGACTGCGACTCCTAAACCGTCATTCACTCCATCAGAGAATAACATCGTAGTCTATACGGCAGCCTCACTGACCGGAGCCTCAAACACCATAGGATCTTCCTTTAACAAAGCCTACCCGAGCACAACGGTGTCTTTCGATCTCGATGGTACCCAGGCACTCAAGACCCAGATCGAGAATGGAGCATATGCTGATAACTTCATCTCTGCAAGCAACAGTTATACAAACACTCTTAATAACGAAGGCTACTTTGTCGCTGGCTCTGTACAACCTCTGGCAACTAACTACATCATCGTCATTCTTCCACCCGCTAACACCGCAAATATCCAGTCTCTTGCCGATCTTGCAAAACCCGGTGTAAAGATTGCAATGGAACAAAAAGCCGTTCCTGCCGGCACTGCATCACTGGCGGTTATTGCCAATCTCGCAAACGATACTTTGAGCCAGAGCTGGGCAAATGCCACGATGAGTAATGTCGTGACCTACGAAACTTCCGAACCCGCAGTTGCTGCCAAGGTCGCTCTCGGCGAAGTCGATGCAGGATTCGTATACCAGTCCACCGCAACTGCAGCACCAAGCGGCACCTACACGACGCTCACTATACCCCAGAAAGACAACTATCTCCAGACCTACACGATAGCTGTTCTTAAGGGAAGCAAAAACCAGGCAGCGGCCGCCGAATTCGAGCAGTTTATGCTCTCATCTGCTGGCCAGCAGATACTGGCGCAGTACGGTTTCTCAGCCCCGTAAAGAAAAAATATCTCACCTTTTTATTCAGTGAGCCGGGCCGGCCGGCAAATCCGCCGGTAGCGTAAAACCTTATGATCCCTGATCGTTTCCGGTTAAGAAACTACCGCCAGAAGGTTACATACCTTGCAGCAGGGATACTAATCGCTGCAGTTACGTTGTATCTTGCCCTGCCTATTGTTGCACTTTTTCTCCGGATGACGCCGGGTCTGTTCTTTGCGACACTCAACAATCCAGATGTCGTAAGCGCACTCTGGCTAAGCTTGTTTACCACATGCATTACCCTCACCATAGTCGTTCTTGTCGGGACGCCGTTTGCCTATTTTCACTCACGGTATTCATACCCGGGAAAAATGATTGTTGATACCCTCATCGATCTTCCACTTGTCCTTCCCCCAGCGGTAGCGGGTGTCGCCCTCCTCGTACTCTGGGGCAGGGTCGGAATACTCGGCATGTACCTCAACATGTACGGAATCACGATCGCATTCACAACACTTGCGGTGATCATGGCACAGATTTTTGTGGCATCACCGTTCTATCTGCGTCAGGCAAAATCGCTTTTTGAACAGCTTGACCCGGCATACGAGCAGACCGCCAGGACTCTTGGTGCTTCGTCACTCCGGATCCTCACCAGGGTCACCGTTCCTATGACAGCCGGTGGCCTGATTTCCGGTGCAGTCATGACCTTTGGACGTGCACTTGGCGAATTTGGGGCGACTATCATGTTTGCCGGTAATCTTCCCGGAGTGACGCAGACAATGCCCCTTGCAGTCTATGTTGGCATGGAGGGTACCAATATCAATGTGGGGCTGACAATCTCAATCCTGCTTGTGATTATCTCTTTTGGAATCATGATTGCTGTGCGGCTAATCCAGAGACAGGAGGCAAAACATGCTTGAAGCAGTCATAGTAAAAAAATTGCGTGACTACACGCTTGACCTGGAGCTGAGTGTAAAGGCCGGTGAGGTCACGGTCCTGATGGGTGTAAACGGTTCTGGGAAATCCACGACCCTTAACATTATCGCCGGCCTCCTCATACCGGATACTGCTTCAATCACCCTCAACAACGAATGCCTGTTCAAAAGCACGGATAATATTGATATCCCGGCAGAAGATCGCCGGATCGGGTACGTGCTCCAGAACTCAGCTGTATTCCCCCACATGTCTGTACGCGATAACATCGCGTTCGGTCTTCGCGCCAGGCACCTCCCGCGTCAGGTCATAGCGGAACGCGTTGCGTACTGGACAGAGCACATGCATATCGCAGATTTAATCGGGGTAAAAGCAGGGAATCTTTCCGGAGGACAGAAACAACGGGTTGCACTTGCCCGTGCTCTTGCAATCGAACCCGCTCTTTTGATGCTCGACGAACCGTTTACCGGGCTCGACGCTGACAGTACAAAAGTCGTAAAAGATCTTGTCCGTGAATTTGTCAAAAAGTTGCAGATTCCCTGTATCACCGTAACACACCGCGTAGTCGACAGCGCTGATATTGGGGACTTTGCCTGTGTTCTTTGTCAAGGTAAAAAAGAATGGGAAGGCCACTCAGGAGAGATACCGGAGCTCTGCTCGGTCTGTCACTGCACCTGAACCAAAACATACAGGACTTTACTGTCGGCTCATCTGCAAGAATATGCAAACAATGTTTATCGCTTGCCTGAAATCAACAGAGTAAATACTTCGGCAGCGTATCCGTATAATATCTGTCTGCTTGTTTCGGTTTATCAAAAGGACTGCCCCCCAAGAAATCCTGTTAGGCGGCGTTAGCAGTGACCCAAGAACAAGGGCATATTTATACCAAGCAGCAAAACAGCTACAAGCGAACCTGCCGGCATGAAAATCCGGTCTGATGAGACATAGGTGAGGTAATCGTTCCATGACTACCGATTCAATCGGGGCAATGATCAAAAAACAGATAAAACCTGCGGTTCTGATTTTTTTCCTGCTTACCCTCGTGGTAGGCGTTCTTTATCCGCTTGTAGTCACCGGTATCGCACAGGTGGCTTTTCCGGTCCAGGCAAACGGGGATCTTCTCGTACACAACGGCAATGTTGTCGGCTCGTCACAGATAGGCCAACCTTTCTCGTCCCCCCAATATTTCTGGGGGCGCCCTTCGGCAACTTCGCCGGTACCCGACAATGCAGGTTCTTCAACCGGATCTAATCTAGGCCCCAATAACCCAGTGCTTGAACAGCAGGTACAGGCCCGGGTCGAAGCTCTCCACGCAATAGATCCCAATAATACCAACGAAATCCCCGTGGATCTCGTCACCACTTCGGGCAGCGGCCTTGATCCCGATATATCAGTCGCAGCCGCGTACTACCAGGTACCCCGTGTTGCCCGTGAACGCAACCTCTCACAGGCCGATGTCACTGCACTTGTTAATGCACAGATAGAACCCCGCCAATTCGGGATATTCGGTCAGTCACGGGTAAACGTTCTCTCGCTGAACCTTGCACTTGACGATCTCAGTACCCATGCTATCTCTGCAAAACAACTGTCAGGTTCAACATCTATCCCAGCAAATCGTGGCCCGGATTTACTCTTTGGTATGGAGATACAGGACTGGATCGAGGTGCTCCTCTTTATTTTCATAGTCGCACTTATCACCGTTCCTCTCGGATCGTGGATGGCTAAAATTTTTACCGGTAAGCCGAATTTCCTCTCTCCGGTCATAGACTTTTTCGAACAAAAAGTCCTAACAATCTGCGGTGTCTCCGTTGGGGAGGAGATGGACTGGAAGGAATTTGCTGTAGCCGTCATGGTCTTTGCCATCCCCTGCATTGGCGTTGTTTTTGTCATACAGCTCGTTCAGCAGTTCCTTCCGCTTAACCCGGCAGGGCTTGGGGCTGTACCATGGGATCTTTCTTTGAATACCGCGATCAGTTTTGCGACTAACACCAACTGGCAGGCATATGTGCCGGAAGTAACAGTCAGTTATTTTACCCAGATGGTAGGTCTTGTAGTCCAGAATTTTATCTCGGCTGCAGTCGGAGTAGCCGTTCTTATCGCGCTAATCTATGCATTTATGAGACGATCGGCTACAACGATAGGAAATTTCTGGGTGCTATTGGTACGAGCCGTCATTCTTCTAATTCCCCTTGCACTGGTAATATCCCTCGTGCTCGTTTCACAAGGAACCCCCCAGACATTTAGCGGACCGGTCACGGTTCCCCTGCTTAACCCAATGAACGATTCTTCCGGCAATCTTGTAACCACTCAGACTATCCCGCTCGGGCCGGTCGCCTCGCAGATCGCTATCAAGATGCTCGGCACAAATGGTGGTGGATATTACAATGCCAACTCGGCGCATCCTTTCGAAAATCCGACACCGTTCTCTAATTTTATTGAAATGCTTGCTATGATCATTATCCCGGCTGCGCTCTGTATCACGTTTGGGACAATGATTGGTTCAAGGCGCAAAGGTGTTGCTCTCCTTATCGCGATGTCACTTATTTTCCTGCCACTGACCGGCCTTGCCATCTGGTCAGAACAGAGTGGAAACCCGATACTCACTCCGCTCGGGGTCGATCAGGCTCCCTCACATCTCCAGTCAGGAGGGAACATGGAAGGAAAAGAAGTAAGATTCGGCATTGTTCCTTCGGCCCTTTTTGCGGTTATAACCACAAGTACCTCCTGCGGTGCCGTCAACTCTATGCATGATTCGTTTATGCCCATAGCCGGCGGGATTGTCCTTTTTGACATACATCTTGGCGAAGTTGTGTTTGGTGGTGTCGGATCCGGCTTATACGGAATGCTCATCTTTGTTATTATTGCAATGTTTATTGCCGGCCTTATGGTCGGGCGGACACCGGAGCTCTATGGCAAGAAGATTGAGCAACGGGAAATGAAGATGGCCACCATTATTATCCTCATCCCCATCATCATGATCCTCGGCTTTACATCTCTTGCCGTCCTCACGAGCGCCGGCCAGGCCGGCGTCTTCAACCCAGGACCGCATGGATTTACTGAGATTCTATACGCATATACCTCAGCATCCCAGAATAACGGTAGTGCTTTTGCCGGTCTGAATGCAGATTCCCTGTTCTACAACATTACAACAGCAATTGCGATGTTTATCGGGCGCTATTTAGTCATTATCCTGACACTCGCACTCGCTGGATCACTTGTCACAAAAAAGATTGTTCCCCCAAGTGAAGGAACGCTGTCGGATCACCGGCCACTGTTCATTTTGTGGCTGGTGTTTGTCATTATTATCATCGGAGCGCTCAGTTTCCTGCCGGCACTTTCACTTGGCCCGATCGCAGAATATATGGGTATGGTCGCGGGAGGGCTGATCCATGTCTGACACTAAAAAGCCGCGTAATGCTACGGCAATCCCTGGTCTTTACCAGCGTGCAGTCGTGGATGCATTTCTCAAACTCGATCCGCGGACGCTCATTAATAACCCGGTAATGTTTACCGTGGAAGTCGGTAGTGCCATCACAACAATACTTTATTTTCAGGCACTCATCGGCCCAGGAGAGGCACCAGCTGGTTTTATCGGCGCTATCTCTGCATGGCTCTGGTTCACGGTGCTTTTTGCTAACTTTGCAGAAGCACTTGCTGAAGGCCGGGGTAAAGCGCAAGCTGAATCTCTTCGTAAGATGCGGCAAGACACGACCGCAAAAAGACTCAAACCAAAATACAAAATAATCAAAGGGAGCGAACCGCAGGAATCAGATTTCGAAATAGTCTCGTCTTCTATCCTGCAAAAATCCGAACTGTTCTATGTCAGGGCCGGAGACCTCATCCCGGTTGACGGTGAGATTCTCGAAGGTATCGCATCGATTAACGAGAGTGCAATTACCGGTGAAAGTGCCCCGGTTATTCGGGAAGCCGGCGGGGATCGCAGTGCCGTTACAGGTGGGACCGCCCTTCTCTCCGACTGGTTGATTGTCAAGGTAAGTGCAAACCCCGGTGAAGGGTTCCTCGATCACATGATTAGCCTGATCGAGGGGGCAAAGCGCCAGAAAACGCCAAATGAGATCGCGCTCAATATCCTGCTGCTCGGCCTGACTACCGTATTCATTGTCGTGGCAGCGTCCCTTTATGCATTTTCCGGATACAGCGTTCAGGCGGTAGGAGCTGGAACGACGATATCCATAACGGTGCTGGTTGCGCTCTTTGTCTGTCTTGCACCGACAACAATTGGCGGGCTCCTTTCCGCTATCGGTATTGCAGGAATGGATCGACTGATCCAGAGGAATGTAATTACGACTTCGGGCCGTGCTATCGAGGCTGCCGGTGATGTGGATGTTCTCCTCCTCGATAAGACCGGTACGATCACGCTCGGGAACCGGCAGGCAGTCGAATTTATCCCGGTGGACGGGACCACAATAGAAGACCTTGCGGGTGTCGCTCAGCTGGCGTCTCTTGCCGATGAAACCCCCGAAGGCCGAAGTATCGTAGTTCTGGCTAAAGAGAAGTACGGCCTCCGCGGAAGAACGGTCGGTGCATCTGGTGATGAAGCCGGAATGCAGTTTGTCCCATTCTCAAGCCAGACAAGGATGAGTGGGGTCGACCAAGGCGATCTCCATATACGGAAAGGCGCTGCTGATGCCTTATATAAGTACATTCAAGCCAGCGGAAATGTCGTTTCCGATCAACTCAGGGAAGCTGTAGATACTATCTCCCGGGCTGGCGGAACACCACTCGTTGTAGCACAGAATGGAAAGGCGCTCGGTGTTATTCACTTAAAAGATATCGTAAAAGGCGGGATAAAGGAACGCTTTGTCCAGCTCAGGAAGATGGGCATCAAGACGGTCATGATTACCGGCGACAACCGGCTTACTGCGGCGACGATTGCGGCTGAAGCGGGTGTCGATGATTTCCTCGCTGAGGCCACGCCTGAGAGTAAGTTAAAATTGATCCGGGAATACCAGGCTGGCGGTCGGATGGTAGCGATGACCGGTGACGGGACAAACGATGCCCCGGCACTTGCCCAGGCAGATGTCGCCGTTGCCATGAATACCGGTACGCAGCCGGCACGCGAAGCAGCCAATATGATCGATCTCGATTCTAACCCGACCAAACTTATCGAGATCGTGGAAATCGGAAAACAGCTGCTCATGACAAGAGGAGCCCTGACGACGTTCTCCATTGCAAACGACATTGCCAAGTATTTCGCTATTATACCGGTTGCCTTTGCCAGTACGTATCCGTCGCTTTCCGCACTCAATATTCTGGGGCTTCACAACGGGATTCTTTCGGCAGTCATTTTCAATGCAATTATTATCGTCCTCCTTATACCGCTTGCCCTGAGAGGAGTAAAATACCGTGCGATGTCTGCAGAAGAAGCGTTACGTAACAACATCCTGATTTTCGGGGTTGGAGGAATCATAGCACCGTTTATCGGCATAAAGATTATTGATATACTGCTTGTATTCTTGGGAGTGTGACAAGTCTGTGACAAATCCACTTGACTGCCGTCATGATCAACGCCCGGATCCCGACACTTTGCTTGCCTGCGTTCAGAAAGAAGAACTACAAAATACGAAGGGCAAACTTAAGATTTTTTTAGGATATATTGCAGGGGTCGGAAAGACATATGAGATGCTCAAGTCTGCGCATCTTAAAAAAGATGAGGGTATTGATGTCAGGATAGGATACATCGAACATCATGGCAGAAAAGAGACTGAGCAGCTCATGGAAGGACTCACGGTCATCCCCGTCCGCACTACTGAATACCATGGCGTTAAACTTACCGAAATGGACCTGGACGCCATCCTTACTGCACATCCTTCTCTGGTGCTTGTAGATGAACTTGCTCATACAAATGTGCCTGGATCCCGACATCTTAAACGGTACCAGGACGTAGAAGAACTTCTTGCAGCAGGTATCGACGTCTATACCACGCTTAACGTACAGCACATCGAAAGCCTTAATGATGTGGTGGCCCGGATTACCGGAGTCATCATAAAAGAGAAAATCCCTGACAGGGTAATTGATGAGGCATCCGAGATCGAAGTCGTAGATCTGGCGCCTCCTGAACTACTCCAGCGCCTCCGCGAAGGAAAGGTCTATGTTCCTGATATGGCGGCCAGGGCGATCGAGCAGTTCTTTAATGAGGGTAATCTCTATGCACTTCGTGAACTTGCGCTGCGCCGGGCAGCAGAACGTGTCGATAACCAGATGCTTGCTTACATGCAGACGCGTTCAATTCCTGGTCCCTGGCCGGTCGGCGAATTCCTGCTCGTCTGCATTGGCCCCGGCCCGCTTGCTGAAAGGCTTATCCGCACCGCCCGCAGGCAGGCCGACCGCATTAATGCACGCTGGTGCGCTATCTATATCGAAACGCCAACGCATCACCGGCTCTCGCGGGAAGCAAAAGAACAAGTCGATCGTTCGCTTCAGCTTGCGGAGAAAATGGGGGCAATCACGACAACCCTGTTCGGACTCAACGTCGCCAACACGATCCTAGAGTACGCACGTCAGCACAATGTAACCCGGATCATTATAGGTAAGACTCTGCGTCCCCGATGGCAGGAATTTGTCTTTGGATCGGTTGTTGACCAGCTGATTCACAACAGCGGACCTATCGATGTTTATGTTATCAGCAGCGGTAAGGATCTTCCGGAAAAACCGGTGGCAACCGAACCCCTGTTTCCAGCAACACCGCCGCGGGATTATGTAGACAGCCTGACTCTTGTCGTGGCGGTTACCATCTTCGGCTGGTTGTTCCACCCCCTCATTTCCCCGGTCAACCAGCTGATGTTTTACCTGCTTGCGGTTGTCGTTATCGCATTCAAGCGCAGTCTCAAGGCTGCAATCTTTACCTCAATCGTCGGTGTGATTGCCTTTGACTTCTTCTTTGTACCACCCTATCTGACGTTCCGGCTTTCTGATACCCAGTATCTTGTCACTTTCCTTGGCATGATTATTGTTGGAACGGTCATCAGTATGCTTGTCACCCGTGCCAAGAAACATGGCGATGCAGCTCAGGTTCGTGAGAAAGAAACAAGCACCCTTTATGCACTCTCACAGGATCTTGCAATAGCGATGGATGCTGCTGCAATTATGAGAGCTGTCGGCCAGCATATACGGGAAATTTTCCAGTGGGAAAGCGTCTTTTTCATTCCGGAAAATGGTCTGCTTGTCGTGCAGGCAAAGACCCCGGGGCTTGTCATGGATGTAGATGACATTGCCGTTGCAACATGGGCTTTCCAGCATGGATCCATTGCAGGATACGATACTGATACCCTGCATGGATCAAAACTCAGGTATATCCCGCTCCGGAGTACCCGGGGTGTTCTTGGGATATTAGCAGTACAACCAATTGATCCCACCGGTGTTATCACCTATGAGCAGTCCCGGATACTTACTGCATTTGCAAACCAGGCAGCACTCGCATTAGAGCGGGTAAATCTGGCAAAAACCGCATAGGTTAATACTATCCGGATGAATCACCGGGAAAAACATTTTTTTAGGGATTCTTTGATGCTGACTGCCGGGACTGTTTATATAGTACCATTCCGGCGAAGCCACAGCCCAATGAGTACATATGCAAGAATAGCACTGGCAATGCCGACAGCAAACTCACACAGTACGATATAGTTGTCGTTTATCGCCGCCTCAAACATCAGATAAAATATCAGGAGAATGGCGTACACGATCAGAGCAATACCGGTATAGAGCACAACAAGACCAATTGCCCCGGGAATAATCAGATCATCCATAAATGTGCTCATTCGAGATACCCTGCCAGCAGCTCATTATAGAGCCTTTTTGTGTTATCCGCCGTCCTAGACATTGCCGGAAAACCCGGGAAATCCGCTGTCTTTGCAACATCGTCTGCAAGATCCAGGTGTTTCTGATTTTCCGAATAATACCACCTTTTCTCGCGATAATACCACGAAAGATATTCCTGCTCAGTTTGTCCAGGTGTCGGAATCAGGAGAGCACGGTTTTTTCCCAGTTCGGCAAGTTCCATGAGCGTCGTATAACCCGATCTGCATATTACACACCGTGCCCGGTTCATAAGTTCGGTTTTTACTTCGGTAGGAACATAAGGGATACAGGTCCATTCCCCTCGCCGGACTGCCGCTTTTTGTCCTTGTGGACTCCCCAGTAGTACAACTCCTGAACCATCAAGTTCGCCGATCTTTGAAAGGATAATCTTTTCGAGTATCGTCCTTTGAGGTTCGGGCCCGGAAATAATAACAAGATAATCCAGATCCTTGGCGCATGCAATCTGATGGGTACCAGAGAGAATTCCTGAGAAGAAAACACGATCCCTTGCGACGTCAGTCTGCGGCAACGAAAGTTTTCCTGCAAGGGAAACCTCCCCGGGGGGATTGTCAGGTACGATGATGCGGTTGTATCGCTCATGGAGAAACATATTGGCCGGAATAGCGAGCAGCTCAGCAGGCCAGTACAGAAGTGGCAGGTGGTAATGGAGTTGGTGGGAGATAAAAATTGATGGGACCTGGGAAGAATAAACACCAAGCCTGTTGTCACTAATAACAAGATCGTACCGGTCTTTTGACAGGATAGATTCCAGTGTCGCATGCTCGCGTGCGACCGCTTTGAGCATGAAAGGCAGGGACGCACAGAACCGGGGAACAAAAAACCGACCAAAACTAAAAGCAACTGAATAGTCAGGATAGTCGATATAGGGAGCATCCGGGAATTCCTGTCTAAGCACAGAAAGGGCATTACCACATGCTGCGATTGTAACTTCATGACCGTGATCGCGCAGGGTCCGGATCACCGGAATATCGCGCGTGGCATGGCCAAGACCCCAGTTCAGTGGTGAGACAAGAACACGCGCCATCAGGTACTTCCTTGAATTATCATTGCACTAAAAAGTATATTGAGATGATGTACAGCAGATATGAGAAAATAGCAAAAACCGGCTGTCTTATGTTTCAGGCATTCCTGCCGGGTCAAATTGCAAGCATCCGTTCGTTCTCACGTAACCAGCGACGGTGATGTTGATACTCCGGCATCGCCTTTTCGACTTTTGCCCAGAAACGATCAGAGTGATCAGGCTGGCGCAAATGAACAAGTTCGTGAATAACGACGTAATCAATAACTTCCGGAGGGGCAAGGATAAGACGCCAGCAGAATGATAGCGTTCCGGTCGAACTGCACGAAGCCCAACGCCTTCGTGTATCCGAGATCCGTATTTTTTTTGGAACATAATCGAGAATTGCTGCGATCCCGGCGACCCGGGCTGGAAGGATTTCAGCCGCTTTTTCTGCATACCACTGCTTAAGGAGCTCACGACACTCCGGCAGTCGTCCTTCACCTATATAGAGCCGATCGCCAAGGGAGATCCCGGCATTACTTCCCTCCAGAACTTCAAGAGGGTACAATCTCCCGAGGAACAGGAACTCTTCGCCGCGGACAAAGTGTCTTTCACCGGATGCCGGCCGGTTTTTTGTTTCGGCAATCTTCTTTTCGATCCAACCACGTTTCTCTTCTATAATCATCAGTATCCATTTGTCCGTAACCCGTAACGGGGCACGAACGACGAGTGTTGCATCGGGAGTGATCTCAAGCGAAATGGTCCGGCGGCGGGAACGGATTATCCGGTCAGGTCGAAAGCTGTCCATGAAGTACTTCATTTCTATGGTTGGAGTTCCTGCCAGATGAGTCTTTAGCGGATTATGCAACATCCCAATGTTTAATATAATTATAAGCGAATGCACATTCTTGTCCTACGAAGGAGCAAAATTATGACAAATGTACCAAAAGGTTGTCTGGAGCTGCTGACCGATAAGAACAGCATACTTATACTCGTCGATTATCAGTCTACGATGTTCAAAGGTGTAGCATCAGGGGATAAGACCATTATCCGGAATGCCGCGTACTGTGCGGCAAAAGCGGCAAGTATTCTCTCGATCCCGGTAGTGCTGTCATCTATCAATCCCTCAAGTAACGGGGAGTTTATGCCGGAAATTACCAGATTATTCCCGGGACAGGAAGTATACTCCCGCAAGGTTCTTGGGTTTGATGCTTTTGATGATGAGAAGACCTGGAATGCAGCAGAGAATGCCAAAAGGAAGAAAATGGTAATCTCTGGCCTGTGGACAAGCATGTGTTTTGCCTATACCGCTCTCCACGCGTTAAAAGAAGGATACGAAGTGTATGGATTAATGGACGCTGCCGGCGACTCTACCTCCGATGCCCACAAGTTCGGGATCAAAAGAATGCTTCAGGCGGGTGTGATCCCTATTACGGTCGAATCACTTGTCTCGGAATGGATGCATGACTGGGGGAACCCGAAGGTTGGCGATCTGGTAAAAGAAGTATATTCACGATATGGGTATATGATTGGGTTTTAAACCCCTACGGCCATTCTTTCTTACCCTATCTTAAAACATCTCATCGATAGGGACCCATTCTGGAACCCTTCATAGGTAAACCGTATGGGCTCTCCTTTTTCCTGAAACGCAAGGGTATAGATCATCGGGAGATAATGATCGAGTGTTGGGGCAGCCCGGATGGCCAGATCTCCCCCGTTTGAAGGGAAATCGATGAGATCTTCATGCGTTCCAGAAACGATTTTAGATCGCATCCATTCATCTGCCTTTACTGCCCATTCAGATGGCGGCGCGTCCATATCGGAAAAGTTAACAAGATTAAGATTATGAACCATATTCCCGCTGCCTATGACAAGGACGCCCATATCCCGAAGGAGAGAAAGTTTCTTACCAAGATCGTAATGATACTGAATCGGTCTGGAATGCCCGTCGTTAATAGCATAGTCCAGGCTCATTTCGAAGACCGGTATATCTGCCAAGGGAAACATATGTCGCAGGATAGAATAAGAGGCATGATCGAGTCCCCAGCTACGGTCACACCGGATAGCACCTGCACTTAGTTCCGTTACATGTTTTGCAAAAAGAGGCGCTCCGTCGCTTTCATAGGTAACTTTATAGAGATCATCGGGGAATCCATAGAAGTCATGGATTACCCGGGGCTTGTCCGTACAGGTAACAAAGCTTCCCCGGGTCAGCCAGTGTGCCGATATAACCATGATGACATCAGGCCGGGGCAGAGTCGCGCCGAGATCCTCAAGGCTCCGTGTAAACCGGTTTGACAGTACCATGTTCATTGGCGATCCGTGCCCGATAAAGAGCACAGGCATCTTTTGCGTGGCTTTAGCCAAAGTCGGTCTCCCAAAGGGGTATAGAGAATTCCCTGTAATTAAGTTTGGTATGATGATAGTACCTTTCTGTGAGTTGTAACTTTTAATTTCAGGCAACGTCACTGAGGTTACATTCAGACTCGGAAGAACTCATTTGTGACTGATCAATAAAAAACTCAAAATATTGTTTTTATTTATTTCATAAACAGGAAAGTACTCCACATATAATTTATGAAATATCTATAGTTAATTCTGTAAATATAGAACAAATCAAAAAGATATATACGATTTAAGATAACCTATATCTTAGTGCTAACGTATTCGTGAGCAATGTCGGAAAATAATATGAGAATACTCAGATGCGAACGCTGTAAAAAGCCCTGCATGTTAACGACTCTTGAAGATATTGATATGAAATTCTGCCCGGTTAACAAAGAATCGGTAGATTGGAAACAGGTCAACAAGAAAGAGAAAGGCGTTGCATGACCTAAACGCGGCGACTGCGGTGGTTTCCTATGGGAGTCATTGAAAAGATCCTGAAAAAAAAAGCAACCGATTCGGAATCGATGTACCTTAAGGCAGAGGAATTCTGCCGGCAGGGATATTATCTCGATGCAATTGATATTCTGGATAAACTGATGACCAAAGATCCCCTCAACGCGCATACTTCACGTCTTAAAGGCTATGCACTCTATCAGATTGGATCGTTTGAAGAAGCATTACAATATTTTGACCAGGCACTTGGTATTGATCCCAATCTTCCCGATGCACTCGTGTATAAAGGCCTTATCTATTCAGGTTTTGGAAAACATACCCAGGCACTTGTGCTCTATGACCGTGCACTTGTAATCCACCCCAACCTCATACAGGCATGGTATGCCAAAGGTCTCACTCTTGCTATCCTCCAAAAATATGATGATGCACTCCTTGCATATGAGAAAGTGCTGTACCTGGATCCCAGACATGTTGACGCATTGATCGGGATCAGTGTCGCACGGAAAAAGGTCGGCAATGTCCGTTTGGATAAATCCCCAATTTCTGGAAAGGATAACATCCAGCACAAATCTGGTGGTGGGCCCCTCACAAACAGTCCCACTACACCGGTGATGGTGCGGGAGGTTCCCCTTCCCTACCAACAGGAGATCATTAAACCGGTAGCAAAGGTATCTGGTTCTGCACTAACCATGCAGACGCCAACGACAAAAGAACCTATTTCCCCAGCTCCGAAACCCTCAACACCATCAAAACAGGTCATCCCCCAATCCGCAGTAAAAATATCTGGATCTCCACGTTTGGATGAGGAATTAGACCGGATCAAGGTAAGTCCGAAGAACACCAGCACTATCAGTTTGCCACATATGAATCCGGTTATCCCCGCGAGTTCTTCATTGAAATTTGCAGAACAAGAACCGATTGAGGCTCCCTTATCCCATTCACCCCGGTGCAGTTCATACAATGAGACAATCCGGGAAATGGAGCAGAATCCGGATGAAGAAATGGACCCGGACCAATTGTGCCTGCTCGGGGATCTCTATATGAAAACCGGACGGTACAAGGATGCGACCGAACTTTTTGAACGAATTCTTGAAATTGAATATGAAAATGCTCATGCCTGGCAATTTCTTGGGGATGCGAGAAAGAAATCCGGCGTATATGATGAAGCCCTTTTTGCCTATGAAAAATCCCTTGAGATCGATCCGGAAAATGCTCTTGTGTGGATAAATCGTGCAAAAGTACTAGTGATGATGGAGAGGCATGACGAGGCAATCACCTCGTGTGATAAGGCAATAGCGCTCGATGACGTTTCTCTCGAAGCTTGGCTTTATAAAGGATTTATTCTCAAAAAAACTAGGCGAAGTTCCGATGCTATCGCTGCCTATAACCGGGTGCTAGAACTTAATCCGCGTCACGATCAGGCAGCACGACAACTTAAAAACATTAAGGGTGGTGCCTGAAACCAATAGCATAAAAACGGTGAAGGCACCTATTTTTATTAAATTGTGCTCAGTGGAAATCCTAATTCAAAAGAGATTGTACCGACGACCGAAAGATCTAAGGTACAGCGTCTCCTTTTCTTGATGTGAAGTCAAAGAAAGAGGAGACAATTAAGAAATCAGTGAGCCGGAATATCAGGTTTATCCAAGCAGCCATTTCTATCGTAACGTCAACGCATCTCAATCCGTATTCCTGTAAATTTTCAAAGAAGATCTACACCCAACACCAACTTCTCGTCCTGATTTTGTTCAAAGATTACCGTAACCAGCACTACCGGGAATTCATCGAAGATGTCGGAGATATGGCCGAAGTTCAGGAAAGTCTTGATCTATCCGAAGTACCTCATTTCACAACGCTCCAGAAATTTATCAGTCGGATAAAAACTCTCTATCTCCGGTTCACATTCAAAAAGACTGTGAACCTATTCTACTCTTACGACGATATTATTCCCATAACCGCCATCGATTCATCCGGTTTTACCAGCGGGTACTGTAGCCATTATTTCTCCGAACGAACCGGTAAGATCCGAAAACATTTCCTAAAAACTTCGATATCAGTTGATACCGAGCAACAGGTGATTACTGGATTTGTTGCCTCGAACAGCCGGGTCCACGATACCCGACATGCAGTGAAATTACTCCGACAATGTCACAAAATCAGAAAATCCGATTGTTACGTGATGGATAAAGGATACGACTCTGAACCTATTCATCGACAGATCCGAGATGACCTTCATGCCAATTCCGTTATTCCTATCCGCTCCTGGAATAACGAGATTGTTGGGGGTACTTACCGTCAGGAAATGGCTCAACAGTTCAATGACACGATTTATCCTCGAAGACAAATCGTAGAAACTAAATTTTCCGTCCTGAAAAGAAAGTTCAGGGGGGATCTTAAAGCAAGAAAATTCAGAATTCAGATCAAAGAAATCGCTATCAAAATGATTGTCTGTAACATTTACTGGTCCTTACTTTTTCTCATCCTTGAGGTTTTCTACAGAGCATTAAATTGGTTAAAATTTGGGATTTAAATTAGTTTTAAAAGAAAATGTTATTGTTTTTTATCGAATTTGCGAGTTTTTTATTGAATTTACAGGAAATCCAGTGGCAGTACTGCCCGGAATGTAAATGATGCTGCCGGATTAGCGTCCCCCGTTTTTCAGGTATTCAGCCATTGTCTTCTCCCAGTGTCTGCGCTCAAAGGTTCCGTGTCGGTATTTGTCAATTTTCTCCTGTATCTTATCGATACCCTCTTGAAAGGTATCACGTTCTTCGTTTATCATTTCCCTTGCCCCGCTTATATCGGTTAATGTGCCTGTTTGTCCCCAGCCCTCTTAACGATAATCCCTGCCACACTACACCCTTCTTCCATCTTCCACCTTAATGAGATGAATACAATAAAAAAAGAGGTTCCTCCATCTTTCGCCGTACTTTCTTATGCACGGAACCAAACCACAATTATGATTGGGGTCTTTCAACGAGCCATAGTGTTTAGAATGCAACACCAAAGTTAATCCCCGCCCAAACGAAAGAGATTTTCAAGATGCATCACATATCCGAAAATAACAAAATGCAAAAATCCGAACCTGATTTCCGGTATAAACAGTGCCTTATTGTGAGAAATGACGTGAAGATGAGCTGCGGCAAGAAATGTGCACAGGCAGCGCACGCGTCCATCGGGGCTTTCGAAAGTGCTGATAAAACAGTCCGCAAGGCCTGGCAGGCAGAAGGACAGAAGAAAGTTGTTCTTAAAGCGGACAGCGAACGAACCCTTTTTGAGATCAAGGTTATCGCAGAACGTGCGGGCATATCCACATCTCTTATCCAAGATGCCGGCATGACCGAGATTCCTCCCGGTACGATCACGGCACTTGGTCTTGGACCGGCAAAATCTGACGAGCTCGATAAGATTACCGGATCGCTTTCGCTTTTATGATGGAAAGTCCGTTTGCGCTTGAACGCGAGCTGGGGATGCAGTATTATGCAACAGTTACCCCGGGCATAGGAGGGATCCTCCGGTCCGTCCCGGAGGATTTCATTGTCGATGAGATTCCTCTTGAGAAAAAGGGTACATCTGGACCTTACCTTATCTGCCGGCTTACGAAATCCAACTGGGAACTTCAGCATGCAGTAAAAGAAATCGCCCGCAGGCTCGGCATAAGCCACCGGCGTATCGGCTGGGCAGGTACCAAAGACCGGAACGCCCGTACAACCCAGTTGATTTCGTTCTATAAAGTCACGGCAGAAGAGATCGCGGCACTGTATCTCAAAGACATTACGCTGGAACCTGTCGGGATTGCGAACGAACAACTTTCCCTTGGCGATCTCGGAGGAAACAGGTTTGCTATCCGTATCCGGGATGCAGACCCTGATGATCTGGAGAACAGGGTCGCTTCCGTAACAGAAACGGCAGCATTAGCTATGCCTAATTATTTTGGTCTCCAGCGCTTCGGCGTTATCCGTCCCCTGACACACCGGATTGGGGAACTCATCCTACACGGCGAATATGAACAGGCAGTCGCCACGTATGTAGGTCTGGCATTTCCCCACGAGAAAGATGCTGTCCAAAAGGCTAGAACCACATTCTGGGAAACCCGGGATCCGGCGATCGCCCTTCGTGAACTGCCGGTTCAGATGTCTTTTGAACGTTCAATGCTTTCTCATCTCCAGTCGTGCCCGGGGGATTATGCCGGTGCACTCCGGCAACTGCCACCAAAGCTCCTTTCTATGTTTGTTTCGGCATTTCAGTCGTACCTTTTTAACCGCGCCCTTTCATACCGGCTTGCAGGAGGCACGGGTCTGACAGAACCGGTGCCAGGGGACCACCTGATATTTGCAAACGGTCGCACCGACACCGTTACCATGCAAAACATCCCGGCGGTGTCCCTCCACTTGGCCCGGGGAAGATGTACCATAGCACTCTTTATGCCAGGAAAAGATGAACCCGGGACTCTCACGGGTAATGATGTCACAAGAACCATGCTTACCGATCTCGGGATAACAACCGAAGACTTTCGCCGAGCGTCGGTGTTTGTCCAGACTAAATTTGACGGTGCATGGCGCCCGATTGCCCTGAAAACAGAGATCCAAGCCTCTGTCGAAGGGACATGCGTACACCTGGCCTTTTCGCTGCCCCCGGGCCATTATGCGACTACGGTCTGCCGGGAATATATGAAAGCCGATCCAATCCGGATGGTATAACCTATTTTTCTTTACGAAAAACCTGATTCAGGATCCCTGCCAATGATAAGACGCTGATGATCCGATAAAAAAAGAAGAAGAACTGGATTGGGTTATTTTCGTTGCTCTGCTAACTGTTGGGCCCCTGCGATGGCGTCATTAAGATTACCCAGCTGGTCGACAAGATTGAGCTTCAACGCATCTTCGCCCCGGATTACCCGGCCATCATCAATATCCGATCGCGCGATCATCCGCTGTGTCATCACATCGTTAATGAACCTGTTAAAACTCTCATTGACGATCTGTTGGGCATATACCTGTTCAGAGGGAGAAAGAGCACGAGACGTTGTCCCCATATCTTTGAAGGCCCCGGATTTAACATCAGTTATGTTGTATCCTTCCTGGTTCAGCGCGCCGCTCATGTCAGTAAATATCCATATAACACCGACAGCCCCGGTTAACGTATCAGGATCCGCGTAAATCTTGTTTGCATGGGCGCTTACGTAATATGCAGCAGAAGTGGCCATGTCTCCCATGGAGACGACGACCGGTTTCTTGGTCTTTGCATACTCCATATCACCGATAATTTCTTCTGCCGCTGCCGGTGTCCCTCCCGGGCTGTCGACCCGGAGAACAATAGCGTTGACGGTCGGGTCATCAGCCGCTTCCCTCAGCTGGTTGCCAACATATTCGCTTCCTACACTATCAGCGGTGGAGAAATCGCCTGTCGAAAGTGTACCTTCCATCCGGATAACTTTCACACCGGCGTGGGTGTTTGCCATGAAAAAGAACACGACCGCAAAAACAACGATCACAAGTAAAAGACCGGCGAGGATAATCAACAACCATTTCATGCCAGCACGGTGCGATAGCGGGGACGGTATTGTCATTGCAGGGTATATAGCGGGGATTTCCATAAGGGTAAGCTCTCAGGTATACAGCACGTCAAACTCAGAAACGAGGTTGCTGCCGCACATATAATATTTTTTGAGATTTAACCGGATCATCTCGTCTTCAGTGTTGATATGCATTCCGCCAACAAGAGATGGTGTATCCGATCCGCCAACGATAAACGGGAGATGGATGAGCCTTATTTCGTCAACAAGCTTTTCATGGAGCATATGCCAGTTAAGCGTTGGACCACCTTCTATCATCAGTTTCTTAATCCCGAAATCGGTATAGAGCGTCCGCATCAGGACAGAAAGGTTGACGTGATCTTTTCCTGCATAGACCACGGTTACACCTTTGTCTTGTATTGCTGCAACCCGGTCTTTGGGAGCCTGTTCTGAGACGGCAATCAACGTTGGCGCATCTTTGCCAAGCACATTTGCATCGAGGGGGATATCTGCCATACTGCACGGGATGACACGCAACGGACTCTTACCAGGAACGAACCTGACGGTTAGAAAAGAATTGTCGATCCGGATAGTGTTTGCCCCCACCATGATCGCATCGTAAGCAGCTCGCGTTTCATGAAGCAGGATCTCGGTCTCATGTGCCATGTATTTCATCAGGATCTTGCTAGAGGCTCCTTTTTTTAAGGTAAGCTTGCCATCAGCGGTGATCTCGGACATCATTAACACATGTGGGCGAACCGTTGCTGCTACCATTGCAATCAACTCTTTTGTTTGATTGGACGTACGGACGTAAAAAATATGGTGATTCCCGCAAAGACAATATAGAACCGGGTGTAGCGTATATTGCCGGATTCCTGACATCCTCCCGTAACTATTAATGGTTCGTATGCCCATGATGTGAGTTATGAACATTACCGCTCTCAGACCCCGGTTCAAACAGTATCTTGAACCAGTCGCCGGGGTCTTTGTCCGGTGCGGTATTACCCCAAACCAGTGTTCGTTCCTTGCTCTTATCGCGGGGATTTCCGCGGCAGTGCTTTTTATGGAACGCATGTTCCTCGTTGGCAGCCTGTTTTTATTCCTTTCTGCGCTTTTCGACCTCGTAGATGGCAGCATAGCCCGGCGTACCAATTGTCCCACCAAGTTCGGAGCAGTTTTTGACTGGATCGTTGACAAATACGTTGATGCCATTGTGATTCTCGGGATCGGTCTTTCCGGGATACCTATCTTGAGCGGCATTCTTCCGGTCCCGATAACCGTGGACTTTGCAATCACCGGTCTTGCCATTACAGGCTCGCTGATGAACACATTCATCAAACCCGTTGTCTATGCAGAGGTCGGGTACCGGGAAAAAGTCGAAGGTAAAATTGATGACCCTCTCGAAGGCGTGGGTTTCTTTGGCCGTCCCGAAACCTTTCTCGTCCTGATTCTTGGCGGGGTCACCGGGTTTATCTGGGTAGCAGTAATCATTATTGCCATATGCACAAACCTGTCGGCAATCCAGCGGATCCTCTACCTTTATAGTACCCTATCCTGACGGTTTGGCAGGTATTTTCTTTATATACATTATAGGCCGAGAAAAGGAACGTCATATAAAACCACTGCCTCAATTGTCATCCCAGCAGCATCTAAAAAACAAAAAATCTATGTTTCCGGGGGTTCGGGTTCGTCTGTCCCCGGATCCTGCACGATTGCCGCCTCAGCACCAGGCTGATGGTGCCACTTCCGCCGGATCAGGTCAAGTTCACGGATGACCTCTCCGTAATATAATTGGTACAGATCATCAGCAAATGTGCCAAGCTGGGGAATGAGCGTAAAGAGACCGAATGCAATAATGATAAGGGCAACAAGCGCCAGCATCTCAGCGATCACGTTGTGAGCCCAGAAGAAGCTCTCATATCCGATCTCACCGTTCCCGGCGATTTCAGTCCAGTACGGGAACCACTGGCCGGTATAAGCCATGATCACAAAGACGTTCCGGAACAGGTTGAGGATGTAGATGGTTGGCGCGACGATAAGAAATGCTGATATCTTCTGTCTCAACGTTGTCGGCACCGCGGCGGCGACACCCAGCATGATCGCAATACTCTGGATACCCGTGCAGGCCAGGATAATTTCTACCCGGTACCCATTCTGGGCGATTATATTCCACGCTTCCAGATGGACCGGGTAGTTGAATATCTGGAGCAACCACAGGACTTCGTTAACCACACTCAGAATAAGCCAGTTGCCGGCTACGGAAAGGTACGCGAAAGGTGCATAGATCAGAAACGCAACTGCTGCAGCCCGGGTAAGATGCATTACTGTATTGTTCTCATCGAGCAGGTATCGAACAGTGATGACGAGGAAGGGAACTGAAAGCGCGGCCATAATCGGGTACAGGAAATTGCTTTCCGAGAAATATTCCGGTAGATCGAAAAAGAGGAAAGCTACGATAAAGACCCAGCCGATAATTGCTGCATATTTCCTGTGGGGACCGGGGACCATGGATGCCAGAAATCCGATACAGGAGATCAGGACCAGATACTCGATCATCATATAGCTCTTAAACGTTTAATCAAAAAAAGGATTCTCCCTTGACACATTCTTTTTCAGGGATTAAACCATCAAATGTCATTTGGTAGGAAAACAAGGATACAACATGATCTTGGCAGATGAGCCGGGATAATCAGTTTAATCTTGTAGCATGATCCATACTGTTATCCGATGTTTTGCCCGGAATGCAAGAGTATGCTGATGTCCTCTGGCGGCCAGCTTAAATGCCGCAAATGCGGGTATGTCAGGAAGATTGAGTCCTCTGAACGCATGACGCGCGAAAAGAAGCGCACGGAAAACGAGATCACCATCGTTGACGATGAAGATGATAAAGTAAAAACGATGCCCACGATCCAGATCAAGTGCCCCAAATGTGAAAACAACCTAGCTATCTGGTGGCTCCGCCAGCTCCGTGCCGCTGATGAAAGCGAAGTACGGTTCTTCCGCTGCACCGAGTGCGGCCATACCTGGCGGCA
>CAYPEQ010000019.1:16482-39237 GCA_964409915.1 uncultured Methanoregula sp. | reverse complement strand
TACTCCGTAAATCTTCTTTAGATTTAGGTGTTAAAATAGCATATTACCCAAAAAAATTAAATCAAAAATCAGACATCTTGCGGGTGACATACCATGCATGGAGACCAAGGAGAAGATATAGGGGAAAAAGAATGGCGGATGTATTGCTGTCCCCTTCGTATTTAAACAGCCAGACTGTCGCGGTAACATCTATCTGAAAGATCATAATGCCATACCATTTCCCGATGTATCCATAGCCAAGGCCTGGCAGGAGGAAGTTTAAGATCCCCGCAATTAAGGGATTTTTTGCCGTCTTTGGCCTTTTGGAGAGCCCCCGGGGGATGTGCATGGGGTTTATCCCACACGAAGGTGCGGAAAGGGCAGCCTCCCACCGGACATCTTTATCGCTGTCGGCAAGTCCCCGCATGAGGGCCGGAATCGCTTTTTTGTCCTGTATTGTTCCAAGGATCTGCATCACTTTCAGGCGCACAGCACTATCGGGATCGTTAAGAACACTGTTGAGGGCCGGGATTGCATCATGACCGATTTCTTTAACCGCTTTCCATTCCTGCATGCCGATCAAGAAAAAAGCCCGTTCATCTGCAGTCAGCGGTTGCCAGCCGAGTTTTTCCAAGGCTAGAGCTGCACCATACCGCACGTATTTATTTGCGTCTTTAAGGGCTTCTTTAAGAGGTACAATCGCCCGGTTGTCGCCGATCTCGCCAAGGGCCATTGCCGCCTGCCACCGCACTTCACTATTCTCGTCTTTGAGTGCCCGGGTCAAAGGATCAATGGATCGCGGGTCCCGGATAAAGGATAGTGCTTCAATGACGCCGAGGCGGACGTCCTTATTGCTGTGTTTTAACGTAGCGGTAAGCTTGTCCATCGCATCGGGACCAAGGGAGCCAAGAGCCTGTGCTGCCTGTGTCTGAACCGCAAAATCCGATGACTGGAGCGCTTTGATGAGGCCGTTGATATCCCGACGTTGGGCCATCCGGCTGATATCTTTTTGTTGTAGTGCAAACAGTTTCGGAAATGCCATCATGCTTCAGCTCACAGGTCTGACCTCTTTTTTGCCATATAGAATGTCTGTGCCGCAAACAGGGCCGTGATTGGATAAGCATACATGTACGGCGTAAACGGGCCTGACTCAAGCTGGGCAAGCGTGAATATGCTCATGTAACTCATAAAGACGAGAAAACCCCACCAGAAACCGAGATAATTGTAGCCAAGACCGACAAAAAAGAAATTCAGGATCGCAGCAGCCCACGGGTTCTGTCCGGTCCGTTGGCGTTTGGCAATCCCCCATGGAATATGGGCCGATCGTACCTCGCATTTTTTTGCTGCCACAACGGCTGTCCACCGGACAGTAGGATCAATGTCCCGGAGTGCCGCTTCACAAGCGGGTTGTGCATCCGGATCACCGATCTGGCCGAGCAGTTCTACAATCTTTACCCGCGTTGCCGGATCGGGATCGCGAAATATGTCTGCAAGCGGGCCGGTTGCAGATTTGCCTATATTTTTAACAACAGGCCAGTTCTGCAGCGCAATAGCATAATATGCCTTTTCGGTATCGTCCCGGGGTATCCAATGGAGGAGTTCGAGAGATCTGGCAGCCCCGTACCGGACATACCGCTCCTTATCCCGAAGAGATTCAACAAGGGGCGGGATCGCGGTCGAATCGCCTATTTCCCCAAGTGCTAGCGCCGCAATCCAGCGTACTTCAATCGCGGGGTCGTGTTTTAACAGATGAGCAAGCGGCCGGACTGAACGCGGGTCCCGTATGGCCCCGAGGGATTCAATAGCGCCAATACGGACAGATTTGTACCCATTATCCAGAACATAGATAAGCGGTACAACAGCGTCACTTCCCAGCGTTCCTAATGCATCTGCAGCCTGCCACTGGATCTCGGAATTACGATGATTCAGGTACCGGATGAGGCCGGGTACGTCCTTTGCATTTTTCAAGGCAAGAACGTCAGCATGATGTTTCTCCGGAAAAAGCACGAGTGACATATTAAAAATCAATGAACGTTGAATATAATTCGCCCATATATTAACGTTGTGAATTGTTCTGTTTTCATGAGCGAAAAGTAAAAAAAACCTGAAAATATAGGGTGCACTATTGAAGTATGCTGATACCTTATGGCAGGGATATTTTCTTAATGTATGCCAGAGTGAGGAAAAATAAGGATGTGTGAGATCTCCTACGGCGGATCCAGTATACTCAAGTACGTCTCCGGAAGACTGCAAACAGGATAATGGCACCAGTACAGGCACCGATGGTCACCGGTACGGGAAGAGGCGTAAGATTCCCCGGTATCAACGACGCGGTTTTGTTGAGTTGAATGGTACTGTTGACAGATTGATCCGGAATAACACTTACCTGCACTTCGGCCGGTATGTACCCTGCCAAGGTCGCATTGATTATATGGCTGCCGACAGAAAGGCCGGTCCGTGTAACCGGGGACATACTGACGTTCACACCATCAAGAACGATCTGTGCTCCTTCCGGGTTTGTAGTAATTACCAATGTTCCGGTCATGAGCTTGAGCGTTCCATTGACCTGCGTGGTTATGCCAGGTTCTACAGGTGCTTTAGTTGCCAGCGTATAGTAATTAAACCGGGAAAAATTGACCAGGTACGTTCCCGGGCTTAACCCATCGATGGTCAGCGGCGTGTGGCCCCGGTAGATGCCGTTGACAGTTACAGAAGTATTATCCGGGATCGCATTGATTTCGAGGCTGCCGGGAACCTCTATAGGAGTTGTTGTGCTCCCAGAAACCTCAGCGGTAATGCCGGTGCTACCGGGAGACGTAGAGGCAATAGCCGAACCAAGGCCGGGTGTGTTCAAGGAAACGGAAATGGTGCTGTAATCGGCCTGGTTCAGATTAGAGAGGTCATTGGGGCCATCGACAACCCAGATGGTGTAGGTGCCGGCATCGAGTCGTCCCCCGATCGATCCTGTATACCAGTTATAGGTCCAGTGATTGTTGCCATCTACACTTACCTCGGTGAATCCGCCCTGATCGGCCCTGTTGTTGATGTTGTCAAGTGCCACCCCGTTTGCCGGGAGATTTGGCCCGGTCAGGAAGAGGTAGGCAGTCTGGCTTGAATACATGTACCCGGACAGCGGTATGGTCTCGCCAATATACGCCTGGACCGTGGCAGCAGATCCATCACAGGAGATTACCAAAATCAGGAGAAACACGGAAAAAATAACCCGGTAGGGAATACCAGTTCCGCGGGGTTTTTTTCCCGGTTCTGCTGTTAGTGCCATAGCGAGGGGAAAAATTGATACCAGTTCAGGCCGAACTGGCAGTCTTATTTGCAGTCGTATTTGACGTCAGAGGGAGGGTGGGAAGGGGGGTTAGGGTTGGGGTTGGTGTCGGTGTTGCGAGCGAAACTTGTATGTTGACATTTCCAAGGGGGATGGTTGTCGTAGCTGTTTTTGCGAGAATGCCGTTATTGTACAGGTTTACCTTTAATGGGTCGGCACTGCCATCATTTTTCTGGACTGACACAGCGACAATACCAGACACGGTCGGGATCCTATAGAAATGGTCGCCGGTATCACTGACCTGGACCTGATCTCCCGGGAGACCCACGGAACCACTATAGGTCTGGTCATAGGTAATTTCGACCCAGACGCCTGTTTGAGGGACTACTGTCTTTGGGGGCTGCGATACTGTCGGGATAATTGTTGGGACTACGGTGGTTACTACAGGTGTTGGAGTTGGAACGGTGGTCAGTGTTGTGGGTATTGTTGTATTTACCGGAGCAACTACGGTTGTATTCGTATGTATATTTTTCATAAGCATGAATCCCCCGGCGGCTACAATCGCAATGATCACAATAACGATAATGGCTGCTGCAATAACCCGGAACGGTTTTTTCCGGGGAGCTTCTGGCACGGGAGGGATCGTGGGAAATGTCGGCATCGGGGGAATTACCAGTCCTGCGGGAGCGGGTTCTGGCGCCGGTGCGGAAGCCGTGGCTGATTCTGCAGGCGTTTCTGCTGAAGGCTCGGCAGCAGGTGCAGCTTCGGCAGGTGAAACCGATGCTGGCTCGGGGATTGCTGGGGGGGTTTCTGTCCGGGGTACTGAGTCCGCAATCAGGGGTTCTATTGAATGAATGATCTGCTCGATAGGCCGCCCTTTACGATCACCCGATCCCGTTATTGACGAAGACGCAGTGGTAACCTGTCCGGTCGGAACGGAAACCACAGTTTCATCGGCCGATCCGGTAACCTTGGTACCACACCGGTTACAAAAGGTTGAACCCGGAGGGATACGGTTCCCGCATCTGCCACAGAATGTCCCTTCAGGAAGTGACGTGGTTTCGACAGGCTTTGGGGGGAGATGGCTTGTATCAACAACTATTTTTTTTATCGGACGGGGGGCATCAATCTTCTTTTTTACACCAAGAGAACCAGAATACTCCTGTCTGGTTTCACTGGGGACCTGAGGGGTTGCCACAGTATCTGGGGGATATAATGCTGCTTCGGCAATGTTTTTTCTTAAGGCTTTTACCCATTCGTCAGCCTCACGTCTTCGCTCTCCGGCAGTCTGGCGGACGAAGGTAAGCGCCATCTCCCGGGTATCAGCAGTCTCAGTCAGGATCGTGAGCGTAATGACCGGATCACGGATAGCATTCTCACCGGCCGTCACGTTCCGGATTGTAACCAACGATATCTGCTGCGTCGGGACAACATTTTTTTCACTGTCAATGATAATGAGACGCCGATTGGTGAGTACCAGTTCAAACGGCACAGATTTGACCTTGACATGCTGCGCCGTAAGGACTATCAACTCATCACTTTTCAAGTCGGGATAACCCATAATTACCACGTTCTCTACTATACGTATGCATGACCTGTGACAAATAAGTATTTATTAAATATTTTATTTTATTGATGTATCCGGTCAAAGAAACCGGATTTAGAGAAACTCTCGATCATTCATGTATTGGCGCAACACATTGGGGATGGTAACCGATCCATCGCGATTCTGGTAATTTTCAAGAATACACCGCAATGCACGTGAGGTAGCGATCGCAGTTGAATTGAGCGTATGGACCAACTGTTTTGACTCGAAATTTTCCTTGTCGCGCACCCGGATATTGAGGCTTGCAGCCTGGTATGACGTGCAGTTGGAACAGGACACGACCTCTTTATAGGCGTTTTCCCGGGGCATCCAGGCCTCGATATCGTATTTCTTTGCGGCAACCGTACCGATATCTCCCGTGCAGATGTTGACTATATGATACGGAAGTTCCAGTTTCCTGAACACTTCTTCAGCATTTGCCAGGAGTTCATCATGGATCTGCCAGGAATCTGCAGGTTTGCAGAAAACAAACTGCTCGATCTTTGTGAACTGGTGGACACGGAAAAGTCCTTTAGTGTCAAGACCATGTGCACCGATTTCCCTCCGGAAACAGGGGGATAAACCGGCAAGGCGCAAGGGCAGGTCTTTTTCCTCAAAGATCTCGTCCTGGTACATAGCGGCGATAGGATGTTCACTTGTTGCTATGAGGTACGTATCTTCATTATCAATTTTGTACATTACTTTTTCGAAATCGTCAAGATCGGTGACACCTTCGTAAGAACTGCGATTGATCATAAACGGCGGTATAACCGGAGTAAAACCTTTCTTTTCGAGCAGGTCAAGGGCAAAGCGCTGGAGGGCAAGATCGAGCAGAACAAGGCTTCCTTTCAGGAAATAGAATCCGGCCCCTGACGTTTTTGCGGCCCGTTCGAAATCTGCCCAGCCCCGTTCGGCCGCAAGCTGACCATGATTCCTGACCTCGAAATCAAACGAACGCGGTGTTCCGACACGCCGGACTTCCACATTTCCGGTATCATCACAACCCTGCGGCACACTATCGTCAAGAATGTTAGGCAGGCGCATAAGCCGGGTCCGGATGATATTTGTAATCTCATCCTGTTCAGCATCGTTTTCCTTTATTTTCCCGGGGAGTTCGGCGGCTTCCTTCATCAGGAGTGCTGGATCTTTTCCGGCTTTACGGGATTCGTTGATCTCCCGGGCGATGGTATTTCTCCGGCGCCGCAGCTCATCGGTCTGTACTTTAAGCTCACGTGAACGTGCATCTTTTGCAAGAATCTCATCTACCCATGCAATCTTTTCCTGAGCGTTTCGTTTGAGCAGATCGGCTTTTACGATCTCCGGGCTTGCCCGTACAAACCTGATTTCAAGCATCTGGCGCACCTCTGTTATAATCCCCGTTTTTTTATCCAAAAGGGATTCTGGCTGATATAGTATTAGTGTACTCTGTTTTACCTTATTATGTATCAATGAACGTGTGGACGGATCCTGGAATATTACCATTCTCCGGGAGTTTCTTCGTTTTAAATTGCCTGATTTGGATTTTGTTTGTTTAAATATGGCAAAATTGCGTCAATGATAAAAATCCATGACCATGAAATACTCAAAAAGCAAAAAAAAGGCCGACGGATGCGATATTATTATATGAGCCCGGCATCCACGATTAAGTCATGAGGAGACAGGTATATGTACCCGCGCTCTCCGACTGCCATTCGGATCGAATGGGGGGATGATCAGTACAATGCACTGAACCAGAGAACGTGTTTGTAGGTGAAAGATGGATTTTTTGGCAAAATTCTATTTTAATTACCGGAGAATAATCAAGACTATCCAGATATACCTGTTGCTGGCCGGTCCCGGTCTTATTGTAATGATTGCAGACAACGATGCCGGGGGTATCACCACATATGCGGCAACCGGGGCAAAATTTGGGTATAACCTCATCTGGTTTTTGATCCTTTTAGGACCGGTCGCGTATTTTGTCCAGGAGATGACCGTCCGGCTTGGTGCAGTGACAAAACACGGGCATGCTGAAGCGATTTTCAGCGCATTCGGTTCGTTCTGGGGCTGGTTTTCATTTCTTGACTTAAGTCTGGTTAACTGGCTTACACTGGTCACTGAATTCATCGGGATGACGGCTGGACTTTCGATATTCGGAATCCCGCCTTTACTTACCGTTGTCATTGTGATCTGCGTCATGATGGGGATTGTTTTTTCCGGGAAATACTGGACCTGGGAAAAGATCACGATGGTGCTCTGCCTGGTCAACCTGATCTACATACCTGCAGCAATACTTGTCCATCCTTCAATTTCTGATATCTTCCGTAACGGGGTCATCCCCAATTTCCCGGGCGGATTTAATGGCGAGCTGTTCTTTTTCCTGATGGCAAACATCGGGACGACAATCGCTCCCTGGATGATCTTCTTCCAGCAGAGTGCCGTTGTCGATAAGCAAATGAAGGAAAAAGATATCCCGTGGGGAAAGTTTGATACGGCAATTGGTGCGGTGTTCACGGTCCTTGTCGCGGTCTTTATTATTATTGTTACCGGGACACTCCTGAAAGGTATGGATATCCAAAGCGCCGCACAGGCAGCTCATATTATGATGGCTACGAATCCCTGGGTAGGCACATTCCTTGCCATCGGACTGTTTGACGCCGGATTCCTGGGAGCTCTTTGTATTGCACTTACCAGCTCGTGGGCATTTGGCGAAGTATTCGGGTGGGCACATTCCCTGAACTATAAGGTAAAAGAGGCCATCTGGTTCTATGTCTTCTATTTTGTGGGACTCGTTACTGCCGGTGCCGTTGTCCTTATCCCCGGAGCCCCCCTTGTGCTAATTACGCTCTTTGTCCAGGTCGTGGCGGTAACCCTTTTACCGGCTGCACTGGTCTTTTTGATCATTCTCCTCAATAACGAGGAAATCATGGGGAAATACAAAAATACCCTTTTTGACAATATAGCGAATATATCGATTGTCACCTGCATTATTGTCGTGTCGTCGCTGTATGGCATAAGTACGTTGTTCCCGAATTTGTTCGGGTGAAGGAGACGGTGGAAGTATGGCATTTACTTTAGAAAACGGCATAATCGAACCGGTAAAAACGGCCTTCTCAAACGGGATGGCCGCAATAACAGCGATTAACAAGAAATACGAACACCCCCGGATCACCATGTCCCCTGGCGTCAAATTCGCCCTCCTCATACTCCGGCTTTACCTGATCTTTTTAGTGATACTGCTTGCCTACAAATTTTATACCATTGTCACAGGAGGGAGTATGACATGACGCAGAACGAATCACCACTAGGCGCAACAAAAATCACAGATCGTGAGATCTTCCTGAGCCAGATTTTGGGCATACCGGTAATGCTCCGGGGAAAAAAAACCGGAACACTCAGTGATCTCATCATTGTGGAGACCGCGAAGATACCGGAAGTAAAATCGCTCTACGTCACCCGATCATTTGGAAACCCCAGCCTTATTATCCCTTGGGAAAATGTTGTAGATCTCGCTGAACACCGTGTCGAAGTCAATATTCCTGATATTGCCCCGTTCGAGAGGGAGCCTGCTGAAGATGCGATCCTTCTTAAGGATTATGTGATGGATAAAAAGGTACTCGACCTTGAAGAAAGCGAAGTGGAAGTCGTATACGATATACGGCTTGCTTTCAGAAACAAAAAACTCTATGTAACAGACGTTGACACCGGAAAATCCGCACGCCTGAGAAGATTCGGGTTGGGCCTGCTTTCAAAAGTAGTCACCAAGGATACTGATAAAGACCAGATGATCTCCTGGACCTACATCCAGCCACTCCCCACAAATATCGGCAGTTTCAAGGGTGACGTGAAACTAACCGTTTTAAAGGAAAATCTCGCAGAAATTCACCCGGTCGACCTTGCAGATATTCTCGAAGAACTTGATCACGATCAGCGGGTGGCAGTCTTTAGCTCGCTCGAAAGCGAACATGCATCTGATACTTTAGAAGAGATTGAACCGAATGTCCAACGGGATATCATCGCATCGCTCGATACCGCAAAAGTAGTGCCCCTGATCAATACCATGACACCCGGCCAGGCTGCCGATGTCCTTTCGGCAATACCTCATTCGACTGCAGAGGACATCCTTGAAGCCATGAACCCCGATAGCGCAAAGAAAGTGCGTTCCATCATGGAAAAACAGGAGGAAACGGTGATCCATTATGCCACACAGAAATTCCTGAAATTCCTTCCGGAAACGCTGGTTGAGTATGTGCAGAACGATTACCCCAACCATGCCCGGGGAAAAGATGTCATCATGTACATTTACGTGACGGATGCAACCGACCATCTTCTAGGTGTCGTTGATCTCAAGGAGCTGCTTACAGCCGACGATAAAGCTCCCCTCTCAGCAATTATGTCAGAGAACGTGATCTCCTTAAACGCGGAGAGCACGCTCAAAGATGCCTCGCAGGAATTTGAGCGGTACGGGTTCCGGGCTATCCCGGTTACCGACAACGACAATCATCTTGTCGGGGTCATTCCGTACCGAGATGTCATGAACCTCACTCACCACTTCCTCGAATAGGGGGAAGCCATCAGGCATTTTTTTTGGAGTATACCTCATCAGGTACCGTGCCGGACAACTGCAAACGACCATGACCGGGTATCATAACGCAAATAACTGGGAAACCGATTATTCACAGCGAGGTCGTATCTGGGCCGGTGCAGTGCATCAGCCGTTACCCCTGATCGCCAGAAAACGTGTCCTTGAGTTGGGATGCGGTAACGGGAAAACCTGTAATGCCCTGTTGGAAAAAAAGTGCCATGTTGTAGGAATCGATTTCTCTTCCTCTGCGGTAAATCTGTGCCGATCCCATGCACCTAAGAATACTGACGGTCACTTTGCTGTTGCCGATATCTGCCACCTGCCGTTTCCTGTTGCTTCATTCGACGCCGTTATCGCATTCCATGTTATAGGCCATCTTTTTGCTGAAGGCCGTTCCTCATGTGCTCATGAAGTGGCGCGGGTGCTCAGGCCCGGAGGAATTTTGTATTTTTCCGATTTTTCTAAAGAGGATTTCCGGGCCGGTGCCGGAACCGAGATAGAACCGGGGACTTTTTCGCGGAAAAACGGTATTGCAACCCACTATTTTTCGGAAGATGAAGTTACTGCCCTTCTTTACGAGTTGACCCCCGGGGAGTCACAAACCCGGCGTTGGACAATGAAAGTCCGCGGACAATCACTGCCCCGCGCTGAGATATCAGCCTCATTCACCAAAAACGTCTGAATTTACGGGGCATATCGCTAAATCACGTCAGAATACAAAGGAATTATTAAATGGCTTGACGCCCTTCTTTTCATGGTCACGTGGAAGTGATTGTATGAAGAAACTTATTCTTGTCCTGTTTGTTTGTATCGCTATGGTCGGATGCGTTCTTGCGGCAGTACCTTCGGGTAACATGACCGTGAGCGCAACGGCAACAGCTGCCCCGCAGCTCATCGGTGGTAGCATGGGCACGTATCTTGTCCAGGCTAATGTAAATGGCGCAAATGTAACCTTTGGTTCGGATTACAAAGGTGTCATCGTGAACGGCACGTTGGCTGTACCCGTGTACACGACAGGTACGCCGTACCGCACAATTACCGTTCAGGCCCCCGGTTACGCAGTTTATACGGCGAATATCACCCAGGTCCCAGGAAACCAGCAGACCATTGATATTCCGGTAACACTTATACCGGCGACACAACCTACCGTGGTAGCTCAGGCTTCCGCGACTGCACCTGTAACAGCTGCAATGACTACCACTGCCACTTCTCCGGCACCGACCACGTCAGGCAGCCTGCCGTTTGCCGCATTTGGCGCTTTTGTCGTTGTCGGGATCTTAGCGGTCCGGTCACGGCGTTAAACCATTCTCTTTTTTTTGTTGGATCTGGTATCTCCGGTTTTATGCGAAGGATATACTAACGTGGTGTGTAATGATAGGGTTCAAACGGGACAGTCTCTGCTGAAGATGATTTTGTTAAATAATGAAGACGACAGTTGCACACCACTTTACATTTCTCTATCAAGACGGAATTTTTCTTAAAAATGTTTATTCTTTGCGCAGGAAAGCCACACTGCAAAAAGCCAAGGATAGCACGGCTATTATCATACCAGCATCCGGTGCTCCTGATTGTTTTGTCGGCGTTGGTGCATATTCGAGTTCTTCCAAAAGCTGCGTTGTCTCCCCGGCTTGCAGGGTAACTGTTGTATTGTAGGGGAGAAAACCACCGGCCTGCAGGGAAACCTGATGATCCCCGGGAGTAATGTCAGAGAACGTACCTGGACTGTCACCGACATACACCGAATCGATATAAATGTGCGTATGTTCAGGAGAGGTATTTACTGTGAGAGTTCCAGACGTCGGAGTACTGATCGCAGTCCCACTTTGACCAGGACCAAGAACAATGTGATCAATGCTTGGCAGGGATGATGATGAAAAAAACTGGCGGGAATATCCGTCCGGGAAGGTCACTGTGGTTATCTTCGGCGAAAAATCTGCAGATATGACCGTACTCACAGCAGAGTTTTGTAAAGCGATCTGGGCTTTTGAAAAGTCCATGGTACTTGTCTGGTATTCTGTCCCGGTCGGTACATTAGTTGTGGTGGCAAAACCATTCAAAAGCAGCGTTGCCTCTGATTTGTCAAAAGAAATAATCTGTGGCGGGCTGGAACTGGTGGCAAGCCCCTTAGCCAGCTGGTCTTCAAGCATGGATTGGGGAATTGCATTTTCGATAACGCCATCAAGAGTAAACTGGAAAACGGCAGTTGCATCACCGTTTGTACCAACGGAAATATTAAGGGAATCTGCGGTAAATGCCGCTGCAGGGACTATCACCAGAAATGCAAAGCAGAGGAGGCCGCATATCATTGCCGGAAAAAGGGATCGGATAGGCTGGATCCTGAGCTTCATAACGTATATCCCATGTGTTTTTTTATCATATTAGGTTCGCCCCTCTTTTTCAGATCCGGGCTTTTATCTGAAGACAGCGGTGCCTCAGGTTGATATAGACAGTTTGACCTATATCTGTACCATTCATGATAGCCTCCCTCGCCGGCCTTATCTTCCATCTCGATCATAACCTGGCTGCAGTGGTACAAAGTTACGGGTTATGGACGTACCTTTTACTGTTTGGGATCATTTTTTTTGAAACCGGTTTTGTTATTACGCCATTCTTACCCGGGGATTCACTCTTGTTTGTTTCCGGGGCAGTTGCCGCAAGTGGCATATTAAACATCAATCTCCTGCTCTTAGCCTTTGTTTTAGGTGCTATATGCGGCGATACAGTCAATTACTGGATTGGCAACTATATAGGACTCCACGTTTTTCTGGAACGGTTCCCGAACTTCGTAAAAAAAGAATATATCGACGATACCTATGCCTTTTTCGAGAAATATGGCGGTACAACCATCTTTGTTGCCCGTTTCGTGCCGGTGGTCCGTTCATTTGCGCCTTTTCTTGCCGGTGTCGGGACGATGGAGTACCACCGGTTTCTCTTTTATAATGTACTTGGGGCGATCTCCTGGACACTTGCCGTGGTGCTTGCCGGATATTATCTCGGCAGTATTCCTGTTGTCCGGGAAAACATGAACCTGCTCCTGCTCTTTGTGGTTGTCGTTACCGTGGGAACGATCCTCCTTTTACTTGCCGGCATTGTTAATTCATACCTGAAAAAGAAACCGCAGGGACCGTAATTTTACACGGATTTACTATACGAAATCCTAAAAAATGTGTATTCCAAGAACACGAGCCTATTTATTGACGGTTATGGTCATACCGTTATTGTCGACTTTTGTTGCAATGGCAATCGTAAGGTCGAGAGGTGAGAGGATCTTCTGGATCTCCCGGCGGCTTTTTTCCGTCACAATAGCAATCGATGGCCCTACAGAACTCATCCCGACGAACTCGAGTCCGGCTTCACGGAGCATACTCATATACTGGTAGATCCGGTAACTGTGGTGCTCGACTTCAGCCCGTTTCGATCCCCGGAATTCGATCTCCCAGACTACATCCCCAATCTTTTTCAAATCGTCGTGTTCAAGTGCCGGGATAAAATCCATCATGAATAAATACGCTTTGAGTTCCCGGTCCCGGTAATCAAGGGTCCTTGCCCGGTTCATGAGGAGATCAAATTCTTTTGTACCGGCCGAGGAGATATCTGTGGGCGGTACCACGATAAAGACGTTCTTTCCTTCCGCAAAAGCGTGATGATACACGAGGACAAGTTCGTCACCCATCACCGCCATGCCGCCATTGGTACTTGCCGCGGGACCAACACCGGTCTCGAAACCAAACGCTATGGTGCCGTCAGCTGTCTCTTCGACATAGTTATGTCCGATAAGCTGGCGCAACTCTGCGTTTGAAAGCGGTGCTCCAACCGCCTCGTTAAGCGCGGTTGCGACGGCAATCATCACCGTACTGGTTGAGCCAAGACCCACGTGTTTACGTTCGTGATCGGTTGCTTTTATGGAAAAACCACCGGTATAACCTACGGCCTTGTTAAAAACTGCAACAAAGTTTTCGATAATGGCTGACCGGTTGTAATCGATCACAAGGCCCTGGCGGGTACATTCAACTTCGGCAGTACAGTAGCACTGGATGGCAAAACCGATACCGCCGCCCCCTGCATGGTCCGGGGCAAACCGGTTCATGTCAAGGACGGAGAGGTGTATCCGGGCCGGTGCTTTTACGATAACTTTACCTTTTTTGGGACGCAGCCGGTACGTATTTTTTTCAAGGCCGAGCGTTTTTTTGACCTCGCCGGGAAGAAATGTCCGGAACTCGTATTCCACGAGATCGAGATCACCACCGCGAATCATCATGACGGGCATGGTCTGTCACAGGTTATGATCTCTTTGGCCAAGAAAAGGTTTCGATACATATCTTTGCGAAAAGATGCACAGGTTTTCTGGTGTTTCATAAAACGAGAAATGCCTGCCGCATTTATATTTAAGTACCGGGTAACGGTTTGCTATAAACACTGGTGTTTACCCACGTAAAGGGAGATGAAAGGATGCAGAAGAAAACCGTGAAGGATATTGAAGTCCGTGGAAAACGGGTGCTCGTGCGGGTGGATTTTAACGTACCAATCGATCCTGATGGCACTATAGCAGATGACAGCCGTATCAGGGCCTGCCTCCCGACTATTACGTATCTTATCAGTCATTCTGCGAAGGTCATACTCTGTTCCCATCTTGGCAGGCCTCACGGTAAGGTGGACGAGCACCTGCGGTTAGCACCGGTTGCACAAAGGTTATCAGAACTGCTGGGAAAACCGGTCCCTTCACTGCAGGAGACCATCGGGCCGGGAGTGGAAAAAACCGTGGCTGAGTTAAAGGATGGAAAGGTCATCCTTCTCGAAAACCTGCGGTTCTTCCCGGGCGAAGAGGACAATAATACCGGTTTTTCCGAGGGGCTGTCCCGGCTGGCAGATCTCTATGTCAATGACGCTTTTGGAGCCAGTCACCGTTCCCACGCTTCCGTTGTGGGCATTGCCAAATTCCTTCCCTGTGTCGCGGGTCTCCTTATGGAAAAAGAGATCGAACAACTGAGCAGCCTCCTTGAACATCCTGACCGGCCTTTTGCAGTTATTCTCGGCGGGGCAAAGGTTGAAGAGAAGATCGGCGTTCTGGAAAATATCATACCAAAAGTGGACTGTGTCCTGGTTGGCGGCGGAGCGGCAGCCACCTTTCTGAAGATACGGGGAAATCCTGTCGGTAGCTCTTCCGTAGAGCCCGACACTATGAAATTCGTTGAAACGATCCTGTGTGACGCGGCCTCCCGTGGAGTACGGATAGTGTTGCCGGTTGATCTCGTCGTCGCTAAGAAACCCGGACTGGAAACACCTTCTCTCATAGTCCAATCGGATCAGGTCCCACCGGATTACGCTATTGCTGATATCGGCCCCCTGACTATAGCAGAATTTACCAAAGAGATCCAGCAATGCCGGACCGTTGCATGGAACGGTCCGATGGGCATATTTGAAATCCCAGCATTTTCGAAGGGAACAAAAGCCGTAGCACAGGCACTTGCCGGGCTTACCGGGACGACGGTAATCGGCGGCGGATCGACAGCCGAAGCAGTAACGCAATTAGGCCTTGCAGGAAAAATGACGCATGTATCCACCGGGGGAGGCGCGTTCCTCCGGTTTCTTTCAGGAAAAGATCTTCCCGGGGTTGATGTTTTGCTCGATCGGTAAAAAAACCAGCATTATCTAAAATCTACTTTTTATCTATGCTGTTTCAATCTTCATAGACGGATCAGCATCCCTGATGATTTGCAGGACTTCGGTCGTCCGTTTGTCCATGCAGTCTTTTGTATCGGCTTCGAGGTTGAGCCGGATGAGCGGTTCGGTATTTGACGATCTAATGTTGAACCACCATGAAGGATACGCCATAGTCACGCCATCAAGCGTGTCAGTTTGTGCATCAGGAAAAGCTGACCTGAGCGCCTCCATAATCGAATCGCGCCTGTTCACCCGTATGTTGATCTCACCGGTTGACGCGTATTTTTTTAAGGGGGAGACAAGCTCCGAAAGGGGCCGGTCTTTTTCCGCGAGGAGATTTATCATCTGGACCATGGCAAAAATGCCATTGTCGCAGAACCCGGTGTCACGGAAGTAATAGTGGCCTGAGAGCTCACCGGCAAAGACGGCGTTCTCCTGGCGCATCTGTTCCTTGATAAACGCATGACCCACACGGCAGCGAATACCTTTCCCACCCTGTTTCAAAACCGTCTCGGCTACAATCCGGCTCGAACGCAGGTCGTAGAGGAACGTCGCTCCGGGTACCTCGCGGAGATAGTGCTCTGCAATAAGGGCCGTGACAAGGTCTGCGGAGATCCGTGCTCCCGTTTCATCAACAAAGATGCACCGGTCCGCATCACCATCGAATGCAACACCAAAGTCTGCTCCAGAATGCCGGACAAGATCTTCAAGCTCGTTTGTTGCGGACAAAAGGAACGGGTTTGCCCCATGATGGGGGAAGCGGCCATCCGGTTCAAGGTTAACCGCAACCGGGGTAACGTTTTGGACCTGCAAAAAAAGCCGCCGGATTTCCGGGCCTGCCATGCCATCGCCGGCATCGATTGCAACGGTGAGGGGGTGCCGGGCACAGATACATCCGGCAACCATATCGATATACGAATCAGTCAGGTCACCTTTTTTGTATGAACCGGGCGTGGTACATCCTGTCCCCGCGTTCATTGCCGTTACCAGACGCTCAAGTGCGGGAAGCCCTTTATCACCGGACAGGGGAATTGCCTTTTCCCGGCAGAGTTTTATCCCGTTTGTATCCGGAGGCAGGTGGGAGGCCGTGACCATCGCACCGCCATCGAAATTTCCCTTAATAATAGCATAATACAGGAGCGGGGAACTCGTTGGACCAAAATCGGTTACCGAGCCTCCTGCCCCAAGGTATCCCCGGATAAACGCCGATGCAAGAGCCGGAGACGAGGGACGGCAGTCTCTTCCCACAGCGATTGAACCTGCATTCACAAGGTTTGCAAATGCCGTTCCGATCTTTTCAGCGGTTGGTTCGTCCAGCTCGCCCGGGACCAGCCCCCGGACATCGTAAGCCTTGAAAATACCTGTCATGATTGTTTCCCCTCAATAAAGGCGATCTTTTCCGGTCCCGGAAGCCTGGTTTGCTACCGATGCAGTTGCGCGATTAATCTCTTCTTGGTCACCCAGGTAGTAGTGCCGGACCGGGTGCAGGGAGTCGTCAAGCTCGTAAACAAGGGGGAAACCGGTCGGGATGTTGAGACCGGTGATCTCGTCATCCGGGACGGCGTCGAGATGTTTAACCAGAGCCCGAATACTGTTACCGTGGGCGGAAACAAGAACCCGTTTTCCGTCCATTACCGAAGGTGCAATAACTGCTTTCCAGTACGGCACGACCCGGTACAGTGTATCTTCCAGTGATTCCGTCGCAGGCAGTTCTTCCTTTTTCAAGCCAGCATACCGGGGATCGAACCGGGGGTGCCGGGAGTCGTCGTCTTCAAGTGCCGGAGGCCGGATGGCATATCCCCGGCGCCATGCCAGAACCTGTTCCTCCCCGAACTTTTCTGTCATTTCCTTTTTATTAAGCCCCTGAAGGGATCCATAATGACGTTCGTTCAGCCGCCATGAATGACACACGGGAAGGTACATCAGGTCCATTTCATCAAGGACAATCCACAGGGTCCGAATCGCACGCCGGAGCATCGAGGTATAGGTAATATCAAACGAAAAGCCGGCATCTGCGAGAAGACTGGCTGCCCGTAGAGCTTCATCTTTTCCCTTATCAGACAGGTCAACATCAGTCCACCCGGTGAACCGGTTCTCATGGTTCCAAGTACTCTCTCCGTGACGCAGCAATACGACTTTGAACATTCCGGCTCCTCGTTTGTAATTAGTTTTTTGACATTCTAACGTTATTCCGGGATGAAATAGTACATTTCCCTTTGATTATGCAACACGGTCGAAGAAGATGTTCTTTCCCAAAGCCGAGAGCGGGATTGCATATGCCACAGTGCACTCTTTACCGAGGAATCCAAGATTCATCGCAACCGACCCGGCAGAATACATGATCCGGTTATCCACGTTGTGAATCTGGGCGGTCTTGGCCGCCGACCCAACCGCAATGCCAATATCGGCCATCCTGACTGCACAGTTAGGGCCGACAAAAGAGGTTGTGCGTTTTTTTGCTGCGGCTGACGCTTTTGTGAACGCAGCACACGTGGTATATCCGCATGCCCCGCAGTTGATCCCCACCGGGACATTGCCCTTGACACCGATTACGAGGCAAGCGTCACTTTTGGCGATATTTTTTGCATCGCGCAGGAAAAAACCAAGCTCGTGTTTTGTGCCATATTCCGTCATCGCGGCGGAGAGTTTCTTCTGCTGGGCACTCGTAAGGAGAGTAATCAGGATCTCATCCTGTCCTTTTGCCTTTGGTGCGGTCCGGGCAGCAAGCGCCATGAGACCGGCGGCTGCGGTCACTGCAGTTTTTTCAACAATCATACGGGAATATGGGAGACTACCGGAAGATAAAAATTGGGAGTGAGATTTTTTTTATTTTCTTTAAGGGTGAACGGGATTCAAGGAGTGGAGACCCGGAATGCGACACCATCAAACAATGCTATGGTCCGGTCACCTTCGTACACGATGACCCGGTAGGTCCCGCAGATCTCGTTTGACGCTATTCGTTCTGCTATCGCTACGAGACGACCCTTGGCGGGGGCAATGTACTGGATATGCACAGAGACTGCCGTATAATGATCCCTCCCATAATTGGAGGCAATCCCAAAAGCATGGTCGGCAAGCGAAAAGACAGCGCCACCGTGAGCGATACCGTGAGGGTTACACTTGCCAGCGCAGTCCATCTCGACGCGTGCGTAACCGTCGCGGGCTTCGGTAATATGCATACCCATCAGCCGGCCAAACTCGCTTTCTTCAAAGAGAGTAACCGGATCGAGCTGATGTTCTTGCGTTTGTTTTTCGGGGAAATTCATGCGCTTATTTCTATTTTTCCTGAATACACTTGAACTATACCTTTGCATCAGTCGTTGATTAGATAATTTTAATGAGGAGAATACGGGTGACCATCCGGCTCAAACATCCTTTTTTTTTATCCCGTTCAAGGTGCAGGCAATTTTTATTAGTTGAGGGGTTAAGAAATTAAGGAATACGAAAAGCGTTTCGTTGCTTTTTTTAAGTGGAGGTCACCCATGAAAGAATGGACAAAACTGGTTATTCTTGCAACAGTTTTTTTAGCTGTGTGCATTCCGTTAGTATCAGCATGGAACGTTGAAGATTACACGATTGATCCATCCGGATCATTGAACCCCAATACATCTGTAAATGTTTCATTCAATGTCTTATTTCCAGCAAACACTTCTGAGATGACGTTTCCTATGGGGAGCGATCTTGTAATGACAACGGATCTGGTAAATCCCACCTGGTCATACACCGTTTCGAATGGCAATGGTGGGTCGGACGTGACACCGGATTTCAATAATCAGACCCTTGATTTAAGTGGGTTCATATTGTCCTACAAAGGAACTGGTAGTGGACATAACAGTGAAATGATGAAGGTTACGTTAACGGGAACAGCACCCATAGTGAGTACACCCACGTCTAAGACTATGCTGAACGTTTATGAAGTTGATAAAACCGGGAATGTTGTCACAAGCTCTCAGGTTACTCAGACTGCGGTCATATCTCAAGGCGGATTATTAGATCAGATTATCAGGATGTTAAAGAGTCTTTTTGGCATACAATTCTGACTTTTTTTAGAGAGATTATTTGTATTTTTTCTGGGTGTACGCATATTTTTGGGTCTCTCCGCCGTGAGCGACAATGTAAAACCATTCGTACAGGGATTTAAAGGTACCGTACTGCTGGTACCGGCGCATGGAGAAACCGACCTTTAACTTTCCGTCAAATTTGATCTTTCCCACATCTTTGAGACGCATAGCGATCTCCAGATCATCACCGGCATCGATGCACCGGTACATACCGGCTTTTATAAACGCATCTTTGCGGAAAGCGGTGTTGCAGCCAAGCGTATAATAGAATGTGCGGCTGTAATACCCGGTGCGGGAAAAGGTATTTGCAAGCAGGAGTGAGAAATGATTGCCGACGCTGTCCTCGATGGGGTACACAGGACCATAGACCTGAACGACGGCCGGATCAGTAAAATCCTTACGGATGCGCTCAATCCAGTCCGGAGGAAGGATGCAGTCGGCATCGGTGGATGCGATTATGTCGCCTTTTGAGGCCATCACGCCGTCGTTTCTGGCGCCACCGACTTTCTTGCTTTCCTGGATAAAGACCTTGTCGGCGTACTTCCGGGCAATCTCGCAGGTCTTGTCAGTTGACCCGCCATCTACAACGATAATCTCGTACTCGTTCTTATTCACCGTCTGGTGCGAGAGCGAAACCAGACACTGGGCGATGTTCTCCTCTTCATTAAAGGAGGGGACAATAACTGATATCATGCAGTGTGATAAACTCCTGTACTTTTTTTAGGCTGGCGGATGATAAGCGTGATGTACGGGGGCAAAAGATCCATTATGCCGGATAGGAACGCATAAAATCGAGGACACTCCGGATGCACCCGTCCATGTTAAGATACTCGAACTGGGCAAACCGGCCCACGAGCGGAATCCCGAGTCCCGTGCAGTAGTCACGAACTATGGCTATGTTTTCCTGGTACTTTTTATCGTAGACGACATAAGCAAATGGCTGGCGCACTACCGAGGAGAAAACCACCTTATCCGGTGTAATAATGCCCATTGTTGCAAGCATTCCGGTAACCTCGGTAATTATGCCCCGGTCACTCATTGAAGCTACGGGATCGCCGGGCCGGTACGTAATTTCCGCAAGAATCGAACTGCAACCTTCAGGTGCCACGCGCCTGCTGTACTGTGAGGGAAACGAGATCCGGTTGGTCTTACCGAGTTCGTGGTCTGGGACATACAACCATGAGTAATCCGGCACATCGCCGCGAACACCAATATTGACACAGATAAGAGAGTTATACGTAAGATTGTTACAGGCCTTCTTTACTTCCGGGGGCACGTCAGGAAGAGCTGCTATCAGGTGCTGGACAGGGATCGTGGAAATAACACGATCTGCCATGATTTTTTCCCTGCCATCGCTGATGAGCCACCGCGCACCCTCTTTCCTGAGCGAGCGGATCCGGAAGTGTGTTTTTATGAACGGTTCGACCGGTCGCGCAATTGCTTTTACCAGCGCTTCGATCCCCCCTTTCAGCGGATACGAGAATACCGACTGGTGGGTATACCCCTCCGTCGCTATCCCGATTGCGGATTTAATCACGTCATCGACCGGCGGGCGTGGGATCCTGCCGTCCACCCAGTGAAGGGACATGCTATCGGTCGGATACTTCCAGATCTTCTCGTTGTATGGCACCATGTAGCACTCGGCGATGCCTTTGCCAAAGGTGTAATAGATCCAGTCCCGGAATGTTTCGGGCGGTTCAAGTTCCCCTTTTTCTACAGCAACAAGCGTCTTGATAAATTCGGAAATACAGAGGAACCGGTCCTCTGTCGGCAGATCGCCTAAACCGTTCTCGAAAGGATACTTGACATACCGGCCCTTATAAAAAATCTTCGTGTTCCGGATATTCTCCTGTTCATTTCCCCGGATCATCTGCCGCATAAAGTTGAGGACTTCGGTATCCCGCGAGAAGATGATATGAGAACCGCCGGTATCGAAGGTAAAGCCATCCGAAACACGTGACCGGCAGAGCCCGCCATATTCCGGCTCGGCTTCGACGATTACCAGATCGGTGCCTTTTTCGTAAAGGAGCCGGGCCAGGGTCAGGCCGGACAAACCGCCCCCGAGGATTGCTGTTTTCACTGCCCAGTTATAGGCTGGCAGAACTTATAGAATTCACCCTGATTGCTTCCGGAATTCATCGCCCGATCTGCCGGATCAAAATCGATAATGTTATGCTATGGCATAGCAGACCAATAGTTTACACCCCGGAGGGTAGATCAAAGTGGACCTTATTATTCAGTTTATTCTGGCCATCCTGCCCATTCTCATGATCTTTATCGGACTTGTCTTTTTCAGGCAGTCCGGGACGCTTATGGGCGTTCTTGGATGGATTCTGACGGTAATTATCGCGGTCGTCTTCTTCCAGACCGATATTTTCGTTGCTTTGGCAGCGTCATGGTACGGTGTACTTTCATCATTTGGGATCTCCCTGATGGTACTCTTTACCATCCTTCAGGTTACAATGATGGACATCACCGGCGCGATCGCGAGCATCACGGCGTATATCAAAACGATCGCCGCTGAGCGGTACGAGCAGATTATGATCCTGAACGTCGGTTTCGGGACGTTCCTGGTCTCCATCGGCGCGACGCCGGTAACCATGCTTCCGCCCATTATGCTGGCGCTTGGTTTCTCGCCGCTTGCAGCAGTTGCCCTTCCCTGTATGGGATACGACCCCCTCACATCGTTCTCACTCTTAGCCGTTCCCATTACGCTCCCGGCATCAGCTTTCGGGCTTAATGTAAGCCAGCTCGGAATTACGGTCGCGTGGTTCCTGCCGGTCATCTCGACCGGTATCGCCCTTGCCATGCTCTGGGTTGCCGATGGTATTGCTGGTGTGAAAAAAGGATTCCTGACAGCACTTGTCGCAGGCCTGACGCTCGGGTTTTGTTCAATTATCTTTGTCCATATCCTTCCCGCCGCAGCCATCGGTCTTGTTGGCGTCTTCTCGGGCATTGTTACCGTCGCCGTCCTTTTCCTGATGCGGAAGATCCGGGGCAGGCCCCTTGATCTTGCCGAGCCGGCTTCGATTGCTGCCGCTAAGGAAGAACGCAAAACCAAGATGCCGCTCTGGAAAGCATCACTTCCCTGGCTTGTGCTGGTCATCTTCTGTATCATTATCAGCATTCCCATTATCCAGGGAAGCCTCCTTGCGTCCCTGGGTAACCTGCAGAAGATCCCGGTCATGGCTGACCAGATCGTCAACTTAAAACTCCTGACCCAAGCGTACTTCTGGGTGTTTGTAAGCACAGTTCTTACCGCCCCGCTTTTGATCCGGTCAAAAGGCGAACTTAAAAAGATCACCACGGTCTGGCTGAAACGTTCCTGGAGCCCGGTCCTTGCCGCGATGGTCTTTTTTGCCATAGCTTATGTCATGGACTGGTCAGGAAAATCCGTAGTTAACGGTGCACTCACCTTTGCGACAGGAGCTTCCGGTTTCAATATGAACATCGTTATCGGTACCGTTATCGCTCTTGCCTTTGGCGTCGCATTCCCGTTGATCAGCCCGTCGCTGGGCCTGTTTGGGTCGTTTGTCTCGGGTAGTGAAACATCCTCAAACGTTATGTTCTACGGTATCCTCAAAAAATCGACCGAGATGCTGAACCTCAACTTCATTCAGGTCTA
>CAYPEQ010000019.1:0-16382 GCA_964409915.1 uncultured Methanoregula sp. | reverse complement strand
ACGGTATCCTCAAAAAATCGACCGAGATGCTGAACCTCAACTTCATTCAGGTCTATGCAGCCCACATGGTTGCGGGTGGTATCGCATCCGGTATCGCTGTTGCAAAGATCATCAATGCTGCTGCGGTTGTTGACAAGATCGGTATCGAAGGAGAAGTGGTCAGGAAAGTTGCACCGGTTGCAATTGTGCTGACCATCGTCACCGGCATTATGCTATGCCTGATGCTGATCTTCTAATTTTTTTTTATTTCTAACTAAAAAAGAAAAATTATTTGCTGCTGGTCACCGTCTTTGTGCCGCGCAAAATCCCGATCTTTCCGGTCCGGATCAGTTCCTTGATCCCGAACTGGCGCAGGAGTTTTTCCATCGCCTCTATCTTCCCGGTATCCCCGGCTATCTGGAGGATTACCGATTTTGCACCGACATCGACAATCTGGGCCCGGAAGATGGTGGCTATCTGCATAATCTCAGCCCGGGTCGAACCCTGTTCTGCGGCGACTTTAAACAGCGCAAGCTCGCGTTCGACCCTTTCGCTGTCGGTAAGGTCAGAGACTTTGATCACATCTATGAGCTTGTTGAGCTGTTTCATCACCTGCTCTACCTGGGCATCGTCACCGATCACCACAATTGTGATCCGGCTCATGTCCGGTTCCTCGCAGGTCCCGACCGCAAGGCTTTCGATGTTAAAACCGCGCCGGGAGAAAAGACCGGTTACCCGGGAGAGCACCCCGGCCTTATTCTCTACAAGGATGGATAGTGTATGCGCTTTCATGATCGCGGATGCCCCCCGATCATCTCATTAATGGCTGCACCGGCCGGTACCATGGGAAACACATTTTCCTCCCGTTCAATCCTGAAGTCAAGGACAAACGGCCCGTCATGGTCAACCGCTGCCCGTAATGCCGGCATCACTTCGTCACAGGACTCCACTTTAATCCCTTCTATACCGTATGCCTGAGCAATCCTGGTAAACTCCACCGGCGGCAGTTCGGTAAAGGAATAGCGCCGGTCGTAAAAGAGTTCCTGCCACTGGCGGACCATGCCCAGGAACATGTTATTGAGAATGGCAATCTTTACCGGGATCTTATACTGCGCCACCGTTCCCATCTCCTGGATGTTCATCTGGATACTACCGTCGCCAGCGACGTCAAAGACTGGGAGATCGGGCCTGGCAAAATGCGCCCCTATCGCTGCCGGGAACCCATATCCCATCGTACCAAGTCCCCCGGAAGTGATCCATGTGCGGGGATGACGGAAACAGAAATACTGGGCAGTCCACATCTGGTTCTGGCCGACTTCGGAGACGATCACCGCATCACCCTTTAACAATTCATTCATCTGCTGGAGAATAAACTGGGGGTGCAGGCACCCGTTCTCTTTGCCAAACCGGAGAGGATGATGCTGTCGCCAGTGCTTTATCTTTTTCTGCCACGCCTCACAGGCATTCTTTTTTACAAGACCGGTCATCATGTCCGTAAGCACTGCTTTTATATCGCCCACGATCGGCACATCAACGTGCTTATTCTTGCCGATCTCTGCAGGGTCAATATCGATATGGATCACTTTTGCATGAGGTGCGAAGGTTTCAATCTTTCCGGTAACACGGTCGTCGAACCGTGCGCCGACGGCGATCAGGAGATCGCATTCAGTGACCGCGAAGTTTGCATATTCAGTACCGTGCATGCCCAGCATGCCAAGGTTGAGCGGGTGATCACCGGGAATACAACCGATACCCATAAGGGTGGTCGTGACCGGGATACCATGGCCTGACGCAAACGCTATGAGTTCCGGGGAGGCGTTGGAAATAATAACACCGCCGCCGGCGTAGATGAGCGGGCGTTCCGCAGCCATGATAAGTTCGATGGCTTTATCGATCTGGCGTTTATGTCCTTTATAGGTCGGGTTGTAGCCCCGGAGAACCACCTTAGCCGGGACGACCGGTTCCTTGACCGACCGGGTATTGACATCCTTTGGCAGGTCGATAAGTACCGGCCCCGGACGACCGGTACCGGCGATATAAAACGCCTCTTTTACCACACGGGGAATATCCGAAGTGTCCTTTACCAGGTAATTGTGCTTGGTGATAGGCATCGTGATACCCTGGATATCCGATTCCTGGAAGGCATCGTTACCGAGCATGGTTGTCGGCACCTGGCCGGTAATGGCTACGACCGGAACCGAGTCCATGTAAGCCGTGGCTATCCCGGTGACAAGGTTACAGGCGCCGGGGCCTGATGTGGCAAGGCATACACCTACCCGGCCGCTCGCGCGTGCATAGCCGTCTGCGGCATGCGCTGCTGCCTGTTCGTGCCGTACCAGGATATGCCGCAATGGTGAATCGTAGAGTTCATCATAGATCGGCAGCACTGAGCCGCCAGGGTACCCAAACAAGGTATCGGTACCTTCGCGCTGCAGTGATTCAACGAGGAGTTTTGCCCCGGTCTTCATGTTCGTTCCTCAAGTAGTCTGTTCATTCCGGCGATCATCGCCTCGACACTCGCCATGATGATATCAGTGCGTGCGCCCCGTGAAGTAATTATCTTCCCGTCTTTACTTAACATTACGGTCACTTCAACCAATGCATCTGTTCCGCCGCTGATGGCGTCGACATGGTACTCTTCAAGCCGGATGTTCCCGACATCGGCAACCGATTGTGCCAGCACCTGCATCGCGGCATCAACGGGGCCATCTCCCGTTGCTGCCCCGGTCATCTCTTTACCTTTTACTTCGAGCGTGACCGATGCCGTGGGTATCATGTTGCTTCCCGAGACCACCGTAAACTGTCGCAGCTTGATAGTGGGCCTGCATTCCATGGCAAGGACCGAATCAGCAACTGCCATGAGATCGGCATCGCTGACGCGTTTTCCCGAATCGCCGAGATCTTTTATCCGGGAAACAATGGCTTTGAGCTGCTGTTCGTTGGGCGCATATTTCATTTCGTGCAGTGCCGCTTCCACCGACGCGGTACCGGAATGTTTCCCAAGCACGATCCGACGTCGTCTCCCGACCTGTTCCGGCCGGATTGACTCATACGTGGTCGGTTCCCGGATTACCCCATGTGCGTGGATACCACTTTCATGGGTAAATGCCATCTCACCCACGACAGCTTTGTTGACCGGCAACGGGACTCCGGTGAGCCGGGAGACCAGTGTGGAAAGACCATAGATCCCTTCCTTTTTTATCCCGGTCTGGTACCCGTAAAGCACCTCAAGAGACAGCACGAGTTCCTCAAACGGTGTGTTGCCGGCACGCTCGCCGAGACCGTTCACGGTTGTGTGGGCACATCCTGCGCCGGCCTTTAAGGCAGCGACTGTATTTGCAAGCGCAAAACCGAGGTCATCGTGGCAGTGGATCGAAAGCGGCGCGATCCCGGCAAGCGGCGGGATAATATCTGCAATCTTCTCCGGTGTGAGTACCCCCACGGTATCACAGAAGCAGAGCCGGTCGGCACCCCGTTCTACCCCACCGGAAAAGACGGTGGACAGGAATTGCTGATCAGCCCGTGAAGCATCTTCACCCGAGAGTTCCACGATCAGCCCCCGGCTTTTCGCGTACTCGACCGCGTCCCATGCCATCTCAGCGATCTGGTCGCGGGTCTTCCGCATCTTCTTTTCGATGTGAAGATCGCTGACTGGTATCACCAGGTGGACTGAATCGGCCCCGTTATCCGCTGCATAATCGATGTCAGATCGTACTGCCCGGACAAACGTGCAGGTTTCCACCGGGAGCCCCGCACCTGATATAAGCCGGATCGCGTCCTGCTCTCCGGCAGATGCTGCGGCAGAGCCGGCCTCGATGACATCGACACCTACTGCTGCAAGCCTTGTCGCAATCTCTAGTTTCTGGTCCGGGTTTAACGATACACCCGGGGTCTGTTCCCCGTCCCGTAACGTGGTATCAAAAAAGCGCAGTTTACTGGCGAACAAGTTGTTCGGAAATGAGCAGGTTTTAGTTAAGACCATAATTTTCACACATCCTGAATTTGAATCGGACGCTAAATTACGCCCGAATACTTACAATAATTTGAATTATAAAAGAGGGGAGAGAGATATCAGGTATTTCGCACAAACAAAAACCGCTTTGTCTTGCCATGCATGGACTTTGATCGCTCAAGGACAAATATTTTTCCTGCACAAGAATGGAGCAATGCATCGCTGTCATATCAAATCCACAAAAAAAGGAAAATGATACTGCCGGATTGACAAAAGTCCCGGTTGGCGCGCTCTGCTTTGGCGGTTAACGACTGATCAAAAAGGTTTTCACACAAATTCCAACGGTTACACCAACCCAAAAGTCTCCACTCGGGATAGAGTTTAGTATTTTGGTGAGAGGTATCGAGATTCTAATAACAGGGAGAGAATAATTTGAGAGAGATGAATACGATGGGCTTACTCATTTTTATGGCATTAATGTTGGCTATCGGGCTTTCCAATCACCTGAATTGCATCGGCCGTAGAGGGGTACATCAGGAAGAGCTGGTCAAATCCACTCATCCGAATTACTGAATGGACAAATCCTTTGCTCCCTGCAATAACAACCATTGTTCCTTGATCTCTCCGTCCCTTCTCAAACTGACGCAATGCCCTGAGTCCGGCGCTACTTATATAGGTCAGGTTTGAAAGATCAAGAATAACCGGGCCTGCAGGCAGGGCTGTGCAATACTTCAAAAACTCCTCGTAGGAAGCGGTATCGAGCCATCCGGTGGGAGTTACAATGATAACTCCCTGTGATATGGTGTGGCCGATCTCCAACATCTTCACCTGCGCGATTGAGTAAGGATGCATTTTGCAGGTGAATATATAAATGTTGAGTGCCACGATTCTGATGAGTTGGCGATTAATTTGTATTTTTTGCCAAGATAAAATATCAGTGATCAACCACGAAATTATCAGGACCGGAAGGGAGAATATAAAAAAGTCCGGGAGATATCACAATTATAATCCTTACATATCCTCATTGAGGAATCAGTACCAGAGGGATCCTAAAAAACCGGTGCAGCCATGGATATAGTCACCCCATACAACATGAAGGATACATCACCAGAACAGATCACTTCCGCCATCCAGAAAGACTGTGCCCGGCTCATGACGATTTGTACCAAGGGCGAACTCGGCTCTTCTCTAGCACGAATTATACTGCAGTATCAACCCCGTGACATACGGAAGATGGAACAGAATTTTGGATCATCAATCCGTGATCTCTCACCCGAATACCGGAAAGAACTCGAAACGGCGATTGCCGGTCATCTGCTCGGGACGTACCAGGCCATCCGGCTCATGAACCAATCAGGCGCGTTTACCCGTATGAAGGAGCAGGTGACTGATGCAGAGAAGAGTTACTGGGCAATGGTGAGCGACCAATACCGCATCGGAACCGGTGACCTCAGGCTCCGGTTTTTGAAATTTTTACTCGCCGGTTTCTGCATGATCGTCCGTCATGAACCAGGCCACCCGGTGGGACTCCGGTTTCCCGGAGGCGACCGTGTTGAGGTTAGCGATGGTACCTATTACTGCCCGGTAAAAGAGAAAGCGAATGATGTCGATGCCGCGCTCTGCCCGTTCTGCCCGGCCCTGCAGACGCCAGCAGTCGGGTACTTGAAGCCCCCGGTTAATGCCAGCGAGCACCGGAAACAGGAATTTATCGATAACTGCTACCGGTACCACAATTTTAACGGATGATAACCCGCAAAAAAGGAAGATCGCTGTAACCTCATTCCGTCGTTATCGCTTTTATCCAATCAGTTCCTGTCCGTTCAAGGAACCGTGCAGTCCGCTCCTTTGGCTCTGCATGTGCTTTATAATGTGCAAGAAGATTCCGGACGCAATCCCTGGCTTGTTCCGAAGTAAGACCGGTGGCGACCTGCTCTCCCATCCGGGATTTGAACCCGCTGTGTCCGCCAAAAGAGACGGTCCAGCCTTTTGCTGTTCCCATAATACCGATATCCCGGACCCGGCTCTCCCCGCAGCATCGCGGGCAGCCGGAGACCCCGATCTTAATCTTTGCCGGGAACTCTTTTCCAGCGTATTCTTCGGAAATTTCCTTTGCAAGGTTGATGGAATCCTGAGTGCCGTTCTTGCAGTACGAAATGCCCGGGCATGACTGGACGTAACGTACACCGGGAGTGACGGATGCCGTACCGAGTGGTCCCAGATCCTTTCGCACGTTACAGATGTCTTTCTCCTGAACACCAACCAGCAGGAATCGCTGGCCGGAGGTGATCTTGACAAGAGGTATTGAGTACTTCTTTGCTACCCGCGCAATGGTTTCCAGATCGTCAGGCGATACGACACCGGCCGGGATCCGGGTCTGGATCGCGTAGGTTTTTCCATCCCGCTGGAGTTTTGCACCGTATATATTATCGGTCATGGTATTTCCCGGTATACTTGGCTGCACCGGTAATGAATCCTTTTGTGTATCATCAATGGTCAGTCAGTTCGAAAGAAGGATATTTTTAGGAGAAATCAGGAAAACTAGGACACAACCAGATTGAACCATTCCCGAAGAGCGAGATGATGAAAACAGTGAAAGAAAAGATAAATGCTGATCTTCCCGGGACAAAAGGATCGACGGTGACCGATCTTGTGTCTTTTGCATCATACTGAGGGATTTTAAAAAGAAGAGATAACTCTCTCTTTAACGATCAGTCGAATTTCCGGAACAATAACGGATTCTGGCGCCGGATCCACCATCTTCGCAGGATTGCAATCAGGATGATGATGATAACACCAAGGATTAACCAGAACTGGTATTCCTGGAGCGTCAGCAGAACCATAGTGACGAGGGTCGGATTTGAGACCGTGGGAATCGGTTGTATTGGCGTGATCGGTGCACTCGTCGGAGATTCCGGAGGAGCCAGCTGGTACTTGTTTTCACTTTTGCCAACACCAGATTTGGAGGATCCTGTTCCGGTACCTCCGGTATTTCCGGTTTGTGAGTTACCCCCGCCGCCACCATTGTAGGGCGAGCCGTGATGTTGTGTGACAATTGGCGTAGGAGTCTGCGTCGGGGTAGTTGTCGTGGCAGTGTATTGTACCGAAGCATTGGTGGCTTCCTGACCGCTTGGATTAATTACTACTACATTCCAGACGCCCGGGGAGATCCCTGCCGGTACTATACCGATGAGTGATTCACCGGAAGACGCACTAATGCCACTCAGCGTGATGTTACCATAGCCGGTTTGCGTCAGGATCACAGCCGGCTTTGTTGTAGTGTTGAACCCGGTGCCAGTGATGGTAACGGGTACTGCTACATTGTTAGTCCACGTTGTAGGGTCGATTCCAGTAATGGTGAGGACTGGGGTCGGGACTGATTTGGTAACCGTGATCGCTTGAAGGGCAGATGTGCTCTTTCCGCCGGCGTTACTTATCGTCAGGTTAACCTGATAGGTCCCTGGCACTGCGAAAGTGTGGGTCACATTCTGGACCGTTGATGTGGATCCATCGCCAAATACCCAGAACCACGAGGTCGGACTGTCGGTAGATGTATCGGTGAACTGTACTGCCAACGGTGCTGTTCCCGAAGTCGGATTTGCTACAAACGAGGCTGTCGGGCCGGACTGGGTTACCGTTATGGTCTGGAGGGGGGACGTGCTCTTGTCACCGGCATTACTGGCTGTCAGGTTGACCTGATACGTGCCGGGTGTTGTGAAGGTGTGGGTCGCGTTCCGGACTATCGATGTATTACCGTCTCCGAAGACCCAGTACCATGACGTAGGTGAGTTCGACGAAGTATCATTGAACTGGACTGCCAGCGGTACAGTTCCCGAAGTTGGGTTCGCTACAAACGAGGCTGTAGTGCCGGACGGGATAACCGTGATCACCTGGAGAGTTGATGTGCTCTTTCCGCCGGTGTTACTTACGGTCAGGTTGACCTGATATGTTCCTGGCGTTGCGAAAGTGTGCGACGCATTCTGGACCGGTGATGTGGATCCATCGCCAAATACCCAATACCAGGATGTCGGGGAGTTCGTTGAGGTATCCGTGAACTGGACCGTCAGCGGAGATACTCCGGTGGTTGTGTTCTCGATAAACGAGGCTGTCGGGCCGGACCGGGTTACAGTAATCATCTGGAGTGATGACGTGCTCTCGCCACCGGCATTGAATGCTGTCAGGTTGACCTGATACGTTCCCGGGACGCTGAAAATATGTGTTGCATTCTGGACCGGTGATGTGGATCCATCACCAAACACCCAGTACCAGGACGTCGGGGAGTTCGTTGAGGTGTCTGTGAACTGGATGGCTAGCGGAGCGGTTCCGATCGTCACGTTCTCGATAAACGAAGCTGTCGGGCCGGACCGGGTTACTGTGATCGTCTGTGAGGCTGACAGGTTAGATCCACCGACATTAGTTGCCGTCACGTTGACGGTATATGTCCCTGGTGTCGTGTAGGTATACGCTGGGTTCTGGATAGTTGACGTAGTTCCATCACCGAATTTCCAGAGCCATGAAGTTGGGGAATTCGTTGAGGTGTCCGTAAATTTGACTGTAAGGGGTACCGTTCCAGACGTCGTGTTCTCCGTGAACTGGGCGACCGGCGCTTGCTGAGCCACGGTAATTGTCTGAGCCACCGATGTGCTGTTTCCACCGGCGTTGAATGCTGTCAGGTTGACCTGATATGTCCCGGGTATACTGTAGGTAAACACCGGGTTCTGTTGCGTTGAAGTGTTACCGTCGTCAAATACCCAATACCACGAAGTCGGACTGTTGGTGGATGTATCCGTGTACTGGACTGCCAACGGGGCGGTCCCTGAGGTTGTGTTCTCAGTGAACTGGGCAACCGGCGCTGGTTGAGTTACAGTAATTGTCTGAGCCACCGATGTGCTGTTTCCACCGGCATTGAATGCTGTCAGGTTGACCTGATATGTCCCGGGTATACTGTAGGTAAACACCGGGTTCTGTTGCGTTGAAGTGTTACCGTCGTCAAATACCCAATACCACGAAGTCGGACTGTTGGTGGATGTATCCGTGTACTGGACTGCCAACGGGGCGGTCCCTGACGTAGTGTTCTCCATGAACTGAGCGACCGGTTTAGGTTCAATTACCGTGATCGTCTGAGCTACCGATGTGCTGTTACCGCCGCCGTTGAATGCCGTAAGGTTAACGGAGTAGGTTCCGGGTATGCTGTAGGTAAACACCGGGTTCTGCTGTGTCGAAGTGTTACCATCACCGAATACCCAGTACCATGATGTCGGACTGTTGGTGGATGTATCCGTGAATTTGACTGCAAGAGGTGCCGTCCCTGACGTAGTGTTCTCCATGAACTGAGCGACCGGTTTAGGTTCAATTACCGTGATCGTCTGAGCCACTGATGTACTGTTGCCACCAGCATTGAATGCCGTAAGGTTAACGGAGTAGATTCCGGGTATGCCGTAGGTGAATACCGGGCTCTGTTGCGTCGAAGTGTTACCATCTCCGAATACCCAGTACCACGACATCGGACTGTTGGTGGATGTATCGGTGAACTGGACCGACAATGGAGATACGCCGGTTGTCGTGTTCTCCGTGAACTGGGCGACCGGTTTGGGTTCAATTACGGTGATCGTCTGGGTTGCTGATGTGCTGTTTCCACCGGCGTTGAATGCTGTCAGGTTAACGGAGTAAGTTCCGGGTATGCTGTAGGTAAACACCGGGTTCTGCTGCATCGAAGTGTTACCGTCTCCGAATACCCAGTACCACGATATCGGACTGTTGGTGGATGTATCCGTGTACTGGACTGCCAACGGGGCGGTCCCTGACGTAGTGTTCTCCATGAACTGAGCGACCGGTTTAGGTTCAATTACCGTGATCGTCTGAGCTACCGATGTGCTGTTACCGCCGCCGTTGAATGCCGTAAGGTTAACGGAGTAGGTTCCGGGTATGCTGTAGGTAAACACCGGGTTCTGCTGTGTCGAAGTGTTACCATCACCGAATACCCAGAACCATGACGTCGGGGAGTTGGTCGAGGTATCCGTAAATTTGACTGCAAGAGGTGCTATTCCTGAAGTTGTATTCTCGATAAACGAAGTTACTGGTTTAGGTTCAATTACCGTGATCGTCTGGGCCACCGATGTGCTGTTACCGCCGCCGTTGAATGCCGTAAGGTTAACGGAGTAGGTTCCGGGTATGCTGTAGGTAAACACCGGGTTCTGCTGTGTCGAAGTGTTACCATCTCCGAATACCCAGTACCATGATGTCGGACTGTTGGTAGAAGTATCGTTGAACTGGACCGATAATGGTGCGGTCCCTGACGTAGTGTCCTCCGTGAACTGGGCGACCGGTTTGGGTTCGATTACTCTGATTGTCTGGGCTACTGATGTACTGTTACCACCAGCGTTGAATGCTGTCAGGTTAACGGAGTAGGTTCCGGGTATGCTGTAGGCAAACACCGGGTTCTGCTGTGTCGAAGTGTTACCATCACCGAATACCCAGTACCATGATGTCGGACTGTGGGTGGATGTATCGGTGAACTGGATCGATAACGGGGCAATACCGTTGGTTATGTTCTCAGTGAAACCTGCGACCGGGGCCTGCATCGCTACTGTAACATAAGAAATCTTCCGTGTGCTGTTGAAGGTGATACTATTTAGTACCTGCAATGCAACGGGATAGGTCCCCGGAGTAGTATAAATATGCGATGGGTTCTGTAATGATGACCCGACGGGTTGGAGACGCCACACACCATTGGAAAAACTGGTGCCACCCAAGGCACCACTCATGAGAACGATGCTGCCATCCGGTACCGCCACAGCGGTTGCATATGCTCTTCCGGACCACGTGGCGTTCGCGGTAAGCTCAGTCCATGTTACACCCTCATCCGTTGACCGCCATACGTCATTACTTAAACCGGGAGTATTTGGATTACCAGCCATCATGACGATACTGGCGTCAGGTTCTACTACACTGTTAAGACCATAACGTCCAACCCAGGGAGCATTTGCAATCTGTTCCGTCCATGTTACACCCTCATCCGTTGATCGCCATACGTCATTCAAACCAGTACCACTGTTTAAACCGGCCATGACGATGATACTCCCATCCGGCATCACAACACTTGTAAAATATAATCGACCCGACCACCCGGCATGTGCAGTCTGCTCTGTCCATGTTGCACCCTCATCTGTTGACCGCCACACATCGTTCAAATTATTACCATTAGAACCGCCCATGAGGATGATGCTCCCATCCGGCATCACAACACTGGAGGCACCATATCGTCCCGACCACCCGGCATGTACTGTCTGCTCTGTCCATGTTGCACCCTCATCTGTCGACCGCCACACGTCATTTCCTGCATTCATACCACCCATCAGGACTATACTACCGTCTGGCATCACGTTGCTTGTGAAAAAGGCTCGTGCTCCATAGGGAACACTCCCGGTCTGATTAGTCCATGTCATGCCATTGTCAGCAGATTTCCACACATCGCTAAAATATTGTGAATTGGTTTTCCCCCCTATGAGAATGATGCTGCTATCCGGCATCACGACGCTACTGGAACCCATTCGTTGGGACCACCCGGCACTTGCGGTCTGCTCAGTCCATGATTGGTTATACGGTTCATCGCCAAAGAACCACGCCCAGCCGGTAGGACCGCCAGTTGATAAATCAGTAAAAGTAACAGATAACGGTTCAACCCCAGATCTTGGCGTTGTGGTACTGTTGGTAAACACGGCAATCAGTTGTGGGGGCATTACCCTGAACCCATTGGGTAAGATGGCCTGCTGGCCATCAGGATTCGTAACAACGACATTCCAGAAACCAGATGGGACTCCGGCAGGCAGGGTACAGGTTATGTTAGTGGATGAGACTACACTCACGCTGGTGGCTGTGATACTGCTGTAGCCGGTGCGGTTCAGCTGGACGTTTGCTCCTTTAGCGAAGTTCGCTCCGGCAAGGTTCGTTATCGCGATACTGGTGGTGTTAACTCCGGATGCCGGGGTAATACCGGTTACCGTCGGTGCAGGGGCCATTACAGTGAACCCGGCGGTTAACATACCCTGCTGGGTATCCGGATTCGTTACTACGACATTCCACTGACCTGCTGGGATTCCGGTAATTGGCAACGTGCAGGTTATCTCTGTCGACGAGACTACATTCACACTGGTGGCAACGACCGGGGAGTTCCCGGTTAAGTTTAATTCTACCGTCGCTCCGGATACGAAGTTCGTTCCGGCAAGATTGGTAATCGCGATACTGGTGGTGTTAACTCCGGATCCCGGGGTAATACCGGTTACCGTCGGTGCAGGGGCCATTACAGTAAACCCGGCGGTTAACATACCCTGCTGGGTATCCGGATTTGTCACAACGAAATTCCACTGACCTGCAGGAACTCCCGTGATCGGCAACGTGCAGGTTATCTTTGTCGACGAGACTACATTCACATTGGTGGCTGTGATACTACTGTAACCGGTGCGGTTCAGTTGGACCGTCGCTCCGGATACGAAGTTTGTTCCGGTAAGATTCATTATCGCGATACTTGTAGTATTGACTCCCGATGATGGAGTGATTCCGGTTACCGTCGGCGCCGGGGACAATGCTGTATAAAATATCAGCGTGTTAGTACATTCCTGGCCGTCCGGGTTAGTCACTACAACGTTCCACAAACCCGGAGGAATCTCGGCCGGTACTGTAGCGTCAATAGATGTTACGGTGGATACGTTGACATTGGTAAGGGTGATATTGCTATAACCGGTCTGCGTCAGGTTTATGGTAGGTAATATTGTTGATGTATTGTAGAATCCGGAGCCGGTGATAGTGACGGGTATCTGTATATTGTTGACGCCATTTCCCGGGGTTATTCCGGTTAGGGTCGGCACAATTTCAAAATTTATTGGTATTATGGTGTTGTCAACATTTACATTAACCGTAACGGGCCCACCACTCAATGGTGTAAATGTCGCATTCGGTGAAAACATATTTGTAAATGTGCCTGACGGTGGATTCATGGTGCCGGATGTGGCAGGAGAAACGGTAAAGGAGACTGGCATCCCGTCTGTGGGAATATTGTCGAACTGCGGGGTGCCGTCAGAGTAATAACTGACGTTGGCCTGAATTGAGCTCGTTTGGCCCATTGTGGTTACAGGTGTAGAAGTAACCGTGAGGTTCAGCCAGGGATAATAGGTAAGGAGAGTGCCACCATTCAAATCAAATATCGATGGATCCGGATTGTTCGTTCCCCACCAGTTATTTGGAGCATAAATAGTTCCACCATTTGTCGTGATGATGGCATGATTTCCGGAATTAATATTACTAAACCGACAGAAGGTTGCAATCACGCCGTCATTACCATAAATAGCGCCTCCATCTGATCCATATCCGTTCACAAAGGACGACGAATTAACAAATACAAAACCTACCGGATCGAAGATAGCACCTCCCCTTTGTCCACTACAATTTATAAAGTTAGAACCTGAAACCGTTATATTCCCGGTTCCAGACGCCCCGCTGAGCGCTCCACCAGGACGAAGGAGATCGGTTGTGTCATTGATGAAATCTGATGAGATAACAGATATATTACCATAACTGCATACTGCACCTCCTCCTGTAGACTGAGCTGTATATCCATTTTGGAGCGTTAGGTTTTCAATAGTAATCGTAGTCCCCTCACTATACACCGAATTATTATAGAATATGCCGATCGTCGTTGCATCTGATGCATTAATGCCGTCAATGATGGTATTCTGTTCATTACCACCATCTGACGGATCTGATTCGAGCATGACATCTTTTGTTATTAAAATATCATGCATCCAGTAAATTCCTGGTTCAAAGATGATCGTACTCCCACTCGCCGCTCCATTAAGCAGGTTCTGGAATTGCTCTGACGTCACAGGATTATTAACGGTGATCGTATCTGCCGATACCGGAACCGCGATTGCTATCAACGCAATAATCAACAACGCTGCAAAAACCAGATCAAACCTTTTAAGAACCATAGAAACCAATCCTGAAAATTATATTATTATACTTTTATATTTCATATTGCAATGTGTGACTACTGATATGATGACCCACTCATCTTTTGGAAAAAATCTGAGATCTAACGCCGGACTATCAACGGAAGTACCACCGATATCAGTCATGGTAAAATGGTGTTTTTTTGAGATTATAAGGAGAAACAAAAGTTTCAAAAAATGAAACTAGCCGTCGTAAAATAAGCAAAATTTCCGTTGTTCACGACGGTCATAAAAAAAGAGCGGTTTTGCAACGGTGCCGGGTCAGGCAAATCTACCGGGAAAAATGTCCTTATTTTTCATAAACCAGAAAAAAATAAATGTACTAAAAAAATACCTAGCCTTGTCCTGTTATGGGTCAATGGGAATATATTGACACTCCTTTCAAGAAGACAGCCTCATGTGCCCACTATAGTTCTCCTGCCGGGTGCAGGATTGATAAACCCGGCCTCCCTATCATCACAGTACAACCACGCCCCCTGCGTAACGATAATTTATGCAGTTTTCCGGTGATCCCATGAACGATAGTTTACCTTCGCTTGATTCCCCGTCACTTTACATCAACCGTGAGCTTAGCTGGATCCGGTTCAACCGCCATGTACTGGATGAGGCACGGGATGAGCGGCACCCGCTTCTTGAACGGGTCAAGTTCCTTGCTATCTATGCAAACAACCTTGACGAATTTTTCATGATCCGGGTCTCGGGGCTCCAGCGACAGGCTGCACAAGGGATGCTCAAGGCACCTCCTGACGGGATGACCGCTTCTGAACAGATTCTCGCCATTGAAAAAGCACTTCTTCCCGATCTTGATCTTTCCTTTGAGTGCTGGAACAGCGAGATACTTCCCCGTCTTGCTAGTGCAGGTATTTTCATCCATCCTTATAATGAACTGGATGAAGATCAGAAACAGGCTCTGCGTACGTACTTTGTTGAAGAAGTGTTTCCGGTACTTATACCGTTGGCCTTTGACTCAGCTCATCCGTTTCCTTTTATCTCCAATCTATCACTAAACCTTGCTATTACCATCCGTGATCCCAAAGGAAAGGAACTATTTGCCCGGATCAAGGTACCCACCGGTCTTTTCCCCCGGCTCATCCGGATCCCGGACTTATGCAATGGAGACGATAAACAGGTACATCTCGTTTACCTGGAAGACCTCGTCGCTGCAAATCTCGACCTGTTATTCCCGGGCCTTGAAGTGATCGGTGCCGCCCCATTCCGGATCACCCGGGATGCTGACCTTGATATCGAGGTGGACGAAGCGTCCGATCTTTTGACCACGGTCGAGGAGATCATGGGCCAGCGGGCACGGGGAACCCCGGTCAGGATTGAAGTGGATTGCACGATGCAGGAAAGTACCTGCCAAATGCTCGAGAAAAAACTGGGTATTGGCTCGCATATGCTTTACCGGATCGGCCACCCGGTTGGTATGGCAGACCTTATGGAACTTATGTCGCTGGATCGCCCGGATTTAAAAGATATACCATTCCAGCAATCTGTCCCACCCGAATTGGCTGAGGAAAAAAGCATTTTCTCTGCGATAAAAAGAAAAGATATCCTCCTCTACCACCCCTACGATAGTTTCTCACCGGTAATCAATTTTATCCGGCAAGCAGCTCACGACCCGGGCGTTCTTGCCATTAAAATTACCCTGTACCGGGTAGGGTCCAATTCACCCATCGTAAAAGCTCTCATGGAGGCCCGGGATAACGGGAAAGCAGTGGCGGCCTTAATCGAGCTTAAGGCACGGTTTGATGAAGAAAACAATATCGGCTGGGCCCGGGCGCTGGAACGGGCCGGTGTTCACGTGGTTTATGGTGTAGTCGGCCTCAAAGTGCACGCAAAGTGCTGCATGGTAGTCAGACGCGAAAAGGACGGTATCCGGAGATATATGCACCTCGGTACGGGGAACTACAATGCGACCACGAGCCGGATCTATACGGATTTTGGCATGTTTACCTGTGACCGGGATATTGGGTACGATATGGCCAATCTCTTCAATTTCCTGACCGGGTATGCCCGTTTTAACGATTACCGGAAACTTGCCGTTGCTCCGGTAACACTTAGATCGTCCATTATTTCAAGAATCGAGAGGGAGATTGCAAACCACCGCAAACATGGTGGAGGATACCTTATTTTCAAGATGAATGCGCTTGTGGATTTCGCGTGTATCAACGCACTGTACCGCGCTTCCCAGGCCGGGGTGAGTGTGGATCTGCAGGTCAGGGGTATCTGCTGCCTGCGCCCCGGTATTCCCGGCGTCAGCGAAAATATCACGGTAAGCGCGATTGTCGGCAGATTCCTTGAACATGCCCGAATCTATTATTTCAGAAATAATGGGGACGAGGAAGTGCTCCTTGGCAGCGCAGATCTTATGCCACGGAACCTTGACCGGCGTGTGGAAGTGCTTTTCCCGGTAACAGATCCTGCAATAAAGAAAGCACTTCTTTCGA
>CAYPEQ010000018.1:0-40124 GCA_964409915.1 uncultured Methanoregula sp. | reverse complement strand
TGATTTCATCCTGTTCATGAAATGATAGCCGACGCTTATGAACAAAGGAACAGAGTATTTTTTTAAAACGGGTTTAAAGATCAAGGAGATGGTTAAGATGAGATTCGTCAAATGAAATGGTAAAATGCGTTACTACCTGTTTCCTGTCCTGGACAAGACAGGTGTAGTCTCCGTACATAACCCGGAAGCTGACCTCACCATTCCCCGTAGTAATATCACTACCCACAATCTTTCCATCTTTCCTGATGGATACACGTACACCGTTTTGGGGCATTTTTTCACGGCGGACTGCAAGAGTGATCACGCCAAGACCCTTACTTTTTTTACCAATCTCCGGTACCGAATACGTAATATTTTTCCGGAGATGTCCTTTTTCAAAAATCCGGCATCCCATGACAAGTGCATCAATAATCTCTGGTTTCACATCAACGAGGACGTATTGTCTACCCTCACGGATATGGATGACTGCGTTATCACCAAAAAGAGATCCTTCGGTATCAACATAAAGCGCTCCTTCGGGTTCACCATTCAGGAATGCAAGATAAAACTGACAATTCCCTTCTTTTGCTACAGCCAAAGCACTCATTCGCTGGGAGGCGGCTAAGGTAAGCATTTCGGACAGAGAATAAGTGCCCAGATATTTCGATCCTTTCAGGATATTTTCGAGTATTTCCTGCAGATCCATTCAATTATCCTCTTTGACACAATCCGGGGCAGAAATATAAGAATTCCCCCCAAAATTGTTCTGAATTGCCTTCAATCATATATTCACAACTGGTGTATTATATATTTGCAAAGGTGTTTTCATACAGAAAACAAGCGCTATTATATATCACTTGGCTTCTTTTACAATTAAGCCTTCCAACCCACCTAAACAAAAGAATGCCAACTCAAGTTGTCATCGCCACGCATAAGTTGTAGAAGATATAACGGTGAATCTGCATATGATATTTTATCCGATGGTGGTTTCGGCTGTTGCCGTCCTTGTTACCCTAATCTACGCATCGTATCTGGATATTAAGGACCGCCGTGTTCCCTTCAGAACATGGTACCCCATGCTCGTTGTCGGGATTTCCGCAACCATTGTCCTCTTCTACCTGCAAACCGGAAACATCAGTCTGATAGCAGGCTATCTTGCACTGGTATCCAGTTTTCTGTACGCCGACTATCTGGACAACCACGAACCTGGTACCCCGTTCCGGTTTCCGTACCTGGCATTAGTCCTAGCCCTTCCAGCACTCTCCTGGTTCATTATTCCGGCAATATCTACGGGAAAATTTCCTGACACTCAGCTCATTCCGTGGTATGTGATGTTAGTCGGTCTGCTTGGATATGTATCCTACAGGGAATACAAAAGACAACCTGAACGCAAACTCAAGACAAAACAGGCAAGAAAAGAAGTCAAGCGGGATGCGAATGTTGAAGAAGTGCTGAGCCGCTGGTATTTCATTCTTGTAATTATTATCCTCGTCATTGCATCGTTCTATATGATGGGAGATGGAAGTTGGGCAGATTCCGGCATCTACATTGCCCTTGCTGCGGTCTTTTGCGGCGTATTCTATATCTTCGGGCAGATGCACCTTTTCGGCGGTGCTGATGCATGGGCACTCATCTTTATCGCCTTTTGCATTCCGACGTTTCCGTTTGCACCGCTTTTGAATACACCCCCACTGGGATTTCTCTCATTTTCTATATTGATCAACGCCCTCATCCTCAATCTTGTAGCACCGGTTGCCATTTTTTTTATAAATGTAATAAAAAAGAACCGCGCCCCACTCCAGTATATGTTCTTTGGTTTCCCAGTCGATGGAGAGAAAATCCAGGATTCATGGGGATTTGTCATGGAAGATTTTGTAGAGAAAGATGCTAAAGTCGAACGAAAATTTATTGGGTTTTGGGACTCTCTGCACAGGATGCGTTCTGATGAGGGCCGCGTATATACCAAAGACCTCCGGGAACACCCTGAAGAGTTTCAAAAGGAGTTGGGCATCTACAAAAAAGCAGGTAACGTCTGGATTTCCTATGCAGTTCCATTTATCCTTCCGATCACCGCCGGATTTATTTCGGCAATTCTTTTAGGAGATTTCCTTTTCTCGATCATAAAATTATTTACCGGAGGTGCGTGATACGCTCTCTCTGAAATTTCTGGATGGTGGACTAATCCCGGTAATTGTACAGGATGAGAAAACAGGGGAGGTTCTGATGATGGCTTATGCAAATGAGGAGGCAGTCAAACTCACGGAAGATACCGGTTTTGCCCATTATTACAGCAGGAGTCGGAAAAAACTCTGGAAGAAAGGGGAAGAAAGCGGACATTTCCAGAAGGTTGCAAGGATTCTTGTGGATTGTGATGAGGATTGCCTTATCTACGAGGTTGAGCAAACTGGCGCTGCCTGTCATACCGGATACCGCAGTTGCTTTTTCAGGACACTCGATGGCATAATCATTGGGGAAAAGATTTTTGACCCAGAAAAAGTCTATGGAACAACAAAACACTAAAATGCCGGTGAAGATCGTTTTTGCCTGAAACCCCATTTACAGCGGGTATTTCTAAGAAAAGCTCTATGACGCCATCTCCCAAACAAAAAGAAGTCACCGATCGATTAAAAGTGCAAACGGCACGTCTCTCGATTATTTCCAACACAAGTCTTGTAATCCTTAAATTTGGTGTTGGCTTTGCTATCGGCTCGGTAAGTATTATTTCTGAAGCTATTCATACTTCCATTGATCTTTTAGCCTCTTTAATCGCCTTTTTTTCGGTTAAAAAATCTGCGGAGCCTCCCGACGCAAGTCACTCGTTCGGGCACGGCAAATTTGAGGATATATCAGGTCTCATCGAGGCACTACTCATTTTTGGCGCGGCGCTGATAATTATTGCCGAAGCACTACTGAGGTTGACAAATGGGCCGGAGCAGGAATTTCCCTCGGGGCTGCTTTCTTTTGGTATTATAGTGATGGGCATTTCAGTAATTGCAAACTGGTATGTTTCGTCACGTCTTATGAAAGTGGCAAAAGAAACCGAATCCATTGCCCTCGAGAGCGACGCATTGCATCTGCGGACAGATATCTACACATCACTGGGGGTTTTTTCTGGATTAATTCTGATCCATATTACCGGCCTTGCTGTCCTTGACCCACTTATTGCAATCGGAATCAGCATTGTGATACTGTATGCTGCGACAAATATGCTGCGACGATCATTTGCCGATCTTATCGACCATTCCATCCCAATAAAAGATGAAGAACGGATAAAAGCGATCATCTGCATGCATTCCAGCGAGTATGCCGGCTTTCATGGTTTTCGTACACGGCGTTCCGGCCCGGATATCTTTATCGAGTTCCATCTTGTCGTACCTGGAGAGATCTCAGTCACACGGTCCCATGATCTTGCCGATCATCTTGAATCAGATCTGCTCGTGGAATATCCCCGGGCAAAAATAACAATTCATATCGAACCTTGCGAGGAAGAGTCCGGTAAATGTGATCCCACCTGTAGCTGTCAAAAAAAGAATGGGTTGGAATAACTAACAATTTAGACTGACTTTGAGTAAGAATTAACGTTGAGCATTCGACAAATTGGATAAACGATAACACATTTTCATTTCAAACGCTTGAGATGAATAGAGAGATATGATGAATACAACAATCTCTATTTGTAACTTTTTTGAGTATATATCCCCATATTTTATGTCGAAAAACTGTATATGAGTACGGGAATAAATTCATGATCGAACATCATGAAATCCCAACGGAGTTCGTATGTATTAGTGACTGCATGCCTTGCGGCATTGCTTATTGTAACGATTCTCGTTGCTGGATGTACCAGCAACAGTGCAACAACCACCGCTCCTGCTACAGCAGCCGCCACACCGGCTAGCAGTGCACCGGCAGCAACAAATGCACCCGCAGCAACATCCCAGAGCGAGACCCTGACACTGAGTGGTTCGACCACAGTTCTTCCTATCGCACAGGCTGTTGCAGACAACTTCTCGGCTACACACCCTGACGCAAACATCCAGGTTTCCGGCGGAGGATCAGGAGTTGGAATCCAGGCTATCATTAATAATAAAGTGGATATCGGCATGAGTTCGGCTGCTGTCTCCCCTGCCCAGCTGGCGCAGGACAGCAACATGAACATCATCACGATTGCCCACGATGGTATTGCGATCGTTGTCAACCCCGCAAACTCGATCTCGTCGATCACCCTTGACCAGGTCAAGGCGATTTACAACGGGAGCATCACCTCGTGGTCTTCCGTACCCGGGGCAGGAGTAGCAAACTCCAACAACCAGATCGTACTCGTTGGCCGTGACAGTTCCTCCGGTACCCGTACCTACTTTGATCAGTTCGTGATGCAGAACACAAACGATTCCATGTCCATGCATGAGGATAACTCAAACGGTGCAGTCCTCCAGGAAGTCGCCCAGACGCCCAATGCAGTCGGGTACATCTCCATTGGTTATCTCGATAATACCGTGAAGGCACTCCCGATTCAGCTGGCAAATGGAACCCAGATTGCTCCGTCCGTGGCCACGGTCAAGGACAAGACCTACCCCATCCACCGTGACCTCTATATGCTCACAAATGGTCAGCCAACCGGTCTTGCTGCGGATTACATCAATTTCCTACTCAGCCCAGCCGGTCAGCAGATTGTTGTCCAGCAGGGGTATGTTGCCCTGACCAGCTGAAGTGGCAAGGATTTACCTGTAAACACACTTTTTTTATCCCCCAAAGAGGCGACGCATCATTACCCTGTCAGAATTCATTACTCAAAAGAGCCCGGGAAGTACCGCGACGGTTTCCCGCATCAGGGAAAAAGGTATTAGATCTGTATTTTTCTTCACAGCATTTTTCGCTGTAATCGTTGTTGCATTTATCCTACTCTTCTTATTACGGGATGGCTATTCAATCTTTGAAACGGTGGGAGTGGTTAATTTCCTCTTCGGACCTACGTGGGCTCCAGCTCAAGTTGTGCCGTTGTACGGGATATCCGCTCTCATTGTAGGTACGCTCCTAGTAACCCTCGGAGCGATGATCTTTGCTGTCCCGCTTTCTATCGGCTGTGCGATCTATATTTCAGAACTCGCATCACCCCGGGTAAAAAGTGTTTTCAAACCGGCCACTGAGCTTCTTGCCGGTATCCCTTCGGTTGTCTACGGTTTCTTCGGCCTGATTGTTTTAAGCAATTTCATCCGTATCTCATTTAACGTCGCGAGCGGGCAGACCTGGCTTGCCGGGTCGATCATTCTAGGGATCATGGCGCTTCCCACGATTATCAGCGTTTCCGAGGATGCCATCAGTTCGGTCCCCCGAGAATACCGGGAAGGATCCCTCGCAACCGGTGCAACCCGCTGGCAAACGATCAGCCGGGTTATTGTGCCAGCGGCCCTCTCCGGGATCGCAGCGGCAATCATCCTTGGAATCGGCCGCGCAATCGGTGAGACCATGGCAGTTCTGATGGTAACCGGGAATACTGCCATCATTCCGAACCCAATTTGGAATGTGCTCTCCTCGGTCCGAACTTTGACCGGTACCCTTGGAATCGAGATGGGCGATGTTGAGGTCGGAAGCACACACTACCACGCACTGTTTGGTGTGGCAGTAGTCCTTCTCATCATCACGCTCATTATCAACATGAGCGCGGTCGCCATTCTGTCGTACATCAAGGAAGGCAGGATGGGAAGCAGAGCGAAAAGGCCGTTGATTCAATCACGTAATTTTGATCTAGTCAAGGAAAAACTCCAATCCTGGTTCCGAATCATCCTCCTTGCTCTCCTTGCTCTCCTGTTGCTTGTAGCCGGTCTTTGGGAGGTAGTGCTCATCATCATTCTTGCAGCTGCTGTCTGGCACCATGGCAGGAACCGGATCTCAAGGCACCATATCGAGCAGGTAGCATTTGCCTGCGTCATTGCTGCTGCGATAGCTGTTTTAGCCATTCTGGCAATAATTCTGAGTTATATTATTGTGAACGGATTGCCAGCGATATCGTGGCAATTCCTGACGCAGCCACCCACAGATCTTGGCAGAAGTGGCGGCATTTTTCCGGCGATTGTCGGAACATTATACCTGGTTGCAGGAGCAATTGCTATTGCCCTCCCTCTTGGTGTCGGAGCGGCGATCTATTTGGTCGAATATACCCGTGAGGGGCGGGTCACAAAACTGATCCGGACCGGTGTCGATCTCCTCAACGGGACGCCCTCGATCGTTTTTGGACTGTTCGGCTTTGCCTTCCTCGTGCTCTTCCTTAACATAGGCGTATGCCTCCTTGCCGGCATGATCACCCTAGCGCTGATGGTGCTGCCTACCGTGATTCGTACAACGGAAGAGGCCCTCAAAAACGTCCCGCAGTCTCTCCGCGAAGGGAGCCTGGCGCTCGGGGCGACGCAATGGCAGACTATCCGCAAAGTAGTCCTCCCGCCCGCGGTTCCGGGGATCGTAACCGGCGCAATCCTCTCCATCGGGAGAGCTGCAGGTGAAACTGCGCCAATCATGTTCGTAGCAGTTGTATTCTCGACCCGGTTCCTACCCACATCGCTCTTCCAGCCCGTGATGGCACTACCGTACCACCTCTTCATACTTTCGACCAATGTACCGGGCTCATCGACCAACAAGTACGGAACGGCACTTGTCCTCCTGATCATTGTTGTAGCATTCTACGCAGTTGCTATCCTGATCCGAAGTCACTATACAAAAAAGGCACGGGGATAACCTATGTCAGATTCAACCGTCATTTCCACAAAAAACCTGAACCTCTGGTATAACGAGAAACACGCTCTCCAGGATATCACCATGGAGATTGAAAAGAAGAAGACCACCGCATTGATCGGACCTTCAGGGTGCGGGAAATCCACGCTCCTGCGCTGCTTCAACCGGATGAACGATCTCATCACTCAAGTCAAGATGACCGGTGAACTCCTCCTTGACAACGAGAATATGCTCGGTGATGGAATGGACGTAGTAGCACTGAGAAAAAGGGTTGGCATGGTTTTCCAGCGGCCAAATCCTTTTCCTAAATCAATCTACGAAAACGTCGCGTACGGACCACGGGTTCATGGAATAAACGATCGTGCGCACCTTGACGCTATTGTCGAAAAGAGTCTGCGTCATGCAGCTCTCTGGGAAGAAGTCCGGGACAGACTTAACGATTCAGCTCTTGGGCTTTCCGGCGGTCAGCAGCAGAGGCTTTGTATTGCCCGTACCTTGGCTGTGGGCCCCGAAGTGATTCTTATGGACGAGCCCTGCTCGGCACTGGATCCGATCGCAACGGCAAAAATAGAGAACCTCATCGAGATGCTCAAAGAAGACTATACCGTAATCATCGTCACACATAACATGCAACAGGCCGCCCGTGTCAGTGATTTCACCGGATTCATGTACCTGGGAAAACTGATCGAGTATGACAAAACCACTAATATATTCGAGCACCCGAAAGAAGATCTGACCGAGAACTACATCACTGGACGATTCGGGTAGGGAAGGATAATGACTGACAAATTCCATTCTGAACTCAAAGATCTTAAAAAAGAAGTCACGGGGATGGCCCGATTTGCATTATCTATGCTAAAGGATTCCCAGGATGCTTTCAGTAATCAGGATTCCACTCTCGCGGCAACGGTACTAAGCCGAAAAGACCAGCTCAGGGAAATGACGGTTGCACTTGAGGAGAATTGTTACCAGCTTATTGCATTGAACCAGCCTGTGGCAAAAGATATGAGAATTATTGTTTGCTCCCTCAAAATTATCGCCGCATCAGAACGAATAGGGAGATATGGCAAATCAACCGCGAAAATAATTAAGGAAATTTCAGGAAAGCCCCATATAGCAAATATGATGAGTATTCCACTCATGTCGGAATACGTGCTTACGATGATCGAAGACGCTATCAATGCCTACGAGACTGAGGACCTGAAGAAACTCGAGGGATTCTCAGCACGGGATGATGCTATTGATACACTACGTCACTCTATCTTTCGCGAAGCGATAACATTCATGATGGAGAATCCAAAAAATATCACGCTTGCCACTTACTATATTATTATCGCACGGTATCTGGAACGCTGCGCTGATCATGCTTGTAAAATGGCGGAGAATGTCCATTATATGGAAACCGGCGAGAGAATCGAAATCAAGTAATTTTTTTTTAGAGTTGATCCTTCCATCCCCAATAGATAGCAACTTTCGGTGGAAATTATTTACACTAAAAACCAGAAGAAAATTCTTTTTATTGGTTTGTAAGATTAGTGTACAATAATTGTTCCTTTTATTGCAGAATTATCGGTATAATGATATCCATATGTTCCCGGAAGGGCAAACGTGAATTGGAACTCCTGATTAGTTGCGAGAGGGGGAGAAGTAAAGGAGTCGGGATCCCCAGAATCTGATGTAATGGTATGAAATCCCAAATCTTGATTAAGCCATGTGATTGTAACACCTTTACTGATAACAAGGATCTGGGGGTTAACACTAGCACTTCCCATGAGGATAGTTGTTTGAGGAGTATAGACCCTTGTCGGAGGAGGAGCCGGTATGGATTTATTAGTGCAACCCGCGATAAAAATGAGCGCGACCATAAGGACGAGAACACTGATGATCAGTGCTCTACGACCAGATCGAAGATGCATGGAGTAAGGTTTGTTACAGGGTATAAAAGGTTCATGGTTGTTTTATCAGCTCACCTTTATTGTAAATGCCCTATATTTAGGAAAGCTCAAGATAATTTTTATGAACCTGGCATTACAGGATAAATGCAACCTCAGATCGCTCTTCACCGGGAGCTGCTGTATCAGGTGGGAAGGTATACAACAATCGCAGATTGTTAGTACCTTGAGGGATGATATAAACTAAATCTGCAGTGCCGGTCTGATTGGGAAGAGCATCATAAGAGGTCTTGGATTGGATCCCTAGCGGATTATAATAATTCCCCTCATTGTCAGTAAGGATAAAATCTGATGCAGAAAGTGTGTATGTTTCTTCTGAATTAAAATTCTGTACTGATATAATTACAGTGTAAAACCGGTCGCCGTTGAACTGTACCTCACCCAAGTGGTCTCCAGTTATGTTCACCTGCAGGTCACCTGCGCGGGCAGGTTGGTTGAGCTCATATTGAGGAATCTGATCCTGAGAGAGGGGAGTGCTACTGATAGCTGTTGAAATGATCCTGCCACTTGTCAATGAGTAATGAAGAGCAGGGACCACTACGACTGCAGCCACTATAACCACGAATACTACCACAAATACCGGAAGGAGGAACCTTTTCATACCCTGCGGTTTCGTGATTTCAGGTAGGGGGGTTCCGCAGTTTAGACAATGATCGTAGATCTCCGGATTGTCTGTTTTACACCGGGGACACCGTTTTACTGTCATAAATCTCCTCCGTTTTCTTATAATTGTTGAGTACGGAATTGGCACTACTGAGGAATATAGTGCTCTGCCGGTCAAACGTATTGAATTTTCTTATTTACTATGCCCAAAGTGGATACCACAATGAAAAAGATGCAGATCATGATTGATATTAAACCAGCTCTTTCTTTTCCCCCCGAACCGCTTATAAACCCCAACGCCTCATATCAGTACCATCAACGTACCCATTCGTTGAACAAATAGTATATAAAACCATACTATAATGGAGGAAGAATATTTTATGATATTGGTACCAGATACAAGCGTCCTCATCGACGGACGCATAACCTCGATGATAAAAGCCGGTGAATACAAAGGAGCCACAATAATCGTCCCCGAGGCAGTAATTGCAGAGCTCGAAGCCCAGGCAAATAATGGGCGCGAGATAGGGTTCTCTGGCCTCAATGAGCTCCAGTCATTATGTAAGATGGCTGAGGAGAAAACCATCGAATTAAAGTTTTCCGGCATCCGCCCTACACTCGAACAAGTTAAGCTTGCAAGTGGCGGCGAGATCGACTCGATGATACGGAACATTGCAATCGAAAATGCTGCGCGTTTTATCACCAGCGATAATGTCCAGGCCGAAGTCGCACGGGCAAAAGGTCTTGACGTTATTTACCTCAAACCTCAAGTCACCGATTTTGTCCCTCTTGGTATCGACCAGTTCTTTGACGAGCACACTATTGCCGTATATCTCAAGGAGCGTGTCAGCCCGGTCGCAAAGAAAGGGACCATCAACGATATGAAACTGGTAAAAATCCGCGATCAGCCGGTCAGCGAGTATGAACTCCGCAACCTTGCGCAGGAGATTCTCGAGCGTGCAAAACGAGATCCCGATGGATTCATCGAGATCGAGAAGCGAGGAATTACCGTTGTCCAGATCGGTTCACTCCGCATTGCAATCGCCCGCCGGCCTTTCTCTGATGGTATGGAAATTACCGCTGTGCGCCCGATCGTAGACGTGACACTTGACAATTACGCAAAAGCAGACATTATCAAGAAACGGATTATCTCAGACCGGAGAGGCCTAATTATCGCCGGTTCACCCGGTGCAGGAAAAACCACACTCGCCCAAGGTATCGCGACGTATCTATCTGAAAGCGGATATGTTGTTAAAACCATGGAAGCTCCCCGTGAACTACAGGTGCCGGACCAGATTACGCAGTACACTACACTTGACGGCAGCATGTCAAACACCGCAGATGTTCTTCTGCTGGTTCGTCCGGACTTTGTAGTATTCGATGAATTGCGCAAGAATGAAGACTTCACGGTTTTTGCTGATATGCGCCTTGCGGGTCTTGGTATGGTTGGCGTCATCCATGCAAATAGCGTCCAGGATGCACTCCAACGCTTTTCCGATCGCGAGGACTTCTCCGTCCTTGCGCAGATCATTAACACCATTGTGTTTTTAGAAAAAGGTGTAGTTACAAAGATCTACGATGTAGGATTTACTATCAAGGTGCCTGAAGGCATGGGTAACGAGATGCACATCCGGCCGGTAACCACCGTAACGGATTCTGAAACGGGCTCTCTTGTGCTCGATGTGTTCAGATATGACGGTCAGACTATCGTCATGCCAGTCCTTTCCAATGCCCCCGAAATACCGGTAACATCAGTTCAAAAACCATTATCGATCCAGAATATCGGCCAGCCGGTCCTCCCGGTCAGCAAACCAAGCAGTTCTCTTGCTGCAATTCCCGATGCTACGCCCCGGGCACCAACTGATGATCATCCTGGATGGAAGCTTAATGAGAAGGAAATCCAGCGTGAGATCGGCAGATATACCGATGGTTCTGTCGATGTCGAGATGATCAGCGACACAAAGGCTGTCGTTTATATTGATGATAAGGATGTACCGGCAGCCATTGGTAAAGGGGGCAAGAACGTTTCTGCCATTGTCAACAAGATAGGGATCGGCATTGACATCAAGCCAAAATCAGATCTCGAGCGCCAGCATGCCCAACCGGCTGCAAAACCCGAAGGAGAAATTTCACTCGGCGGCGGAATTAAAATCCAGACTGATAAAAAACAGCTCATGATAATCGCCCCGGATCAGTGCGGGAAAATTGTGGACGTTTTTGCCGGCAAAGAGTATCTCTTTACCGCAACCGTTAACGACAACGGTGAGATCAGTCTTGCCAAGAACTCAAGTATCGCGCAGGAGATGATCCGGCGCTACCAGAATAATGAGATCATCAAGCTGAGGCCAGTATAACTAAAGTAGGAGTTTTATTAAGCACCATTTTTCATCGTGAAACAAGAAGGTGAAGGGTTTGAGTGAATTTGATTTGGCAACATTTGAAAAAGAAGCACATGAGCGGTGGGCACGGGCATTTGAGTCCAACCCTTCAGACCGCGAAAAGTTTTACCTGACCGTCGCATTCCCGTACCCGAGTGGCGCTATGCACGTCGGCCATGGCCGCACTTACATCGTCCCTGATGTGATCGCGCGATTCTGGCGGATGAGAGGGAAGCAGGTTCTTTTCCCGATGGCCTTCCATGTTACCGGAGCACCAGTCGTCGGGATCTCAAAGAGGATTGCTAGGAACGATCCAAAAACGATCCATTTGTACCGCGACCTCTATAAAGTCCCGCAAAATGTGCTGGCAGAGTTTACCGAACCGTTGACAATTGTCAAACATTTTGCGGCCGAATACCAACGCGTAATGACCTCATGCGGCCTCTCGATTGACTGGCGCCGACGGTTTATCACGGTCGACCCGACCTATAGTAAATTCGTGGAGTGGCAGTGGAAGCATCTGTATGAAGCCGGTCACGTAATTAAAGGAGCTCACCCGGTCCGTTACTGCACGGTTGATGAGAACCCTGTAGGTGATCACGACCTTCTCGAAGGGGACAAGGCTGATGTGATCAAGTTCACGCTAGTCATGTTCCAGCATGGAGATGCATTTATCCCCACCGCCACGCTCCGGCCCGAAACAATCCATGGGGTCACTAATCTTTGGGCAAACCCTAATGTGACGTATGTCAGGGCACTCATTGATGGGAAACTATGGATTATTTCAAAAGAAGCGGCAGAAAAACTCGTCTTACAAGATCACATAGTGGAGGTTAAAGAAGAGATAGAGGGAATAGATCTCATCGATAAGACCGTAACCCATCCACTTTGCGGTACTATTCCAATCCTTCCCGCCGATTTCGTCGACCCGGATATGGCGACCGGTTTGGTCATGAGTGTGCCCGCTCATGCACCATTCGATTACATTGCACTCCGCGACCTTCAGCAGCAGGGAAAATATACACAAATCAAGCCGATTCCTTTGATCAAAGTAGAAGGGTATGGAAATGTCCCGGCCCAGGATGCTGTTGAACGGGCAGGTATCCGACACCAAATGGACAGCCGTATGGACTCCCTCACACAGGAGATCTATTCAGCCGAGTTTTCGAAAGGAAAACTTTTCGATAAGTATGGAGGTCAGCCGGTCAGGGTAGCACGGGAAGAAGTCGCGCAGGAAATGTGTGAAAAATACCATTCAGTCGTTATGTTCGAGTTTGACACCCGTCCGGTGATCTGCCGGTGCGGGAACAAGGTCAAAGTCAAGATCCTTCATGACCAGTGGTTCCTGAAGTACAGCGATCCCACGTGGAAAGAGCAGACAAGAAACCACTTAAACGATATGGCGCTCGTCCCGCCTGAGGTCCGTGCAGAATTTGAACGGACGATCGGCTGGCTAAAGGACTGGGCCTGTACGCGGCGCGTTGGTCTTGGCACTCGGTTCCCCTGGGACCCGGCCCAGCTGATCGAGCCACTTTCCGATTCTACAATCTACATGGCTTATTATACAATCGCCCACAGGATACGGGAGATCGACCCCAAACTCCTTACTCCCGAGGTTTTTGACTATATCTTCCTTGGCAGGAAATCACCGAATCTTCCGGAGAAGAAGAAACTGGACGCAATGCGCGAAGAGTTCCTTTACTGGTACCCGTATGATTTCCGGTTCTCGGCCAAGGACCTCATCTCCAACCACTTAACCTTCCAGATCTTCCACCACGTGACTATCTTCGAAAAGGATAAACTGCCAAAAGGCATGGTCGTGTTCGGCATGGGACTCTTAAACGGTGCCAAGATGTCGTCATCAAAAGGCAACGTTTTCTTACTTGAGGATGCGGTCAGCGAATTTGGTGCTGATACCGTCAGAATGTTTTTAACCGGCAGCGCAGAACCCTGGCAGGACTTTGACTGGAGAAATGAACTGGTTCTTTCCACCAAAAAGCAGATAGAGCGATTTTACGCGACCGTTTTGGAAATGCGGGATGCAGCAGGAGAACCACAGGACATCGATCGCTGGTTGATCAGCCGGCTCCAGGAGCATATCCTAAAAATGACCGCGGCCCTTGAAAACTTCCAGACTCGTCAGGCACTCCAGGAGGCCTCATTTGGCATTGAGACAGATCTGAAATGGTACCGGCGCCGGCTGCCCGATGGCTGTTGCGGCAGCAGGGAGATGAGTACCCTCTGCTCGGTGTGGACCCGGCTTCTTGCACCATTTATACCATTTACCGCCGAACATATCTGGCAGGAATTAGGCAATAAAGATCTAATTTCATTTGCAGAGTGGCCGGTAGCTGATGAAAATCTCGTCAATACACATATCGAACTTGCAGAGGAACTTCTCGCACGGACTGTCGAGGATATAGAATCGATCCAGAAACTGATCCAAATCACACCAAAATCGATTACCATAGTTCTTGCACCTGAATGGAAGCATAATATTTTTAAAACGATCGCCCGTTCAAGCGACCGCAACTCTGTGCTTAAAGAAATAATGAAAAACGAAGATATGAAGAAACGGGGCCGGGAAGCGACCGATGCAGCAAAACAGTGTACTACCCTCATCCACCGTCTTCCTCCGCATGTCGTCACACCGCTTGCAAAGGAATCAGTTAATGAACGTGCAGTCTTTGAAGCGGCTCAGGCGTTTCTTGAACATGAGTTCGGTATCCCTGTTCATATTGCCAATGCTGAAACAAGCGCATATACAAAAGGGGCAACAGCCCTGCCATTCAAGCCGGCGATTGTGATTGAATAAATTTTCTTTTTTAGAATTCGCAGCCGCTCTGGCAATTAAACAGAGAATACATTGCAACACCGGTTCGCTATAGCTACTCAAATGATGCGATACCGTATTTGTCGTATAATGAAAAGTCTGGAAAAAGCAGTAGTAAGGAAAATTATTCTCCCTCTACACTTTTTGACCGTTTTACCCGTTCCTTTGTCGAGAATCCGGTAGTTCCGTCCAGAAATTTCCTGAACCTCTTATTTGTGTCAATGATAACTTCATCGCCTGCCGTTATATCAGACTCGGTGTTCACACGAAGGGTCTTTCCACCGGCACCGGCGATCGCTTCCAGCCGTTTCAGTGCTCCGTAGCTAATGTGATACAAGTTCCCGTTTTTTTCCGGCTCAACCCCGAAACAGTTTCGGAGTTCAGTAACAATTCTTTGTTCGAGATCTTTTGTAAGACCTCGTTTAATGGGGTACTCCTGCATACACTTTTTTAGGTAGTGCGTATATGTTAACTTAATGACGACAGATTCATCGCATGACCTCATGATTTTTTCAAAACCCCTGCCAAGTGAGGGCACCGCTGTTTTGATGGGGTTTCCCGGAAGTGGGCTTGTTGGAACGATCGCGCTCCAATATATGGTCGATCAGCTCGAATTCGAGCAGGTAGGCACAATGACCTCCCGGTACTTTCCCCCGCTTGCTATGATGAACAAGGGCGTGATAAATGATCCCGTCCGTCTTTATATGAAAAATGATATTACTGCAATAGTTGCGGATATTCCTATTCACCCTATGATTTGTTACGAGATCTCCACCGGCATTCTCGATTGGCTCGCTCCTTATAAGCCAAAGGAAGTGCTCACTATTGCCGGAATCGTCACCAATGAATCTGAGAAACGCGTTTTTGGTGTTGCTACGACAACAGAAGCGCTCCAGAGGATTCAGGATCATACTCTTGTGCTTCCTATAGGGAGTATCTCTGGTATCGCGTCAAGTATCCTAACTGGTTGCAAGATCCGGGGTATTCCGGGATTTGGTCTTCTTGGGGAAACGATCAATGCACCGGATCCACGTTCTTCTGCGGCAACCATTGAAGTGCTCAACAAGATGTACAACCTTGGCCTCGATGTAAAACCACTTCTGGAACAAGCTGACGAAATCGAACAGAGTATGCACAAGATTTCTGAGGAAGTCCAACAGTCTGCTGACACAACGCCGAAAAAAGATCTTCCAATGTACGGGTGACCTTCAATGAAATGTGCTGCATTAACCGGTATATCGCCAGAAGTGATCAGGGATCTCCGGGAAGGAAGACCCCGCACTATCGAGCTCCAGAGTACCCAGAATATTGTGACTATCGCCAGTATCGAATCCGGGCCCGATGCACAGATCTTCTTGACATCAACAGATGTTGAAGACGTAAGCCCCGGCGATAATGGCATATGTGTCGATCTTCTCTCGTCATCGATCTCCATGAAACGGATCGTAGAGTACTCCAAAGGAGTATATTATGAGGAGCGGGAGCGGATGTCGGCAAGAGTTCAGGTAAAATATTGTTTCTCTTCTGTAGTACGAGAAGTCTTCCATGAAAAGCTCTGTTCACCTACATATGTCGAAATAAGTAAAGCTGCATGTTATCATGCCGGCTGAATGCTAAAAAAAGATTCAACCGTTATTTTTACAATTAAATCAGGGTGTAGATCGGGTACGATGCATACAAGGCGTATTTCCCGAGATTGATCGGGCACGTACTCATTCTGGATCATGACACAGATTAATTAGCCCGGAATACGAATCTTATAGGCACCACGAGGGCTTGTGGCTTAGCTTGGACATAGCGCCGGGCTTCTAACCCGGACGTCGGGGGTTCAAATCCCCCCAAGCCCGTAGTCTTTTTTGTTTTCTTGCGTATTGGTTAAAGGTCAGATATATCAAAACTTATTGCTGCGGATAAAACAGCCGTGGGTTAAACACCTGCCAATTAAACGGATAAAAAGAGTGTTACTGAGGAGGTGCCGCTTCGATATCGTCAGGTTTTTGAAGAATCTGCACATCTACAATGTTGTGTTGTCGTAAGGCCAGTTTCTTTGCTTTGAAAATATTTTTACCATCCTTACCGATTGCAATACCCCTGTCCTCATCACGGACTTCGATCGTTGCAGATTGTGCTCCGGCTTCACCGGTAAAGACTATACTCGTCACCTGTGCGGGCAGAAAACAGTTTTTTAAGAACTGTTCCGAGTTGCTGTTATATTCCACAACTTCGATCTTTTTTCCCATCACTTCGGATGCCTTCTTGATAGACACTCCTTTTTTGCCGATCGCAAGCCCCATATCACCGGGGTTGACAACAAATATGAGTCTCCCATTGCGTTCATCGACGACACAGTCACGGCTTCCCGCACCGGTCAGCGACTCAAACTGGGAGATCAAGCGCATGCAGTCTTCGGTCAGTTTGACTTCGACCATATCATGCCGTCCTCTTTAGAGAGAGAATATCTGACTCGCCGGGACTGACAATAGCGAGTGTGCTTACCATAAATGGTTTACCGCATGCTTTACCGAGTGCTACGCTTGACCCTTCAAATGTATGGATAAAGAGGTTTTCATACCCGCCAAGCTGGTTTTTAAAGTTCTCCGGGCAGTTTGCCGCGACGACGATCATCTGAGCTTTGCCCTCTTTTATGCATTTTTCCGTGTTGTTCTGACCAAGAATAACATTTCCGGTCTTTATTGCTCTTCTCAATGAAGCATTAAAATCCATCTACAATTCTCCTGAAAGTTGGTTGATTTTTGGTTTTGTTTTAGTTATCATGTTGTTTTACGGCCACGAGCCTGACATCACCGGTTCCAAGCTGGATTGGCTGACCGACAATGACATTTTCCGTTACACCACTCAGTTCATCAGTTTCATTTGCCACTGCGGCATCGAGCAGATGATTAACCGTCACTTCGAACGCAGCACGGGAGAGAACACTCTCTTTCTCCCCGGCAATACCATGTCGCCCGATCTGCTTGACTTCGCCTTCCATACACATCATGTCAGCTACAAGCATGATATGGCGGACATCGACAAGGATACCCTGTTCGTTTAACGTTGACTGTGCTTCGTGGATAATTGCATTTCTTGCAGCTTCTACACCGAGTACCTGGGCGATCTCACTGATGTTGTTGGTGCGGGTTCGCGTGGTATCTACACCGGCAACGTCAAAGACATCTTTTAGGTTGGATCCCTCAGTATAAAGTATATACTCCCCGGTCTCTTTTCTGACGACGACACGGAGTATATCATCAATACCCTGAACAATAACATTGCGCACATGTTCGGCAAGCTGGAAGAGGTTCTGATAGCTTTCCCGGTCCTTGGGCATGAAAGTGAGCGTTGCTTTTGCCTCGTCAATATCGTGCTCAAAATCACGGTAGTGACGACGGTCCCGGATCTTCTTTGGCGCAACATCCATGATCTCTGCAGGAGATATCTTGCGCTTTTCGCAGACCTTGGTGTTTAAGTGGACAACTACCTGCATATTTTCCATGTCTGTGGTGATATCCCCAAATTCATGAAGTGGGGCCGCTTCGATCTGCCAGCTTACTTCCCGTGCCTTGTCGCGGTCAACACCGTATTCAGTTTCGAGATAAACGGTCATAGTCGGAGTACTTGGCTCTTTACGCGCATCCATAATCTCGATGAGTCGGGGCAGACCCAGGGTAACGTTGATTTCAGCCACACCAGCGTAGTGGAAGGTACGCATGGTCATCTGGGTGCCAGGTTCTCCGATGGATTGCGCGGCGATAACACCTACTGCTTCGCAGGCTTCAATCCGTGTTGAAAGATACTCTTTCACGACGCGGTCCAAGATTTCCTTAAACTGTGCATCGGTAATCTCTTTACCTTCAAGGAACCCCCGAAGCTGGTCCTTGGTTTTCTGAGGGAGATCTGCAGACTCAATTTTCTTTTCATGTTTGTCCGTCGTCATGATATTCAGACCTCCTCTTTGAGCACAGCTTCGACAATACCTTTGACGTCTACCGGGTCTCCAAACGCACTCTTGGTAGGATCTGTACTGTCTTCACCATACTGGAATTGAATGATCCTTCCGCCAGTGGTTCTTACGGTGCCATCGTATGCAACCTTAAGATCCTGCAACGCGTTGATCATACGGCGCTGGAGATACCCGCTCTGTGAGGTACGGACTGCAGTATCCACAAGCCCTTCACGACCTCCGATTGCGTGGAAGAAGAATTCAGTTGGGTTGAGACCGCCTTTGTAACTGTGGGCGATAAACCCATGGGCGTCGGAACCACGGTCACCTTTCTTGAAGTGCGGGAGAGTGCGATCATCATACCCTCTGACGATACGTTCACCTCTGACGGATTGCTGGCCAATACAGCCTGCCATCTGGGTCAGATTCAGCATCGATCCACGGGCACCTGACACCGCCATAACCACTGCACTATTCCCAAGACCAAGGTGACGGCCGGCAATCTGACCGGTCTGGTCACGAGCTTTTCCGAGAACCTGCATGATCTGCATCTCAAGTGTCTCTTCGATGGTACGCCCGGGCATCGGTTCCAGCTGACCATCTTCGTAAATCTTGATCCTGCGGGTTACATCGATCGCAGCATTATTCAGGACATCGTCGATCTGGCCATACTCAGTCTTTGAGAGGTCTTCATCATCGATACCGAATGAGAAGCCATCGATCATGATACCACGGATGGAGAGTTTTGTGACTTGATCAATGAAATCCGCCGCTCGCCTCATACCATACTGCCTGATGATACGGTTAACAATCTGCCCATCAAATGCACCGATCGCTTTCTTGTCGATGGTTCCAGACTCAAGCTTTCCTTCGATGATCCGGACGTACGCATCGCGTTCGCAGAGCGCTTTTTTACAGGTGTCACAATTCTGGCATGAGCTAGCCTTAAAGACCATGTTAAGGAGAGGTGGGAGAATCTGCGAGAAGACCTGTTTATTGCTCCAGTACTCAATACCGTTCTCCGTCTTCCCTACAGGGGGCATATGCTCGATCTTGACCGGTTTTAGCAGATAAAGAGCCTCTTCTTTGGTAAACCACCGCATATCATGGGTCAACATAAAGATGCCTGATATATGGTCGTGAATACCGCCGATGATAGGACCACCAAAGCGGGGTGATAAAATATTTTCCTGGACGGAACAGAGGATTGACGCTTCTGCCCGAGCCTCCTCTGTCTGGGGAACATGGAGGTTCATTTCATCACCATCGAAATCGGCATTGTACGGAGGACAGACGGCCGGGTTGAGCCGGAAGGTTCTCCCTTCCATTACCTTTATCCGGTGCGACATAATGCTCATCCGGTGTAATGAGGGTTGCCGGTTAAAGAGAACTATATCGCCATCACGCAGCTGCCGTTCAACGGTCCAGCTGGGTTCGATCATTTCAGAAACCGTTTCCAGATTATCCGTACCCAGCCTGAGGCGGCGGTTGTCCGGCCTAATAACATAATTTGCCCCGCATGGTGCGTTTACATCGGGCCGTAAGGGACCGTTCCGTGCGATCTGCTTGAGTTCTTCTATATTATAAGGAGTGACGCGTACGGGAATAGTCATCTCGTTTGCAACTGCAAGCGGGATACCGACTTCCATTACCGAAAGATTGGGATCTGGCGATATGACAGTACGGGACGAGAAGTTCACACGCTTACCAGACAATGAACCCCGGAACCTGCCATCTTTACCCTTTAATCGCTGCGAGAGGGTCTTTAAGGGACGGCCACTCCGGTGTCTGGCCGGGGGGCAACCGGCAACTTCGTTGTCGAGGTACGTTGTTACATGGTACTGGAGCAGTTCCCAGAGATCTTCGATGATTAACTGGGGAGCGCCAGCGTCCTGGTTTTCTTTGAACCTCTGGTTGATACGAATGATATCAACAAGCTTATGCGTGAGATCGTCTTCTGATCTCTGCCCGTTCTCGAGGATGATAGACGGGCGCATTGTAACCGGGGGCACCGGAAGAACGGTAAGGATTGTCCATTCGGGCCGGGCGACTTTTGGGTTAATACCCAGAGGGACGAGATCTTCATCAGGGATTTTTTCTAGCCTTGCTCTGATATCAGCGGGTGTCAGCTTGTGTTCGACTTTTTTACCTTCCTCAACCATCACTTCTGAGAACGTTGTCGGTTTTTCGAAGTTAATCTTGAGCTGCTGTTCGCCGCAGTGGGGGCAGACACGTTCTTTTTTAACGTCCTTTTCTGAGATCTGGTCCCCGGTCTGGTCCTCATCGGTACCAACTACCTTTTCAACTTCATCCGGAGACAGCAGAACCCGGCCACACGATCGACAGGTAACACGGAGCAGTTTTCTGATAAGACGTGTATAACCGACATGGATAACGGGTTTTGCAAGTTCGATATGGCCGAAATGCCCCGGGCAGTCACTTGCTTTCTGGTCGCATGTCTTGCATCTCAACCCCGGGTCGATAACCCCGAGGTTTAGGTCCATAAGGCCCTGAGGGTATGGGAAGCCATCATCATCGTAGGTGTCCGCCCAGATGATCTTCCTTACACTCATCTCCCGAATCTCTTTGGGAGATAACAATCCAAACTCGATTTTTCCGATTCTCTTTGGGCTTGGCATGTTGAACCTCCTAAACGACGTCCTCTAGTCTAAGCCGGGGTGCTATTCCCATACTCTTCATCTCATCAAGCAGGAGCTTGAACGCATAACTCATCTCGACGGGGTAGATATCAGTTTCGTTGCCACATGCAAGGCAACGGGTCATGTTACGCTTGCGATCAAGCATCGCTACCATTCCGCAATGAGCGCAGACATATTCCTGAACCTTGTCCGACTCATCGAGCAGCCGCTCCTTTAAGGCCATAGCTGCACCATGGCCGATCATGACATCCCGCTCCATTTCTCCAAACCGGAGACCACCTTCACGGGCACGACCTTCTGTTGGCTGGCGGGTCAGAACCTGAACAGGACCACGTGATCGTGCATGCATCTTGGAGGAGACCATGTGATACAGTTTCTGATAATAGATCACGCCGATGTAAACATCAGCCTTGAAGGGTTTCCCAGTGATACCATCATACATCACTTCGCGACCTGTGTGGGAGTACCCAAGGCTCTTGAGAGATGCACGTAGATCGGCTTCGCTTTCACCGCTGAACGCGGTGCCGTTGATACGTCGACCTTGAAGCGCTCCAACTTTGCCACCAATCATTTCGAGCATATGCCCAATAGTCATCCGGCTCGGTATAGCGTGAGGGTTAATGACGAGGTCAGGTGAAAGCCCTGCCTCGGTAAATGGCATATCCTCCTGACTTGCAATGAGCCCGATGACACCTTTCTGTCCGTGCCGGGATGCAAACTTGTCGCCTATTTCCGGAACACGTAAATCACGGGTGCGAACTTTAACGAGGCGGGAGCTGTTTTCACCTTCCGTGATAATGACCGTATCGACAATACCGTGCTCGTTACTGCGCATGGTAACCGATGTGTCGCGGCGTTTCTCTACGGCAATGAGCTCACCTGATGGTTCTTCAAGGAACCGTGGCGGCGAGGTTTTCCCGATCAGTACATCTTTTTCAGCGACGATCGTCTCAGGATTAATCACACCATCTTCGTCAAGATTTTTATAAGACTCTGCACCGTGGGCCCCGCTGACGTCCTCGTCGGGCACTTCGATGCGGTCGATCTGACCGCCCGGGTACCGGCGCTCTTCCCCTTCATACGTTCTGAAGAAATGGGAACGCCCTAGACCCCGGTCAATTGAGGCCTTGTTAAAGATGAGGGCATCTTCAATGTTATAGCCTTCATACGAGAGAATGGCAACCACAAAGTTCTGCCCGGCAGGCCGATCGTCAGACCCGATTAGTTCAGAAGTCTGAGTATGGGTAAGCGGCTTCTGGACGTAATGGAGCAGGTGGCCCCGGGTATCAGGGCGGAGCTTCATATTTGCCGCCGCAAAACCGAGCGCCTGCTTGACCATTCCTGCACCCATCGTAACACGCGGACTCGCGTTATGCTCCGGGAACGGAACATGTGCTGCACCGATACCGAGAATCAGTGAGGGATCAATCTCCAAGTGTGTATGCGATTGTGTGATATTGGCAGGGTTCATTGCGATAAGGAGATCTTCTTCTTCCTCCGCATCCACGAACTCAATTAACCCACGCTGCACAAATGAGGAAAAGTCGGTCTCGCCTTTGGCAAGTTTTTTGAGATCCTCGTCACTAATAAGAGTTTTCCCATCTTTCAGGACGATGAGAGGCCGACGCGCCCGACCGCGGTCTGTAAGAAGGATAACATCGCCATTGAAGTCCTTAAACGAGACATTTACCTCAGATGAGATGGCACCCTGGCGACGCATGGAGCGGATATTTTCCACAAGAGATTTTGGGTCATCGACAAGACCAATTAACGCTCCGTCAACAAAGACGCGGGATTTCTTCATCGGGCTTCACCCCGGATTTGCTCGACTTCAAGTGTATGCAGGATTCGCATGATCTCCTCTTCATCACTGACTCCTTTACTGATCTCAACCATCTGAGCGAAGTTTTTCACCAGACCACAATTCGGCCCTTCAGGAGTCTCACTCGGGCATATTCGACCCCACTGGGTCGGGTGCAGATCACGAGCCTCGAAATGGGGCTGGGAACGTGAGAGAGGGGATATAACACGGCGCAGATGAGAGAGCACAGCCATATGATCGACACGATCGAGGAGCTGGGACACACCCGTCCTTCCGCCAACCCAGTTTCCGGTTGCAAGAGGATGGAGCAATCGTTCAGTAAGCACATCTGCCCTCACTGCCGTTGCAATTGACAGGTCCCGGTGCCGCATGCTCGCCCTTTCAAGCTGGTACTTGATATCCCGGGTGAGACGGTTGAGCGAGATACGGAAAAGATCTTCCATAAGATCACCTGCCAGTTTGAGTCTTTTATTAGAGTAATGATCTTTATCGTCGATTCTGCGTTTGTTTAAGACGAGATCAAAACAAGCCTCGGCCATACGACCAAGGAAGTGGGCTTTTGCTAGCCGGACTGATGCAACTGCCTCGGCATAGCCTTCGTCGCCCTCCTTGAGGGTAGCAGGAAGCGCGTAGTTGAGATGCGGGAGCAGGTAATTGTCCAGCACAAACTCTGCGCGTTTTTTCTGGTAATCTTTAGTCTGGTTAGGCGCGAGTTTTTTACCCACGTACATAACCCCTCCATCAACAGAATCGCATTCGCTCTCTTCAAGATTCTGCATCATGAAGGTGAGAATATCTTCATCGGTTGAGACTGCATTGACGACCTCCTGGTCGTTGGTCATACCCAAGGCACGCATCAGGTCGACGAATTTAAGATGCCCGGCGACTGAGGGGAATGAAACCTCCAGAAGGTTCTTTTTATTCCGTTCGACAACTACAAGAGCACGGTATCCCCGGAACTGTGAAAATACTTTTGCTACATAGATCCGCTCGTTATACCGTTCAGTGAACTCAGTCATGATCTTATTGGAGGCGAGATCCTCAAGAGTCATGAGCACGCGTTCAGTACCGTTCACGATGAAATAAGCACCCGGGTCAAACGCATCCTCCCCATGGGAGACGCGCTCATCGTCGCTCATGCCATATAGATTGCATGCAACAGATCCGACCATAATCGGAAGCTGCCCAATCGTCGTGATAATGGGTTCCTGCCGGTCCTCTCCATGCACGAGCGTCAGTCCAAGCTGGATTGGCGCAGCATAAGTAAGATTACGCAGGCGCGCTTCACATGGATACAGTTCTCCCTGCGATCCGTCTGCTTCACGCACGAGCGGCTTTTTTACTTCGATGTTTCCGAGTTCGACCCAGACGGGATCATTATTTCTTCCCCTGTTTTCGATATCGGTCTCGATGATCTTTTGTTCATTTACCACTTTCTGAAGATTTTCTGTCAGGAAATAGTTAAAGGAGTCAAGCTGGTGGCGCGCAACATGCTCCCGTGCAAAATATGCTCTCGATAAAACACTTCTGTCAATCAGATAGACCGCCTCCAGTCCTTATTTTTTGGGTCTCCTGATAACAAGTCGGTACGCTTCGGCCCTGCCGGCGGTATGACTTTTCCGGATGATCTTTATCACATCATCGACTTTGGCGTCGATTGCCTTCACCGCAGGTTCGTCATGGTAGATTTTTGGTAATTGTTCCGTAGTAATATGGTAGCGGGAGAGAAGCGTTGAAACCTCTTCCTCACTCATGAGCTGGTGATCCGGCACCATTATGTGGCTCAACACATTCAGTTTGGAGCTCAATGAAAAACCCCCTTTAAGATGAAACGATTGCCTCTCAGATGCATCACCGCAAAAAATCCACGATTGGATCGTGGTAACGGGCCCGGAGGGATTTGAACCCCCGACCACCTGGTTAAAAGCCAGGCGCTCTACCGAACTGAGCTACGAACCCTTTGGGAATAAGATGTACAGCATTATAACAATGCAAGAAAAATATATAAATGTTATGTCACCCATATTCTGTTTTTAGCTATCCCTTGAAGAGTCGGGTATTTTTCCCAAGAGTTCTTTAAGTTCCCGCAGCCGATGTTCAGCCCGGCGAATCTTATCTTCAAGATTCCTGATAGCATTGACATCTTCCGATGACACTTCGCGCCCGATATCGAGTCCGCTTGAAGTTCGTAAAACAACGAGAAGATTCCGGTCTACTTCAATATTTTTCCGGAGCATGGCATATTCATCGATTATTGTCGTATCAAGACCCTTATTCTGGGCATCCTGCCGCTCCAGAGATATTTCATTCCTGCGAGAAAAAATCCGCTGGATAGAATCCAGAAGCTGCAACGGGTTTACCGGCTTTGAAACGAAATCATCGATATTCATGCTATGTTCTTTGGCTTCTTCCGGAGTAATCTTCTTTGCAGAGAACATGAGAACAGGAATATCTTTTGTTGCGGGATTTTTTCGGATTTTTTCCAGCGTCTCCCATCCATCCATGGGTTCCATCATTATATCAAGAAGAATAAGATCGGGGACGACTGTTTTAAGAATAGTAAGACATTCTTCTCCACCGGTGGCAGAAAGTGGCGTATAACCTTTGCGTGATAGGATAGCCACGAGCCCATCAACGATAAACGAACTGTCGTCAACAATCAGGATTGTCGCATCCATGCAGGATCTCCATTATAGAGAGAGAAATTGAGATATATCGTTAGTTACATCCGCAGGGTTATAGCTCCCCATATTTATCCATAGTTAATTCAATTCAAATATTTATTATATAGACGGTTCATAAAAGTGAGCCATTATTGAACTTTACCGGCAAGCTCTCCTTTAATCTGCTGGAGACGCGCCTCCTGGAACTTGATATTGGTCTCCATGTTTTTGAGTGCTCGGGAGATATCGTCACTTATGCGGACTTTAGAATCATTGAAATTATAGGTAGTCTCGAGGATCTTCATTAAGCGTTTGTTGACATCGATGCTTTTTGAGAGTAGTGCATACTCATTAACAATATCAAAGCCTATGCCGGACTGCCGGGCCCTATCCATGTCAGTTCGGATGGTCTGCCGGCGTCCAAGTACATGTTCAATCGCATCGTAGAGCTCGCGGTGAGTGATAGGTTTGAGCACATAATCCTCAATAAAAATACCATATTCTTCTGCCTCGGTAGGGGTCAGCTGTTTTGCCGTAAGCATAAGTACGGGAATATCTTTTGTCGCCGGATTTTCCTTAATCTTTTCAAGTGTCTCCCATCCGTCCATTGGCTCCATCATAATATCAAGGAGGATAAGATCCGGGGTGACCGTTTTAAGTATCTCCAAGCATTCTTCCCCTCCATGTGCAGCAACTGTGCGGTACCCCCCCCGTTCGAGCATGGTAACAAAGACATCAACAATAAAGGGACTATCATCAACAACGAGAATAGTATACATTTACATTGTCCTCCCCAATTCTGCGGCTATGCCATTAATTCGTGAACATATTTCTTCATTCTTAGCATCGCCTTTAAGGAGAGCAGCGATAAGAAAATGTTCCCCGGCACCAACAACAAGGATAGATGAATCTGCAGAAAGAATCGAAACGGTCGCCAGAGATTTCATACCGACAATGTTTCCGACTGATTCTGCAGAGGCAAGGATAGTTGCAGCCAATGCACCAAACCATGGTTCATTAAGTTCACGGTCAAAATATTTCCCGGAAATTATTCCATCTCGTGATACAATGGCGCATGCTGTTACCCCGTCAATTGCCCGTATTTTTTCAATAAATGCCGCAATTTTATCTTTTAACATGCCCATAGCTCCTTAATGTATATTATCCGCTGTAATTCATAATATCCGGTTACACCATATATACATATCTTTTCAATTTTGGGCGCATTTCTCCCGTTGCAAAGAAAGTAATCCCTTTCTTGCAGATTCCGGAGGATATGTTTTCTTTTTTTCCAAATAATAAGAGAGGATCGGGAGTTAATACCCTTGGTTTTCAATTCGTCGCGAACGCGGAATGGTGATTTCAAAGACAGGAAAAATACAGGATCAGCGTCGCGCAGATTGTCCCCCATTGTAATAATTAGAGATAAAGAAAAATAAAGGGAAATTCAGTTATAGGAAAAGATTGCAAACACTGTACCTGTCAGATTCAGGGCATTACGAAGTAGATTAATGTTTGAACCCATAGTCAGGAGTGAGGACGAAATAATACGAAGCTCACGATTATCCATGCAGTCTGAAAATCAAGGAGAATGGTATGGCATTTGAAAGTTACATGGTTGTATTATTTGGCGCAGTGATTGTAATTCAGCAGTTTCTCATGTACCTCATGTATGTTCGTATCCGTCAGCTCCTTACCGAAATTAATTCAATAGAAGGAAAAATGAAAATCACCGATCATGAACTCGACGGTTTAATCCAAAAGGTCGAAGAATTTAAGCGTACCAGCCTTTGATGGTTAACTCTTGTTATTTGGCCTGTTTTTTCCATAACAAGATACATATGGAATATATGCGAATAGTATGAGAGCGGGGCCATAGGGTAGCCTGGCCATCCTAGGAGACTGGGGGTCTTCTGACTCGCGTTCAAATCGCGATGGCCCCATCCATATCGTTGTTTTGTGGTGTTTTATTGTGAAGATGACGGCATCATGCATCGACTGCCTGATCTCCCGGGTTCAGCTTGAATGCGAAATGGTCGGTGCGGATTCTCTCTTGACAAAGAGAACTATTGATTCCTGTCGTAACCTCTTATTTTCCCTGAAGAATAGTTCACTAAGTCACCCCAAGATTGCCAGCTGCATTCACCTTCATGCTTATGAGATGCTCGATAATCCCGATCCGTTCCTGAATCTCAAAAAACAAGGGAATGCAGAGGCAGTTAAAGTATGCAGGGAAGTCAGCGCCGGTCTTTCCGGTTTCAGGGACTATGCGCTTGCCTCAGTCATCGGGAATACTTTTGATTATGGTGTCAAAGGTCATTCAGTTACCAGTAATTTTTCTGCGTTTTTCCGGCATGAGTTCAGCAAAGGGTTTGTGATCGATGATACTGACGCTATCCTTCCACTGACAACACGAGTTGTGTATCTGTGCGACAATTGCGGCGAAATCGTCTTTGATCGCCTCCTGATCCAGTACCTGAAATCCCATGGCTCCCACCTTACGGTCGCGGTCAAATCTCGGCCGGTTCTTAATGATGCAACTCTCGAAGACGCCAAACGATTCTGTCTGGATCGTATTGTGGACTGCCTAACAACCAACTGCGATAACGCCGAGATAGGGCTCTGTCCTGAAGATGCACCACCGATCCTTTCAGACGCCATATCCCGTTGCACCCTGATTATAGCAAAAGGTATGGCAAATTTTGAATCCCTCTTTGAACGAAACGATCTCCCGCCCGTCGCATATCTTATGGCGGCAAAATGCCAGCCGGTGGCTGAAGAAGCAGGAGTTCCGATAGGGTCAAAAATCGCGTTGCTCCGAAAGTAAAAACATCACGGTCGGGGTAACAAAAGAACACTCATCTAAACCGGAACATTCATGGTTAAATCCGGGGTTTCAGTGGTATGAGATCGTAACAGTGACTGTATGGATCTATACAAAATATCATTACTTTCTCCTGCGATATGCACATACCAGAATAGTTGAGGGTAACCATGACAGGAGTAATCGGGGTGCTTACGGGGGGAGGAGATTGTCCCGGTCTCAATGCCGCGATCCGGGCAGTTGTGCGCAGTGGAATCGCAAAAAAGTACCGGGTAATCGGCATACTTAACGGGTGGCAGGGTCTCATCGGAAACGATACCCTGCCGCTTACGGATCACTCTGTCTCCGGAATAATTTCCCTGGGTGGGACAATCCTTGGGACTTCCCGTACTGACCCGATGAAAAATCCCGAGGATATCGATACAATAAAACATACATTGGATAAGCTTGGCATCGAAGGGCTGGTTGTAATTGGCGGGGATGGCACACTCCGGGCTGCACACGAAGTATCGAACCGTGGTGTTCCATTGGTAGGAATCCCTAAAACTATTGATAACGACGTTTTCGGGACGGATGTGACCATCGGATTTGATACAGCGGTTTTTATTGTTACTGAGGCCATCGACAGACTCCATACAACCGCAGAATCCCATCACCGGATCATGGTTCTTGAGGTAATGGGCCGACGATCCGGCAGAATCGCTCTTGCGGCCGGGATGGCCGGAGGCGCTGATCTGATCTTGGTACCTGATGTGCGTGTTTCGATGGAGGAAATCTGCCAGTCTCTTCATGCACGGTATCGTGCCGGAAAAAAATTCTCGATTGTTGTTGTAGCAGAAGGAACACGCCACGAGGACATCGCCGGTACTACCGTTCCCGAATGTGACCGGGACGAATGCGGGCATGAAAAATTTGTCGGTATTGGAAACTTTCTTGGAAAAGAACTTGAACACAGGTTGGGAATCGAAACGAGGGTGACGGTTCTTGGCCACGTCCAGCGTGGCGGGAGTCCAACTGCACAGGATCGCATTCTTGCTACGCACCTAGGGATAGCTGCAGTCAAGCAGATCCAGGCAGGAAATTTTGGATGCATGGTAGGATTACAGGGGAATCAGATCGTTTCTGTTCCTCTTGAAAAAGTGGTAATCCAGTACAGATCCATCGATCCAGAAGAGTATGCACGCGCAAAAATGGTAGCAGGGATTCATGACTGATAAGGAAGGGGATCCCTGGAGTAAATAAATAGCGAACAACCTTTCCCACACTATTGTGGATTGAGCAGGTAGGGTAATATGAACAGGAAGATCAGCACAATAACCATCACGTAGCTAATTATTCCGACTATATACCCTGAATATTTTATTAGCCCACGCTTGTCGAGTATCCTGTCAACTCCTTCTTTGAATATATACCCTCCATCAAACGGCACGATGGGAAGCGCGTTACAAAGACCGACCATGATATTGATCCAGGCACACCAGAAAAGAATCTGGATCACAAACCAGTAGCCGGGAAACGGTACACTCCATGCAACAGAAGCCGCCGAATCATTAACCAGAACCAAGAGCTGTCCCCATCCGATTGGATCAAGAATGATCTGGATAGGAATTGCAAGCATAACAAAAAACCCGAGAGGGCTGGCGAAAGAATTAAAGATCTGCTTTATCCCGGATGAGTCGTAATATGTCACTCCCATAAAACCACTCTGTCTCGGACTCATATTCTCAGGCCACGAACTCAGGGTGAGTGTATGGGTAGACGCGACGCCATTTTGTTCCATGACAAGAGTCACCTGATCTCCTGGTCGCGTGGTATTGAGGATTGCCGCCACATCGGCTTGAGTGGTCACAGGAATTCCATTAATACTGGTAACAACCGAATCCTGCACAATTCCTGCCCTGTCAGCAGGGTAGTCTTTGTAAACTGAATTGATCAAAGGAGTCTGGAGGGGGACCGCGAACCCAAGCAACAGGATAACCAGGAGAAAACAGGCCATGCCGGCTACGATATTATTGGTTATACCAGCCCCCAGCATGCGGATCTTCGGTAAGCCTTGTAACTTCTCAAATTCCGTTTCGTCCGGTTCTACAAAAGCACCAATAGGTATAACACACCAGAGAACCCCAATAAATCTGACTTTAAGGTTTTCCACACGGGCAAGGAAGGCGTGGCCGAACTCATGAATAACAAGAGTGAATACAAACGCAAACCATACCGCAACGGTAAACGGGATGAACTGATTAACCCCGGGAATTAAAAAGATATTTGGTAGTTCATTAACCGCTGTTGGTGCCGGATGGTGAACCAGATTGAAATAAAGCGAATAGAAAAGCAGGCCCACCATAGTTATGGAAACCAGAATAACAACGACAGCACCAAATGAACCGTAGGCCCTGAGAAACAGGTGGAACCGTGAGAAGCGATCGAATAATCCTACACGCCGGCTCCGTATCGCCATGATCGGACCGAAAAATACAATGTGATCAGGCCAGAGTTTTCTTGAATGAATATAATAGGCAATGATGGCATAGATTGCTACAAGAGCAACCAAGATATAGAGCCAATCCATCTGTACTTCATAGACTGGATAACCACATTAATGCAGTGGTGGAACCACGGGAACAAACGCAGAGCGCCAAAAATCACAGAAATGCAGAAAGATTACTCTGGGATTTTTTTGCAAGTATCGCACTGACGGTTTTCCAGCTTTTCCTTGCGATGGGAGGAGGGACACGGTGCTTATCAATATACGCTGAAAGATATGCAATGGTATTTGGATCGGAAGGGTACCCACTGCCGATTTCACCGTATTTTTTTTTGAGTTTTTCAATCTCCCTGTCCCTCGTGACTTTTGCAATAATGCTTGCTGCCGATACCAGCGGATAGGTAATATCGGCATGATGTTCCGATACAATCTCACACGGGATATTTAAGTGACTTTTAACGGTTTCCGCATACCGAATCGGGTTTACATCGCATGCATCGACATACGCGGTACGGGGTCTTAGTTTTTGGATGACCTCGGAGTGGGCCCGGGCAACACAGGCATTCATCGTCATCTCACGCCGTATATTATCAATTTCTTCGGCCGTGATCACAACTATAGCAACTCTGCATTGTTTTTTAATAAGAGCAAAAAGCCGTTCTCTTTCCAGTGGTGAAAGCTGTTTTGAATCCTTGACTTGAATATCAGAAAAGACATCAGTGGTTCGGACGCCCACCGCAGCGATCACCATAGGACCCAGCACTGAACCTTTCCCGGCTTCGTCAACCCCGCAAATCACAAGTAAAAGTGTGTATGCAAATTATTTCAAAGGCGTAGATTTTTTTCGGGCATTGGAGTATTGCATCTTATCAGGTTAGCCAATGCTCCTTTTTCGTTACTGAATAAGAGAATGAACACGTTAGATTATCAGCCATTTAACAAACAAAAAATCAGCGTATTGAGGCGGCGAGCGCCCCAAGTTCAATAAGAAGTTTCGGATTAGCTTTCAATAACTCTTTTATCAACGTGAGCGTGGAAAATTCTGTTAGATCCAGTGCCGAAACAGAGTGGATGATTGCGTTGAGCTTTTCATCAGGCTGCTTTATCATGTATTCCTTGATGTGGTAGTTGCGCTCGATACTCTTACCCATCTTGGATGCTCGCCATTCTCTGTCGTAGGTCATCAACGCTTTCTTTGACACATCACCTTTCGCAATGCAGTCTGCTGCGACTTCTGCCGCAAGCTTACCGGTGAACATCGCATTATAGATCCCACCACCCGTCAGCGGATCAACCACCCGCGCCGCGTCACCGACCAGCATTAGGTTATCTGCAACCGTACATTCCAAAGGCCGGCAGACAGAAACCCCGCCGATAATGCATTCTATCGATTTACCGTGAGGGAATTTTTGTTTTACAAACCGGTCAAGATAATCCTTCGCCCGGTGTCCTTTGCCGCTCTTTCTCCCGGAGATACCGATACCCACATTTGCAGCTCGTTTTCCTTTAGGGAAAACCCAGAGGTAGCCCTCAGGTGCCACTTCATTACCCAGATAGAAAATCGTGGCATGCGGATTGATGTCAATATCGGTCATGACATACTGCACCGAACTCATGATCTCGCGGACCGGGACGGTTGTATCGATGCCACACCATTTGCCAAACTTTGACTCGACGCCATCTGCCGCAATCACTACATCGGCCATAACCTTGGAAACATTACCACAGCACTCAAGCTGCGCACCCTTGAGACGGCCATCATGCATAATTGGAGCAGATGCACGAGTCTTGACATACACGTCTGCCCCCGCATCTGCTGCCTGCCACACCAGTTCTCGGTCAAAGATCTTGCGGTCGAGAATGTACCCCACTTTTCCTCCAGCCATAGAGGATTCAAGCGTCATCTCAAAACCATCAGGAGCGACAATGCCGGCACCTGACATCTCAGCTGATATCCAGCGAGAATCCGGTTCAATAAATTCTGCAAGAGCCTCTTTTCCTATACCCTCTGCACAACGAACCGGAGCACCAATTGCCGGACGCTTTTCAACGAGGCATACAGAAAACCCTTTTTCTGCTGCGGTTTTGGCAGCAAGGGCGCCAGCAGGACCTCCTCCAATGACCAGAACCTCATATTTACTTTTCATGCACGACCTCCAGCGCACCAAGCGGACAGACCTTGGCGCAAATGCCGCAGCTCGTACAATTCTCTTCAACAGAAAGGTATGCGTCGATCAGTTCAAGCGCACCTTCGGGGCAGACTGACACACAGCATCCGCAATACCCGCAGATATCCCGGTGTACGTTAAGCATTCTGGAGATATGTTGGAGGCCGGTTTCATTAATCTTTACGGAACGTTTACAGACTGGATTCGTTATCATTAAGAGAGAAGAATGAAAAATTACCGATAGCAAAGGATGATATTCAGGATAGTATCTGTTGAAAACCAAAACTCCTCACTTTTTATGAGTTTATCTTCTCTCTAAACAATAAAAAATATATAAATAGTTTCACTAGGAAATATTCTTCCTATCACCTGCAGGTACTTTGTTCAGAAGAAGAAATCCTAAAATTTATCTGCCGGTATGAAAACATAGGTGACTGTATGGTTCAAAAGGGCAAGAACACCAGAACGAATGTGACAAAAGAGCAGATCAGCTCGATCAGCACACTTATAAAAAAGAAGAATATTCAGATTGTTGATTTCAAGTTCAATGACTTGCCGGGCCTCTGGCAGCATTTCTCAATACCAGCAAAGGAACTTGTCAAGGATTCTGATCCTAACGAGGGTATCTGGACGGAAGGTATCGGTTTTGATGGCTCCTCCATCAGGGGATTCCAGAAGATCCAGGAATCGGATATGATCCTGCATCTCGATCCCACCACTGCAGTAGCTGATCCGGTATGCGAGGTTCCCACACTCTCGATCATTTGTAACGTTTTTGATCCATTAACTAAAGAGCCATATTCACGGGATCCACGATATATTGCCCAGAAAGCAGAGCAGTACCTCAAATCAACCGGTATTGCCGATGAGAGTTTCTGGGGACCGGAATACGAGTTTTTCCTTTTCGATGATGTTAGGTACTCCCAAACAGTTAACCAAGGATTCTATTCAGTTGATTCGGTGGAGGGCATCTGGAATTCCGGGCGCGACGAACAACCAAACCTTGGATATAAACCCCGCTATAAGGAGGGGTATTTCCCGGTGCCTCCGCATGACTCGCTTCAGGATGTAAGAAGCCACATCATCAACAAGATGATTGAAACGGGTATCCCCGTTGAAGTCCATCACCATGAAGTCGCCACTGCAGGCCAGAATGAGATCGATATGAGATACAGTCCCCTCGTTCAAATGGCGGACAACTGCATGATGTATAAGTACATCGTTAAGAACATGGCACAGCAGTTTGGCATGGTTGCAACATTCATGCCAAAGCCTCTCTTTGGCGACAATGGTTCAGGAATGCACACCCACCAGTCCATATGGAAGGGCGGCAAGAACCTCTTCTTTGATGCAAAGGGTTACGGTATGATCAGCCAGACTGCGAAGCACTACATCGGTGGGCTTCTCAAGCATGCAAACGCACTCATGGCATTCTGTGCTCCGTCAACGAATTCCTATAAACGATTGGTACCGGGATACGAAGCACCAGTCAACCTCGTTTATTCACTGAGGAACCGGTCTGCTGCAGTCCGTATTCCGATGTATTCGGAAAACCCCAAATCGAAACGGATCGAATTCCGTCCACCGGACCCAATGTGCAACCCGTATCTCTCGTTCTCTGCTCTCTTGATGGCAGGTTTAGACGGTGTCAAGAAGAAAATTGATCCAGGCCAGCCATTTGAAGGAAACACGTACGAACTCGAAGGTAAGGCAGCAAAGAAAATACCAACCGTCCCAGGCTCTCTGGAACAGGCAATTGATGCCTTGGAAGCAGACCACAAATTCCTGCTCGAAGGAGGCGTCTTCACTCAGGATGTTATCGACGTCTGGATCGAGTACAAACGTGCAGAGATTGATGCTGTCCGTCTCCGCCCCCACCCATGGGAGTTCCACCTCTATTTTGATATGTAATTATATTCCCTTTTTTTGAGGTAATGTTCACAAATCCGTATTTGTGGAAACCATTTAGGAATTTTCATATAAGAGAGAACGTGCCATACTTTCCTCCACCACCAGGATGAAGGATCACACGGTTCTCTCTTAAGGCTGCAATAGCATCTGAAACTCCGGGATGGATCACCCTGATCTCTGATAACGGAGCCGAGATGAGAATATCAATCTCATTTCCGAACGTCAAAATGAATTCATTATAGATCGCGCGGCATTTCTTAGTCTGGGGAGATGAGACTCCTTCAATAGTCTGGATGATTTGCCCGAGCGGTACGAGGTGAAGATAGGGGGGACGTTGTCCGGGAATGCCACGAGACAGTTCCCGGGCGCGGTCATAAACGCCTTTTTTAATAAGGCCGCCATCGGCAGGGCAACGCCAGTTGTGCCGCTTGGCATCTTCGCTTGTGTACTGCATAAAACAGCGGACGCAGGCAGTACGGTTGTACTTTCCTTCCTCAGGGAAAAAACCGGCATTCATCGCAATATTTCCGGTGCTGACACAATCGAGTAAATTCCGCGGAGTGAGATTGCCGGAAACCGATATCCGGTTAAACTCACGACCAATCTTCTCGGGCATCGGGCTGTGAGCGTCCGAGTTGGTAAGGAAAGGTACATCAAGAAGATCGGGGATACCTGCACCGTAGGAGCTGTCAGCCGAGAGTCCAAGTTCAAGGAGATCAATATGTTCTTTCCCATAACAACCAGCGACAGAATCATGGTACGCAAAAAGCGCAGTCCAGGGTGTAAAGGCATGGGCAGGGCCAATGAGGGCACCAACCTCATGGACTTTTTGTGCTATCTCTTCCCCGGATAGGTAAACATGAGGGCGACCGTTCGAACCAATACTTCGGCTTTTTGGTGCAAGGAGATCGCGAAGCTGATCGAACTGACCGAAATCCTCGGCAAGAATGAGATGATGAACCCGATGGTCATCCTCTATCTCTCCTGTGGGAATAACGCATATTCCTTGCGAATTTGACAGAAATGGTTTCCATTCCTTTTGCCAGACCGGGTGCAGGGCATCACCGGTTCCGAGAACCTGCAGGCCCTTTACGGCACATGCAGGAAGGAGTTTTTCCGGATGCATAGCATGCGATACTGCCATGGAAAAAGGCGAATGAATATGCAAATCGGCATTTGCAAGCATGGGTACATTCCTGATTACGCCGTGCAAGCATATAAGAGGAATGCGAGTATGATCCCACAGGGATTACCCACATTCCCCCAAGCCCTAGAGAAACTCATTACGTTTCCGGGGAATTGGTGTATCCTTCTTCCAGAGTTTGATATCCCTGGCCCGGCCAAAATAAAACTTCGACTCTTCTGATCGACTCAGTTCCTTTAAACAGATGCCAATTTTGTTCCAGGAATCCATATTATTGGGGAGCAGATTGACTACCATTTTAAACGTTTCAACGGCAGCTTCGAGATATTTGTTGTTCATCTGCATTACCCCCATCTGTTCGAGCGTTTCCCCAAGTTCGTATAATATCTCGGCATTCCCCGGAGCCAGTTCCACTGCCCGTAGAAATGATTTCAGTGCTTCGTCATAATCTCCCATTGTCCGGAGACAGATCCCCCGGTCATTCCAAACGTGGGGAAGTTTTGGATCGATCTCGATTGCCCGGTCAAATGCTTCGACTGCTCCACGATAATTCCGGGCACGTGAGTAGAGGTTTACTCCTTCTTTATATTGCACCATCGCTTTACCGAGGATTCTATCAATAAAACTGCTTCCTGATCCCTCGGTTTCATTATTTGAAGCCACGGTAGAGGGTTGAGGTGTACTGGTTACTTCTTCTTCAATACTGACATCCTTGAACGTAGAGGTAACATCCCGTATGATACATGCGGCAGCGACAAACTCACCACGGTTATCAAAGAGAGGAGTCGCCTTCATCCAGAGCGTCCATTCAGTCCCATCGGGCTTACGTGCCCGGGTCACAGCAATAACTGGTCCGTTCTTCTCCTTGCTGATGACCATATACCGGGCTTTTCTTATGGCATCCTCTGAAAAAAACACCATATCGATGAGCATTTTCTGGCGTTTACCAAAAAAAGGCTCGGCGTAGACAAAATTTCCTTTATCCGATACTGTTTGCGAAGGAACACCGGACAGTTGCTCGATAGCCCTGTTCCATGCAAGAACGTTTCCATCAGGATCGATGGCAAATTCGGCATCGAGAGAGAAATTGATAAGATCAAAAACTATCTTTCTGGTCAGACCCTTTGCCTTTCCCATAAACCTCTGGTCGACTGCGTGCCGGATCATCCGTTGCAGCTCGACAAACGGCATATCCGTATTTTCCCCTTTTTGTAAAAAGAAATTGGCACCGTTATTAAGAGCTGCGATCGCAGCGTGTTCCCGACCTACACCGGTGAAAATAATCACCGGAGTTACATCTCCTTTGCTCCTCAGGATCTTTAAAAACTCAATACCATTGATTTCCGGCAGATCATAATCCAGCACGATAACATCGAAGCTGCTTTTCTGGAGAACATTAAGCGCCTCCCGGGAAGAGCTGACCGGTAAGACTGAAATCTCATGTGCACGCTCCAGCGCAAGCTGAGTAACCTCCAGAATCGCGGGATCGTCATCAACAACCATTACTGAGAGCATACAGATTCACCGAGACTAGTATATTTGCGCAATGTATAATCAGGATTGCATTGGCTTATAAAACAAACGGATTCCAAGCATAAAAAAGAACTGCAACCAGATGTCATACCTGATTGAACAGGATACAAGAGAAGTTCTATTATCAGCCGATATAACTAAGCTCTTCATCGTGCTGGTTCTTCTCATTTTCGAGAAGACCCTGCACGACTTTTTCCATTTCAGCCGCCCGGTCATTCAGTTGGGTGGGATCAACAGGAACGGCGATGAGTTTTGAAAGAACAAGAAGAACACTTGCAGCGCTCATTGGATCAACAACATAACCACTTGTTTCGCCCATAAGACAAACTGCATCGATTCCCCGCATGCCGCCCATACCGACAAGAAGACCTGCCGCACCCACGATTCCACCACCCGGTTCATCGCGTTCAAATATCACACCTTCTTCCGTTAAGCCGGCTTTAAGTACTTCCCGGTTTGTAGCACCAAAGACCCTTGGTGCATAGACAAGATGCCCTACGCCGAACCCCCCAAGAGTGTAGATGAGTTTTACTCCAAGTTCTGCGGCAATATCGAGATATGCATCTGCCATGAGATAGTGCCCTTCGTTTGAAGTGCTCTGGAAATCTCCCACAAGGAAAACAACATGACGGTTTTCAGCTTTGTACAGGTAAAGTTCATTTCGTGGAAGACGGGCAACGCCATTCTCTTCAATAATGACTTGTGGGGGGAGATAGATCGAGTGAATTTCCCCTATTTTTTCTGCCCCAAGCATATGAATCATATACTCGGCAACAAGTTTCCCCACCTGGCCTATACCCGGAAGCCCGCCAATTAGGACCGGCTCCGTGAGATTCTTATCCGTAAAAGTATCCAGATAACGGATACTAATGTCGTCGATCATTATTTAGTCTCTTCTTTTGCTGCCCGCCGGTACTTTCCGAAACGATCCTGGACTGAAAACCGCGCCGGATGCGCGGTTGATGTCTGCCTGCCACATAGAGGACAGTTAAGAGAAAGAGTATAGGTATTATCTGCGTTGCAGCGACGGATTCTGCCACTCATTAGCTTTTCCCGGACTTGGGTTTTTTTATGAGTTTCCCCTCGCCGCCCGCTTTTTCAAGAACAGCAATTGCGGCATTCGCTGCTTTTTCAAGTGCTTTTTCCGCTTTTTTATAATCTGCCGCCGTCACCTTGATCCGGTATAGGGGTGCACCCAAGTACAATAATTCAATATCTGCGCCGGCAGTCTTAGCTTCACTTGCTTTCTTTAAAGCATTCCGTATAACCATTACGCCATCCGATTCTGCGGACATAAGCTCCAGCTGGCCGGTTACTTCTACTTTGGGTATCTTGACACTCTCATGAGCGATATGCACCAGCGCTTCGCCAGCCTTTTTGGAGAGACCAAGCTTTTTGATCGTTGCTTCACTGTCGGTGACAACATCCTCAAAAACGGCATACAATTCGCCATATTTCTCGAAGATTGCATCTTCTATAGCTGTCGCGGGTTCGCCAGATTTCTCTGCAACAAAACCAATCCACTTGCGGGCCTTTGACTCGTTTTTCCACTCACGGATTTTTTCGCGCCGCTGGTGCTCATTAACATCCTTTAAAGAAAGGTCGATATGACCCCGATTCCGGTCAACATTGAGAACTTTACAGACGATCTTCTGTCCTTCCCGTATGTGATCGCGGATGTACTTTATCCAACCGGTTGCAATTTCTGAGATGGGGATGAGCCCCTGTCTGCCCCCGTACTCGTCAAGTGACACAAACGCCACGAAATCCTTGACATTTTCTACGGTGCAGACTACAAGTTCAGATTCTTGGGGCCACTCTCTATCCAGCATGTCGGCTCACTTAAACTCTGATATGATCTCAGCCTTTAAATTCGCCTTTCCGCCAGCAGGTGTCGCGAGATCGCGTCCGCAGACAACACATTTCACTGTTGTGCTTGCCTTAGAAAAGACAAGCTGCTCATTATCACAGTCCGGGCATTTTACCTTTAAAAAACTGCTCCGGTTCGCTCGTGCTTCACGTACCATATTTCTCACTCCGTCAACTCAAACTTTGCAACACGGTATCCCTTACGCAGGTGGGCTTTCCCACAAACGGTACAGCGGTACCTGACATTGATCTTCTTGGTAGGCTTGTCGCCACCGGGGACTTTCGAGAACTTGCCCATGTTACCTACCTTACCTCTGCGTCCCTTCTGGCGATCAATCCAGTGGAGACCGGTCGTCTTGCTCTTCTTGACCTTTTCCACCTCATGTGTCTGGTGATTTCTGCAGAAAGGACAATATGTCTTGAATTTCACTGGCATCTTCATGATGTTTTCACCGAATGTACTGATTATTGAATCCCAGTATTATTTACTAAGGTTCATATTTAAGATATGGGTTCACCCACAAAACGGGACACTTACGTCCTATTATAATGTGATTCTCATCGTGGCGAAGAGTATTAAGGTTTTCGCTCCTGAATGTTAAAAAGATTAGGTTAGATTATCTGCGTAGCT
>CAYPEQ010000017.1:0-43349 GCA_964409915.1 uncultured Methanoregula sp. | reverse complement strand
GAAGATTTCATTCTGCCTTAGAAGGAGTACATTGATACCGTTACAGTCGCACAGAATATTCAATGATACCGCTCGTTGCTTACCGCGATAACAGCTGCGATCCCCGCAAATGCACGGTAAAAAAACTTGAACGGGCCGGTCATGTGAGGATTGTTAAAAAAATTTCCCAGATCCCAAGGAACACCCTGCTTCTGGATCCTACTGCCGAGCAGGCACTGTCACCGGCGGATAAATCTGTTAAATCCATTACTGCCCTTGACTGCTCCTGGGAAGTCCTTGATACCGGGTTGGTCAGCTCGTGGAGAATCCGGCGGGCACTGCCCTTTCTTATGGCGGCAAACCCGGTCAATTTCGGCAGGCCCTGCAAATTAACATCTGTCGAAGCGCTCGCTGCTTCGCTCTATATTCTTGGTGAGTCTGAGAGGTCTGCGGAGATTCTCAGGTGTGTCAGCTGGGGCAAACGATTTTTAGAAGTTAACAAGGAGCCGCTGGAGCTGTATGTGACTGCTAAAGACAGCACCGAGATCGTAAAGTTTCAGGCACTTTTTTTATAACAGCCACCGTTTCCGGGAGAGTGGGTGAACTGGCAGAGAGATTTCCATTCGGCATAAAGGAAGTAATCTTTATCTTATCTTGTTCATACAGTTCCATTATATGATCAAGGTTGCCATCAACGGGTACGGTACTATCGGAAAGCGGGTCGCCGATGCAGTTGCTGCCCAGAAGGATATGAAGGTAATCGGTGTCTCAAAGACCCGCCCGAACGCCGAGGCATTCATCGCAAAACAGCGGGGGTACCCGCTTTATATCGCAGATCTCTCAAAGAAACCGGCGTTTGAAAAATCTGGCCTTGTTGTCTCAGGTTCAGTAGAAGACATGTGCAAAGCGGCCGATGTAATCGTAGATGCCACTCCCGGGGATGTAGGGGCCACCAACAAACCGCTCTACGAAAAACTGGGAAAAAAAGCAATCTGGCAGGGAGGCGAAGAACATGAAGTGGCCGGGTTTTCGTTTAACTCATCCTGCAATTTTTCCGAAGCCATCGGCCGGCAGTTTGTCCGGGTCGTTTCCTGTAATACTACCGGGCTCTGCCGGATCATCCATGCAGTAGACAAAGAATTTGGTGTAGCTCATGTTCACGCTATTATGGTCCGCAGGGGATCCGACCCCGGAGAGATCAAGAAGGGGCCGATCGATGCTGTTGTCCTCGACCCGGTGACGGTCCCCAGCCATCACGGTCCTGATGTCCAGACCGTTCTTCCCCATATTTCCATTACGACGATGGCCATGATTGTCCCGACAACCATGATGCACATGCATGCAGTCCGGATCACGACAAAAAAAGAGGTGAGCCGGGAGAAAGTGCTTGAGCTTATCATGACACATCCCCGTATGGGGCTTGTAAAGAAGACTGCTGCCATCAAGAGCACTGCAGAACTCAAAGAATTTGCCTCGGATCTCGGGCGGCAGCGGGCGGATCTCTATGAAAATTGCATTTTCGAGGAGTCCGTATACACAAATAAAAATGAACTCTGCTTTTTCCAGGCCATTCACCAGGAGGCGGATGTAGTCGTCGAAAATGTTGATGCGATACGAGCAATGACCGGCCTTTCTAAAGACTCAGCAACGTCTATAAAACTCACTAACGATGCTATTGGGTTTACTCCCATCCAGAATAACCATTAACTCCACCAATCGCCCATTATTTTTGATGGAAACATTTGAACGGGTTACCCGGAACACCGTTGAAATCATAACCGAAGACGAACTCCGTACTCTCCTTTCCCGACCAACAAAGAAAGTATATGCCGGGTACGAACCGAGCGGTGAAATCCACTTGGGTCACCTTGTTACGGTGAACAAACTCGTCGACCTTCAGGCAGCCGGCTTTGAGGTTATCGTTCTTCTCGCCGATTTACATGCATTCCTTAACCGGAAAGGAACCATGGAAAAAGTCGGAGAACTTGCTGAATACAATCGCCGGTGTTTTGAGGGGCTTGGCCTCAAGAAGGTGAAATATGTACTTGGCTCCGATCTCCAGCTCAACCGTGAATACGAGCTGCTTGTGCACCAGCTTTCCCAACAGATCACCCTTGCCCGGGCAACCCGGAGCATGGACGAGGTGGGAAGACAGATGGACCACCCGACCGTTTCCCAGATGGTCTATCCGATAATGCAGATGGCTGATATCGCGATGCTGGGTGTTGATGCTGCGGTTGGAGGCATAGACCAGAGGAAGATCCATATGCTCGCCCGGGAACACCTGCCCAATTTCGGGTTTCCTTCCCCGGTCTGTATCCATACGCCAATCTTAAACGGCCTTGACGGCAAGAAGATGTCATCTTCACAGGGAAACTATATTTCAGTTGCTGATAGCGAAGATGAGATCCGGAAAAAATGTCAGAAGGCATTCTGTCCTCCGGAAATTGCCGAAAACCCGGTTCTCCAGATCTTCCAGCATCATATTTTCCCCCGGCTTGCGGAAATTGTCATAAAAAGGCCGGAAAAATTCGGCGGAGACCGGACGTTCACTGCGTACTCAGATCTTGAAACCGCATATGGCAAAGGGGAGGTTCATCCACTCGATCTCAAAAAGGCCTGCGGGGAGGGGCTTGTCGAGATCCTTGCCCCGGTGCGCGACTATATACGATGACATAAAAATACTATCAGACTGGAACGGTTCAGGGACTTGCCCGTGAAGATCGAAAAAAAAGAGGAAGCATTCGACCAGCAACTTGCTGAAATGGGTATCCGCATAAAAGATGCGGACAACTTTAAAGTCAGCGAGAATGTTTTTGACGAGGTTACCCTCCTTGCACTATACAAGCTCGTGCATAAAAAATGGCTCACTGCAATTGGTGGGTCAATCAGCACCGGCAAAGAGGCGAACGTTTTTCTCGCCGAACGGGGTGAGACAAATGTGGCCATTAAGATTTACCGGGTCCAGTCCGCGAATTTTACTACCATGAGCTCCTACATAACCGGTGACCGCCGATTCTCCCACGTTAAAAAATCTAAAAAAGAGCTTATCTTTGCATGGACAAAAAAAGAGTTTTCCAATCTTGTCAGGGCACAGGAGGCAGGAATTCCTGTTCCTGAACCCCTAGTGTGGGACCGGAATATCCTTATCATGTCCTTTCTTGGCGAGGACCAAACACCATTTCCACAGCTGAGATCAGTGGATATTGAAGACCCTCAACAGACATATGAGAGCATTATCGGTATGATCAAAACATTATACACCAAAGCGGAATTGGTACATGGGGACTTAAGTGAGTTTAATATATTATACCATGACCACCCATATCTCATCGATATGGGGCAGTCGGTTACCCGCGATCACCCCCGTGCCCTCCAGTTCCTCATGCGGGATATTCGTAACGTGAACAGGTTCTTTAAAAAGAGAGGCAGCGCTATAACATCAGAATATGACATTTTCAACGCCGTGACCGGCCTTAACGTTACCAAGCCATGATATGCATGGAATGCAGCGGTAATGTCCTAAAAAAACGATATTATATTGATGCAAAATTCCAGAGAGGTGAATGAATCATGATACAGGAACTAAAAATTGCAACAACCAGGGTGGGTGTACTAATCGGGAAAGGTGGAGCAACCAAAAAAGAGCTCGAAACAAAAACGCATACAACCATCTCTATTGACAGCAAGGAAGGACTGGTGAAGGTTGAAGGAGCTGAAGAAAACGCAATTCCTCTCCTGCGGGCAGTAGAGATTATCAACGCCATAAATGCCGGGTTCTCGCCCGAACGTGCATTTGAGATGATCGAAGACGAGGACCTTCTTCTCGATATTATTGACCTGTCCCGTGTGGCAGACAATCCCCGGCAGCTCGACCGGCTCAGAGGGAGGATAATCGGCAAAGATGGTCGGGCCCGCGAGCAGATAGAGAATATGACCGATGTCGACATCTCAGTTTTCGGACACACGGTAGCCCTGATTGGCTATCCTGAGCAGATGAAGATAGCCAGGGCGGCTATTGATATGCTCATCGAAGGCGTCCCTCACGAAAACGTCTTTGCATTCCTCGATAAGAAGAAAAAAGAAGCCAAACAGGATATGATCAGTTACTATTATTGACCCGGCCTATTCATCCTGTCAAACCATGCTTTTTATGCGGGTTCTTTTTATCATACCGGAAAAAACAAGGCTAATGGAGTGTTCTCCGGAAACCTTTTGACGGATCTTTTCAGGGAAACATAGTAACAATACACGAAGACAGAGGGGGAAGTGTTATGCAGGTACAGGATCTCGCTATACCCGAAACACTCAGGCAGCAGTATTCTGCATCAGGAATAAGAGATCTTTATCCCCCTCAGGCCGCATGTGTAGAGAAGGGGCTGCTTGACGGCAAAAATCTCCTCGTTGCAATTCCTACAGCAAGCGGAAAAACTCTTATTGCAGAGATGGCCATGCACCGTCATAGTGCTGCCGGGGGTAAATGCCTGTATATTGTCCCGCTTAAAGCTCTTGCCTCAGAAAAGTTCGAGGAATTTTCCGGGAAGGGAGTCCGTGTCGGTATCTCAACCGGGGATCTCGACCGGCAGGATGAAAATTTGGGAAAGAACGACATTATCGTTGCCACCAGTGAGAAGGTGGATTCCCTGCTCAGGAACGCCGCACGATGGATACAGGAAATCACCCTTCTTGTCGTAGATGAAGTGCACCTGATAGATTCACCGGATAGGGGTCCAACGCTTGAGATGGTAATCGCTAAAATGCGGTACAGGAACCCGGCCATGCAGATTATCGGCCTTTCGGCAACCATAGGTAACCCGAAAATGCTTGCCGGGTGGCTGGATGCTGACCTGGTTACGAGCTCTTGGCGGCCGGTCGATCTTCGCCAGGGCGTCTTTTACAACAACCGTATCCGGTTTGGCGAAGGAAAATCGCGGGAGATCCGGCAGGTGTCAAAGAATTACGACGACCTCAACCTCTGTCTGGATACTATCACGGAAGGGGGGCAATGTTTAGTCTTTGTCTCATCGCGTCGCAATGCTGAGGCATTTGCCAAAAGGGCGGCAGCCGCTATTAAAAGCGAGGATCCGGCACTTGCAGAATGCGCGGATCGTCTTCTTACGGGAACACCTACTGAAATGGTAAAAACGCTTGCTCTGTGTGTGGCAAAAGGCGCAGCATTTCATCATGCCGGGCTGAGCCGGAACGAGCGATTGATTGTCGAAGAGGCCTTCCGTAAAGGACTCGTTAAATGCATTTCTTCGACGCCGACTCTTGCTGCAGGCCTCAACCTTCCCGCCCGCCGGGTTATTATCCGGGATTACCTCCGGTTCTCTGCCGGTGAGGGGATGCAGCCAATCCCGGTCAGTGAGTACCGGCAGATGGCCGGGCGGGCTGGAAGGCCCCGTCTTGATCCCTATGGTGAGGCCGTGCTGATTGCAAAAGAGGCCGAACAGGTCCCGGAATTGTTCGCTTGTTATATCGATGCGGCCGCAGAGGACGTAACTTCGCGACTGGCTGAGCCGACTGCACTATACACACATGTCCTTTCGCTTGTAGCCTCGGGTTTTGCGACAAACCGCAGTGAATTGTCCGCTTTCATGAACCGTTCGTATTACGTCCATGAACACCGGCAGGGCAGGCTCATGCACCGTGCAGTGGATGCTGCCCTTGAGTTTCTGATCTCAGCAGAAATGATCCTGGAACTAGGAGAGCATCTCGGGGCAACTGAGCTTGGCACGCTGGTATCCCGTATGTATATAGATCCGCGGAGTGCTTCCATGATCGTGACTGCGTTACGGGAAAGAGATAATTATACAGATATCGGTCTTCTCCAGCTTATCTGCGCCACACCCGATATGCCAACACTCTATGCAAAAAATTCCGATCTTCCCGCACTTTCACGCATGATAGAACAAAAAGGATGCGACCTCTGGCTTCCGCTCCCTGCCGATGATGAAGAGGAAGAAGATTATTACCGGGCAATAAAGACTGCTATGCTTCTGTCTGACTGGACCGATGAACTCGCAGAAGAGAAAATATGTGAGCGGTATGCAGTGGGTCCTGGCGATGTGTATGGAATGGTAGAGAATATAAACTGGCTGCTTCATGCCACAGCCCGTTTGGCCAAGATGTTTGCCCCGGAGTTTTATCCCCTGGTAGCCGATTACGAGATCTGCATGAAAAACGGTATCCGGCGTGAGCTACTCCCCTTAGTCCGGATTCGTGGCATCGGCCGGGTACGGGCCCGCAGGCTTTTCAACAATGGCATAACATCACCGGATGAGATTGTCCGTTGTAAAAAAGAGGATCTGATAAAAATCCTCGGTATAGCCATCACAGAACAGATTCTTGGACAGTTGCTGCCAAATAGAAAAGAGACAGAAAAGAAGATGCAAACTGGCGATGGTGATCGCAATTCCGGCCAGTCTACCCTGCTGCGCTTCGGATGAGCTATGATCGAGACACTTAAATCTTGTCAAATTCGTTATGCTGAAGTAACGGTTCAGGATATTCCTTCCGTTCTTGACAGGTTACGATCCATTGCCGGACGATCTGACTCAAGCATTGTCTGTTTTGACGCGGATAAACTGGCAGGTCAGGAACACGCTCACATGGCACTCTGGTATGCGCAACGCTCCTTTTCTTCGGACGATGCAATTTCCAATTCATTTGAGATGGAGGCACTTCTCTATGCTGCTGGCACCCGTCAATGCAGTATTGCTGTCTCTTTTGGTCTTCATGAGGGTAAGAACTGCCTGTATATCTGCTGTTGCCCGGCACCAACAGGGATTTGGGATGAACTCGCCTGCATCCTTGCATTTTGCGACGATCCCGGTGACACAATCACATCAGAGAAAGCTGCAAGGCTTGCAGATCTTTTTGGCATTTCCCACGAAGAACTTGCCGCAGTAGGAGCTGACCGGATCAAGGATCTCGTGCTTGAGCGGGTTGCGCTCCTTAATGTCAGTAAATAGCCATGCCCGGTATCAGGTTCTCTCGGCTTATAGATGAAAAAACAGAAAAATCATTTATTTGCATGGGAGAGGATATGAGAGATCTCAGGGACGATGAGTGTCTTTGTTGCAAGGATAACAGCAGCAGTGGATCCTGGTATGCAGAATACTGCCTTACCCCGAATCGTTCCGGCAACTGCCCGTGATAACATCGCAGATGTTCCAATCTCCTCATAACTTTTCATCCGGAATAATTCGCCGAAACCGTCAATCTTTTTTTCCAGAAGGGGGGATACCGCTTCAATAGTTACATCATCTGGAGTTAATCCAGTTCCACCATCAAGAATTATACAATTACAGATTTTAAGGGCCTTGGACAATTCAGTCCGGATATCTTCAATATCATCTGAAACTACTGCATAATGTCCAACCGGGATCCCTGCCCCGGTGAGGATTTCCTGAATAGCTTTACCGCTAGTGTCTGATTCCTTGTTTCGGGTCGTAGATATTGTAATTATTCCGCAAATAGTTGTGATAGGTTTGACGTGTTCCCCTTTCATGTAATTAAAGGTATTGACTGTTGCTTGTTAATTAACGTATACAATTTCCCGATTACTCTTTTTTCTGTCCTTTCTTTATAAAAAGAGGGCTACCCCTTTGTTTCCAGTGGAGATTTCTTTTCTGGTAGTAATGGTAAATTTGCTACTACAAGGAATTGCTGGATTTACTGTTTCGCAATGTGTTTCTGAGAGTTGTTTCGATTATCTTAAATAGGACCAAAAGCATACTAAAATTGACTATTTCTTTTAAATAATCTCTAAATGAAGAGATACTTCTTTTGAGTTTCCAAGCGAAATGAAGGGGTCCCCCTCCCCAACAAAAAAAGTAGGATCTGTCAGAACAGACATTTAAATAACGCAAATAAAAAAGAAAAATAGAAAAATCAGAATATTTATATTTGGTCTTTGATCTACGATCCCCCTCTTTTAAATCGTATTTCCACAGGAAGAAAGGGGGTTTATAAAGGAGATAAACCAAGTACTTTTTTAATCCTGCACACTAAGGATCACGTCCGCGAGTTATCATGCCTGAACCTGTAGATCCATCAACCGGCTTATTTATAAAATACCTTTCCAATAACCGGATATTCCGTGACCGTGAAGTCCTCCGGCACTCGTATCGTCCACAAATACTTCCCCACCGTCAACCACAAATCGACACCATTGCATCTATTCTGGCACCGTCTCTCAGAAACGAAACGCCCTCCAATATTCTTATTTACGGGAAAACAGGAACTGGTAAAACTGCTAGTGTCCGGTACGTCGGTTCAGAGCTTGAAAGAGCTAGCAGTTCGATGGGGACTACATGCCGTATTGTTCACCTTAATTGCGAAGTGATAGATACCCAGTACCGGGTGCTTGCGCAGATCGCCAAGGGTATTGACGGATTTGAAGAAGCTTCAAGTGACAAGACCCGTATTCACATCCCCATGACCGGGTGGCCAACCGATCAGGTTTATTCTGAGCTGAAAAACCAGTTGGAAGCGGGCGGCGGCGTGCTGGTAATCGTACTTGATGAAATTGACAAACTGGTAAAAAAGAGTGGTGATGATACACTCTATAATCTGACCAGGATCAACTCCGATCTCAAAAACTCCAAGGTCAGTATAATCGGGATCTCCAACGATCTCAGTTTTAAGGATTTTCTGGATCCCCGTGTTCTCTCCTCGCTATCAGAAGAAGAAATCGTCTTTCCACCGTACAACGCACCACAGCTGGTTGATATCCTCACCCAACGTGCCGCCGGGGCATTCCTCGAAGGCGCAATTGCGGAGGGAGTAATACCTCTGTGTTCTGCACTTGCTGCCCAGGAGCATGGGGATGCTCGGCGTGCTCTTGATCTCCTCCGGATCTCCGGGGAACTTGCAGACAGGGACGAATCTAAACAGGTAGCTGAGGTCCATGTAAAACAGGCTCAGGCAAAAATCGAGACCGACAGTATGATTGAGTGTATTGCGACACTCCCCACCCAAAGCAAGTTGATCCTTTACTCGATGCTGACCCTGGAGCAGCTTGGCCAGAATATTTTCACGAGCGGGGAAGTCTCCCGTGTTTATCAGGATATTGCACCTGATATCCAGCTTGATATCCTTACTCATCGCCGTATAACTGATCTAATATCAGAACTTAACATGCTTGGGGTTATCAACACCCGGGTTGTGAGTCGTGGGCGGTATGGAAGAACTAAGGAAATGTGGTTTGATACAAATACCGGGAAGATCCGCGAAGTCGTTCTCAAAGACCCCCGGCTTAACGGATTAAAAGATCTCGATATAAATCAGATGGAAACCAAATGGTTAAAAACGTGGTTCAGGTGATGAATGATGGACGACAAGGATCTTGAACTCCTCCGGATTCTTGAGGAGAACAGCCGGCTGTCTGCGAAGGAAATAGGTTCAATGACCAATCTTATACCGGCTGAGGTTGAAGCACGTATTCATGCATTGGAAGAAAGCCGGATCATCCGTAAATATACTACGGTCATCAACTGGGAAAAAGCAGGAAACGGCGAAGTATCAGCTATTATTGAGTTGAAAGTAAGCCCTGAGCGGGACTACGGGTACGACCGGATCGCGGAAAGGCTTTCCCGTTTCAAGCAGGTCCGGACCTTGCGCCTTATTACCGGTACGTACGATCTTCAGGTAATGGTGAGTGGAAAGAACATGCAGGAAGTTTCCCGTTTTGTTTCCGAACACGTCGCCCCAATGGACCGTATCCGTGAGACGGCTACACATATTGTCATGAAATCCTATAAGGAAAATGGCAACACGCTCTTTGAACAGCAGGAAACTGAGCGTCTTCCATACTCTTTCTGAGGTTGCCGTATGCGTAATTTTGTTTCAGAACGTACCCTGCAGATACCGCCATCAGGTATTCGGAAATTTTTTGATCTGGCCCTTACGATGAAAGATGTCATCTCTCTGGGTGTTGGTGAACCTGATTTTAAAACCCCCTGGAATATTTGTGAATCTGGCATCTATTCTGTAGAACAGGGTGTAACATCGTATACCTCCAACCGGGGGCTCCAATCCCTTCGGGACGCACTTGCATTACATCTTGCAAACCGCTACCAGCTCAAGTACTCAGCGGACAATGAGATGATCATAACCACCGGTGTATCAGAAGGACTCGATATCGCTATCCGCGCTATCGTTAATCCCGGTGATGAAGTCCTCATAGCAGAACCAAGTTATGTCTCCTATGCTCCCTGCGTCACCCTTGCCGGTGGAATACCTGTCCCCATTGAATGCACCGAGACCAACAACTTCCGGCTTAATCCTGATGCACTCCAGAAAAAGATCACGTCAAAAACAAAAGCCCTTATCATTAATTTCCCCAACAACCCGACCGGGGCCGTAATGAAAAAAGAGGATCTCGAACCTATTGCTGATATTGTAACCGATCAGGACTTGATGCTCATCAGCGATGAAGTATATTCGGAGCTCACTTATGAATCCACCCACACCGCTGCGGCGACGGTAAAGGATCTCTGGGAACGAACGATTACACTCAACGGATTCTCCAAAGCCTATGCGATGACCGGGTGGCGGGTGGGTTTTCTTTGCGCGCCAAAAGAGATCTGTGACGCTGCACTTAAGATCCACCAGTACGTCATGCTGTGCGCGCCGGTGATGGGCCAGATTGGAGCACTTGAAGCACTTCGCTCGGCAGAGGATGAAAAGACTAGTATGGTTAACGAATACCGGCTCCGTCGGAATATGTTTGTTGCCGGCCTTAACAGGATTGGTCTTTCCTGCCATGTTCCTGAAGGTGCATTTTATGCGTTCCCCTCTGTGAAGGGTACCGGGCTTTCCGATGTAGAATTTGCCGAAAGGCTTCTTAGGGAGCAACGGGTCGCCGTGGTTCCAGGAAGCGTATTTGGCAGTGGCGGAAATTATCATCTGCGGTGTGCATATGCAGTCTCCAGAAAGGAGCTCACCGAGGCGTTGAGCCGGATGGAAACGTTCGTCAATGGCCTATAATTATAACAAAAAATTGATTTCTTTTAACTTCGCCTCTTCTGGCCTTAATAATGCGAACATACGGGGTTAACCTCACATTTTCATTCAACAGGGCAGTCTTTATTGCCAAACCCGGCTTACATTACATGATATTCCAATGAGCTGTTCAATTATCGTAGGTGGCTTTTTTGGGGATGAGGGGAAGGGCAAGATTGTAGCCCACATCGCTCATGCGGATGAACCTGTTATCATCTCCCGCGGCGGTGTCGGCCCTAATGCTGGACACACGGTGCAGGTCGGAGATCATGAATATGGTGTACGGATGGTACCGTCGGGTTTCGTCTATAAAAAAGCTAAACTCTGTATCGGAAGCGGGGTCTTGGTTGATCCAAGAGTCCTCAAGCACGAGGTTGAAACGCTGGGTGTTAAAGGTCGTGTCTTTGTAGATAAGCGCTGTGGTATCATCACTGAGGACCATATCGCCCGGGACAAAGGAAGCGCCCATCTCTCAAAGAAGATCGGTAGTACTGGTTCCGGATGCGGACCGGCAAATGCTGACCGGGTGATGCGGATTTCACCTCAGGCAAAGGATGTACCAGAACTTGCTGAGTACCTGCTGGATGTACCTCTTGCCATAAACAATGCCCTGAAAAACAACCAGACTGTTCTTCTGGAAGGTACCCAGGGTTTCGGAATTTCTCTTTATTACGGTACATACCCGTTTGTTACTAGCAAGGATACATCTGCTTCCCAGATAGCTGCGGATAACGGTGTCGGACCCACGAAAATCGATGATGTCATCGTCGTCTTTAAGGCGTATCCGACACGGGTTGGCGAAGGCCCGTTTTCAACCGAAATGACGGCAGAAAAGTCTGATGCTATGGGTATCCAGGAGTTTGGTACCGTCACCCACCGGAAGAGACGTATCGGTGGCTGGGACGGCGAGATGGCCCGGTATTCGGCTATGATCAACGGCTGCACCCAGGCAGCGATCACCGGCATTGACCGGATAGACAAAGATTGTTTTGGTATTACTGAATACAGCCGGCTATCCAAAAAGGCCAGGGATTTCTTAAAAAGCGCCGAAGATGATATCGGTTGTCCCGTAACCCTCATCTCCACGGGCCCCGAGCTTACCCAGATCATCGATATCAGGAAAGAATACGCATGAAACGTTCGCTCACGGATATCCTCTGCTGCCCTGTCTGCAAAGGTGATCTCGTGCTCCACATCGATGCAGAGGACGAAAAGGAAATCCTTGAGGGCAACCTTCACTGTGCCACCTGCAACGTAGATTACCCTATACGCGAGGGTATACCTGACCTTCTTCCCCGGACCGCTGAAACCCGGTGACATAATGCATCCTTTTCTGGCTGTTGGATTTCTGGCTGTTTCTGACGCAGCCCCGGCAGAAACGACAACAACCGAAATCCATCTCAACCGGTCTGGTATCAATACCATCGATATCCCTCCTGAAAACGCCCACGTCGATTGCGGGGGCACCCTGAGGATCCGGTTCAAAAACCGGGGAGCTCCCATCCACATTACCGCTACGACTTCAAACGCCGGCATGTTTACCGACTTTTTCCATGAAAACATGTACGTTATCGACGAAGTCACGCTGGGCATATCGTTGCGGAAAGAATGTGCCCCGGGGTTTTTTGACATTGACATTATCGCTGGGTACGGGGCAATGAAGGCAACCCTGAGAGTCGAAGTCACGGTAAAGCCTTCAAGGGAAGAAGCGACGCTGGAAAAAGAGATCCCCGTCCAACCTGAAGCACACGGCCGGCCACATCTGTTGATGGTCGCGATGGCTCTTAGTCTTATTTTGTATTGCAGCTGGTATTATACCCGGATCGATCTCTTAAATCTCGTCGCATTCATTGCCCTGATTGTCGGTGCACTTTTCGTATGGTACCGACAAACCTGATAATTGCCAGCATAGTACTGGTTCTTGCACTGGGAGTTGACCGGTTGATAGGTGATCCCCGCTCGCCATACCACCCGGTCGCTCTTCTTGGCCGGTTTATAGGCTGGTGGGGTCAACCGGCCCGGTATCCTCCTATTCTCCAGCGTGCGACAGGCACTCTCTTCTGGCTCATAACTGTCTGCCTCTTTACCCTGCCTTTTTTCCTGTTTGGCCGTTACGCCCCGTGGCTCATCTACCTTATCTGTGCGCCTGTCCTCCTCAAATGCTGTTTTGCATGGCGCGCACTCGAAGAACATGCGCTGGATGTTGTGGCAGCTTTAAAGGATGGTGTAGATGCAGGTCGCGATCAGGTGAAACTGATGGTATCCCGGGACACGTCCCGTCTCGATCCAGAGCATATCAGGTCAGCTGCGTACGAATCCGTGACAGAAAATCTCACCGATAGTATCGTATCACCTCTCTTCTATTTCGCGTTGTTCTCACCGTTTGGTTCAGGCCTTTGCGGTGCAGCGGTACTTCGTGGGGCTAATACGATGGATGCGATGCTCGGGTACCGGGATGAAAGGGTCCGGCTCGGCTGGTTCTCCGCACGAATAGATGATGTTTTTAACTATATTCCTGCCCGGGTCACCACATTTTTTCTTCTTGCCTACTTCCTTACCAAAGGCACCGGTAGACATGCATGGCAGGTGATGCGCCGGGATGGGAAGAAACGTCCGGGCTTTAATGGGGGAATAGTTATGGCAGCGATGGCAGGGGGGTGCGGTATCCGTTTTGACAAGCCCGGCATTTATACTATAGGGAATGGAGAGCGATCTCTTGAAGAAGGAGGACCAGATATAATTCGCGCTGTAAGGGCGGTGACCCTTTCTTTTGCGGCAACTGCTGCTGGAACACTTATTTTATTGGCATGGCTGATCCATATTACTGGTATATGAAACTGGAAGAACTGAGATTTGGCACTGAGCTTCTCAAGCGCGGTTTTGCATCCATGCAGAAGGGGGGGGTAATCATGGATGTCGTCAATGCCGAGCAGGCAAGAATTGCCGAGTCAGCCGGGGCCGTCGCAGTCATGTCGCTTGAACGGGTACCATCGGATATACGAAAACAGGGGGGCGTCGCCCGGATGGCAGATCCCGAAAAGGTCATGGAGATCATCGATGCGGTTTCGATCCCGGTCATGGGGAAGGTCAGGATCGGTCATTTCGTCGAGGCACAGGTACTCGAAGAACTGGGTGTCGATATGATAGACGAGAGCGAAGTACTGACACCCGCCGATGAAGAATACCATATTGATAAGAAAAAGTTTAAGGTCCCGTTTGTCTGTGGTGCACGAAATCTTGGTGAGGCACTGCGCCGGGTAAATGAAGGTGCGGCGATGATACGGACCAAGGGTGAAGCCGGGACCGGTAACGTTGTCGAGGCAGTCCGCCATATGCGGGCAATCACTGGCGAGATCCGGAAGGTTCAGGGCATGGACGATCAGGAGCGGATCAGCTATGCACGGACAATCGAGGCACCGGCAGAACTGGTTATAGAGTGCGCCCAACGGGGCCGTCTCCCGGTGGTGAATTTCTCGGCCGGCGGCATTGCAACGCCTTCCGATGCTGCCTTGATGATGCAGCTTGGGGCTGACGGCGTCTTTGTCGGTTCCGGGATCTTTAAATCATCAGAACCGGAGAAAATGGCAAAAGCGATCGTGGAAGCGGTTAATCACTATAGTGATGCTGCTGTGATTGCAAAGGTCAGTCGGGGACTTGGTGACGCAATGCCTGGTCTTGATGTTCACACCCTCAGGCCCGATGAGGTGCTGCAGACCCGTGGACGTTAAAATCGGTGTGCTTGCGTTGCAAGGAAACGTAAGCGAACATATTGATGCCTTTGAAGCTGCACTCCGTCAGCGAGGCTGCGAAAAGACATCATCTGTTGTCAGTGTCAGGAAGCCGGAAGATCTTTTGGGTTGTACCGCCCTTGCGATCCCCGGCGGGGAATCTACTACCATATCCCGGCTTATCGATAAAAACGGCCTCCACGAACCTATCCGCACCTTTCCCGGAGGAATCTTTGCGACCTGCGCCGGGATGGTGCTGATGGCGACTCATGTGGCCGATCCCCGGGTTCACACACTAGGACTCATGGATATGATCGTGGACCGGAACGCGTTTGGTCGCCAGAAAGAGTCGTTTGAAGCTGATATCCCGATTGAAGGTCTTGAAGGAGGCAGCTTTCATGCAATCTTTATCCGGGCGCCGGTCGTAACCACTGTTGGGACAGGTGTGCATGTCCTTGCGGCACTTGATGAAGGCATTGTTGCTGCCGATATGGGCAGATATATGGCGCTTGCATTCCACCCCGAACTTGGCGGGGATCTCCGGCTTCACGAACGGTTTTTACAGAACCTGGGGTTCTAACCTAACAATCCCTAAATATGACGATAAATACTGCAGAACTCAAAGAACAGGCCCTAAAGCTTGGAGCGGATTTTATCGGTATTGCCGACGCCAAGGGATTCCAGAGGCCTGATTATACTGGGAATAAACCGCAGGCATTCATGCCCGGGATCCGTTCGGTGATCGTTATTGGTGTTGTGATCCCCAAGGGATGCGTCCAACCACTCCCCAAAGGAAGGCCAGAATATACAAACACCCTCATGGCAGGGACGGCGACGCTCCGGGTGATTTCTTTCCGCCTCGCAAGGGACCTGGAAAAACAGGGATATGAAGCGGCATTAGTCCCCACCGAAGGAAGTGAATTCGGGATGTGGTATGCCGACCAGAAAACCCTCAAGGCGGATCTTTCCCTGAAGTATGCTGCATGGCTTGCCGGTTTGGGTACCTACGGTCTCAATCAGCTTCTAATTACCCGTGAAACCGGCCCCAGGATCCGGATGACCGCGATCTTGACCGATGCGCCCCTTACTGCAGACCAGCCGGCTAATGAGGCCTTTATACGGCCCGAATGCTCTGGATGCCAGAAATGTGTCAGGGCTTGTCCGGTCGAGGCAATCTCCGCCGACGGGACATTCCGGCCCCAGCTCTGCCGGGACTTTATGTTCTCAACTCTTGGCGGTCTGCGGTGCGGTATGTGCATCCGGGTTTGTCCACTGTAACTGCGGTACTATCCTTATTATCTCAAACGCGGTATTTCCGTATATGGTGAGAGCGAAGTATCCCTGGATAAAATACCTTCCTTGACAAAGAAAGATCTCATGGCGATGCTATCAGCAGCAGTTGAGAACCGCGATGATTTTATTCTGACATGGGAGCCGCGACTTAGTGATACACCGGAACCAGAGACAGAACCGGTGATCCATGTTATGACCGATAATCTCATCACGCCGTGCAGGCTTAACGGTCTCAAAGGCTGGGTCATGGCGTACGAAGATGAAGGGGCACGGATCACGACGTATAAAAACGAAGATTTTAGAGCATCCTGAAAAAATAACAGAAGATCTCAGTCGCTGCTGGGATCCATGACCACTCCCTCAAACAGGATGATGCCGGTATTGTTGTCTTGTATTAAGAATAGGAACGGGTGATCAGCCCGGAACACTGTGGGTGGAACTTCCGGATATACAGCAGCAGCTTCCATCACCACTCCCGTTGCCGCTGCAGCTTCGGTTCCTTGCTCGTTTACCTCAATGTATGCCTTGTGGATCACGTCACTGATATACAGGTCCTGTTTTCCATCCATGCCGGAAAAATCTGCCGTAGTTGAGAAAGCCGTGGGCATTCCCATTGTGCTGAGGGTGTCTTTAAGGGAATACTGGGATTCTATCTTGAATCTCGGGATATATACCATGACCCGTCGGGAGGATGCAGACTGTTCAAGCGCGGAGAGATTCGCCGGGTCGAGATATGAATCGATGGTTGAAAGGTTATTCCCTTTAGGAAGGAGGATTACCATAGAGAGTCCTGTTCCGTTTGTCGCTGTATAAGGTAGGGTGAGCATCTGGAGATCTGATGTTTCCGTATATGGATAAACGGCAGCCTCATCAGTTTGTTGCATCATGCTAGCAGTAACGATTGTGCCGTCTGGTTTCGTAAAAGGGGCATTGGTCGTCAGGTTTGGATCGAACTGCTTTTCCCAGGTACCTTTGAAATAGACGGCATTTGTTATCACAAGTCTGGTTGCGGGACTGATGCTTCCTTGGGGCAGAAGATTCAGGATCTTGTTATTGGTCCTCTCAGCAACCCATGCGTTGATGGTCTGGCGTGATGCGTCGGCTTGCCCGATAAAATCAAGGTTGGTGGTGTTAGCACTATAGTACTGTTCCGCAATGCTTGTGTAATCTGGAAGGAACGCAAATGTCTTCTCAGCCCATAGGGCATTTGCAGTACTCAGGGTATATCCCGCATTTCCCTGATTAATAGCCGCATTGGTGACGGCAAATCCCTGCCTGAGAACGGTTTCATTTGAGGGGAAAAAGAAAACTGACCGTATCTCTTCAGCGGTTGTCCCACGGGCCCCTTCGTAGGTAATAGCGAGTGCGGACGAGATTGAGAATGGCGAAAAGAATACATTATCCCCCGTGTTTGTATCTCCATTCGTGATTGTGCGATACAAAGCTGCGGAAAACCGGTTGTTTGAATCAGCAATACTGGTTCCTGAGGTAATTGTGGTAGTTGCCGGTGTTTCAAAAAGCGTCATGTTTCCGCCTACAGGTGTCTGGGGTGGTTGTATTGTCGGGGTTTGCGTGCACCCGGTCAGCAACATGAGAAGAAAAAGAAGTGCCGATATAAATATTACAACGTTCCAGCTACGAGACTCCATGGCACTGCATAGGAAGGCAGGTATGTTAAATCTGACGTTAACTGCGGTTTTTTTTGAAGTTAAACGAAGTTTATTTTTCCTCAGGCATTTCCTTTTTCATCGCCTCTTTTTTCAATTCTTGTGGCATCAGCTCGATGGCATACCGGAGGGCAGTTCGGGGCATGACCTTCCTGTTGCGCATAACGTATGAAAAGACTTCAGCCTGATGGTGCCGGCTGGCCTCCTTGAGAAGCCATCCGTAACCTTTCTGTACCATATCTTCGCTATCAAGAAGGAGAAGATCAGCAATTTCGAGTGCTTCAGGAAGAAATTTTCCATGCTTCGCCGGAACAATTAACGAGACCGCGGCGGCACGACGCATCCATTTGTTCTCCGACAGAGTCCAGTGTTTAAGTTCAGCGATGCATCCCGGGTAGGTTTCGATAAAATCACCTAACGTATGGTTACAGAACCCGTCGCACGAGGCCCAGTTGGTGATGTAGGTATCGATCCAGCGCCGGAAGACCGCAAGGTCCTTGAGCTCGTACTGCCCGGAGAGAGCATAGGCCCATGTTGAAACGATAAACGATTCCTCGAGTTGCCCGGATCGGTACAACTCTTCACAGAGGGTGAAAATTTCCTGTTTCTCCCGGATTTTGATCTCTTTCCAGTATTTCTTTGCAAGAGCTGTTACTACTGGGGTTTTAATACCGTAACAGGTAATCTCATCCTTAAAAAAACGCCGGGATGTCTCTTGGATCTGCGCATCTGCCAAGCGGTTGAGTTCCTGCCGGATTTGTGCGATGACCGGGTCCATGGATAAAGATGAGGAAGAGTCTGTGATAAGGTCTCTGGTATGACAGATGTGAACTTTACAATCAGCTTGGTTTTGAAGATTTTTGCAGGATCAAAGTTCTCCAGCCATTCCGGAAAGTGCTTGTATCGTATTCCAGTTTCTCGTCGTTGCGGTAACTCCCTGTTTTCGCTCAAAAAAGGTTGTGGTGAATTTCGTTCTGCCGTAACCTCTAGGACAGAACAGGAAAATCTCTCGTCCTTTAACAACGTACTTATCCTGGGTATCCTCTCCGCTTATTTTGTTCTCAGAAATAATTTTTTGTCTGTCGGAAAGGAACGTTACGTGAAGAGTATCGGAATCATAACCCTCCTTTACAAACGGGTTTTCTAAGATAATATTGTTAAATTCTTCCGAGGTTCTTATGATCACCGTTACTCGAAAATCAAATTGTTGAAAAATGCCCCTCTCAATAATAGCAGACAGGGTCGAGATTTCTTTGACAGAAGAATTGAATACAATATTGCCGCTCTGGAGATATGTCCTAACGTGGGTGAAACCGAGCGATTCGAACAACGTGACGAGATCATCCATCCTGACCTTATTGTGTCCGCCTACGTTGATTCCCCGCAATAGAGTAATGAATTGAACCATTGTTACATGCCTATGGGTGAAAAAGGGTTAAAGAATACGCGTCAACCATTTTTTCCCATTTTTTGGGCTTGTAGTTTCTCTGATGAAAGTCTGTTTCAAAACTAACAGTATTTCCTATTTAATCCGTAAAGGCCTAATTCTTCACAATGGCTGCAATCTTTGTTAATCAGGATCTCTGCACCCGGTGCGGGATCTGCTCTGTCGTTTGCCCTATGTCGATTGTCGACACGGCAGATGAGAACAACCTGCCAAAAGTGCAGGAGGCACGAGCCGGGTTTTGTATCCGGTGCGGCCATTGCGAGGTTTCGTGCCCATCACAGGCGCTGCTGCTCAATTTCCTCCCGGATGAGAAATGTGCCTTACCTGCTGGTACTGGGACGGTGTCTCCCGATGATCTCGGCATTTACATCAAGAAACGCCGTTCGGTGCGTCATTTCACCAAAGAACCGGTATCAAAAGAGAAGATCGAAAAGATCCTCGATATAGCCCGGTTTGCCCCATCCGGAGGGAATGGACAACCGGTTCAATGGCTCATCGTTCACAACCCCGCTGAAGTCCACCGGCTCGCAGGCCTCACGATTGACTGGATGAAAACACTAAAAAACAGCAGCCACCCTATGAGTGACTATGTCCCCTCCCTGCTCGCAGCATGGGAGTCCGGACATGACCCCGTCTGTCGCGGGGCACCGCATCTCGTTATTACCCATATCCCTGAAGGAAACCCGGTTGCCTCAGTTGATGGACTTATTGCGCTTTCCACATTCGATATTGCCGCACCGGCATGGGGTGTCGGAACCTGCTGGGCTGGGTTTCTTTCAATGGCAGCGGCAGTATACGAACCCCTGAAGGAGGCGCTTGCCCTCCCCGCGGGACGTAAATATGCCTACAGCCTGATGTTCGGGTACCCGCAGTACAAAACCTATGGTATACCGCGCCGCAACCCGGTACAGGTGACCTGGCGATAGGGACAGATCTCTCCGAAAGGAATGGTTAATACAACTCATGGTCAAGTGCTGATATGGCTGATTATGCAAGTATAGGCAGAAAAAAACTGCTTGAGATTGACGGTGAGGCCGGTGTCAGGGTAGAGGAGACGTTAAATGGCATCTGTCCGGACCTTGCCCGGTATCTCATCGAATATTCGTTCGGGGAGATTTATTCCCGGGATATCCTCGATAATAAAACAAAAGAACAGGCCGTAGTCGCCGCCCTGACTGCCATGGGAACTGCAGCACCCCAGCTGAAGGTTCATGTCCACGCAGCACTCCATGTGGGTTGTTCTCCTGAAGAAATTCGTGAGATTATCATCCAGATGTGCGGGTATGCCGGGTTTCCGGCAACCCTGAACGCGATGGGTACGCTTACAGAGGTCTTAAAAGAAACCGGCCAGACGCTTTCAAAGACCTCAGTCCATGCTGGAACCAGGGACAGGTACGAGCGCGGGAAACAATTGCTCTCGCAGATTGCACCCGACCAGGAACAACTCCTTAAAGAAACGTTTGATCCGATCAACCCGGATATAACGCGATATGTCATTGAGTTTGGGTATGGAGACATCTACGCCAGGGGCATTCTGCCAATCCGAAATCGTCAGGTAGCAACCATTGCGGCACTTGCAGCTAAGGGAACAGCTCCCTCGCAGCTCCGGTTCCATATCGGTGGCGGGCTCCGGGCCGGTCTTTCAGAGCCTGAGATCGTAGAAATCATGCTGCTTGTCTCACTGTATGCGGGGTTCCCGGCGGCGCTGAATGGAATCCTCGCCACCCGCGAGGTGGCAGAGGCCTTAAAAGACGAAAAACGGTGAGTGGGGAAAAACCGGGGTATCCCTCGGGAAACTTCCCCGCTCCGGGAAAACAAAGAGGATTGGTGATTGAATATGGCAAAAGTCGTTGCATTCAACGGAAGCCCAAGGAAGGACGGGAACACCTCAATCTTGATTGGGCATATGTTTGAGGAACTGGAGAACGAAGGGATCGAGACCGAGCTCGTGCAGGTCGGCAAAAAGAAGGTCAGGGGTTGTACTGCCTGCATGAAGTGTTTCGAGAACAAGGACGGCCATTGCGTTTTCGATGACGATATCGTTAACAGTTGCATCGATAAAATGGTCGAAGCAGAAGGCGTCATCCTCGGATCTCCGGTGTACTTTCTGGACGTGACCGCGGAGATGAAGGGGCTTATCGACCGGGCCGGGTTCGTGTCCATGGCAAACGGGGGCCTTTACCGGCGCAAAGTGGGGATGGCCGTTGCTGCAGTGCGGCGTTCCGGGGGAAGTCGTACCCTTGATACTATGCTCCATTTCCTGCTTGCCACCGGAATGGTCGTTCCGGGATTCCCGGTTCTTGGCGTTGGAAGAGAGATCGGGGATGTTCACAAAGACGAAGAAGGTATCGGCCGTGCCCGAGATGCAGGGAAGAACATAGCCTGGCTCCTTAAGATAAAGGAGACTGCAGGGGATTCATGATCAGGTGGACACATGACAAAAGTAATCGCAATCAACGGAAGCCCACGTAAGACGTGGAATACGGCACAGCTGCTCGAATACGCCCTCAAAGGCGCGGAATCAGTAGGAGCAGAAACGGACATCGTACACCTCTATGACCTAGCCTACAAAGGCTGCACCAGCTGTTTTTCCTGTAAACTTGTGGGCGGGAAAAGTTACGGTAAATGTGCATTGAAAGATGAATTGACACCAATTCTCGAAAAGATTCTCTCCGCAGATGCCCTTATTCTTGGTTCGCCGATCTACGTAGGAACGGCGACCGGTGAGATGCGGGCATTTTTGGAACGATTACTCTACCCCTTCATTGTCTATGACCCAGAACGATCCTCACTTTTCACCAAAAAGATGGCGACCGGGTTTATCTACACCATGGGGGCAGATGAGAGCCGCGTTAAGGAAATGGGGTATGAAGCGCAGTTCCGGCTTACTGCGACAATACTCGAACGGATCTTTGGCCCTTCAGAGTGGTTTATGGTGACTGATACCCTGCAATTTGATGATTACACAAAATATGTGTCATCAGCATTTGATCCGGAGGAAAGGGCACGCCAGCACCGGAATGTCTTCCCCAAAGAATGTAAAAAGGCTTTTGATATGGGAAAACGGCTTGGAAATGGACTCTGACCTAAAAAAGGAAGGATCAATCCCTATCCTTTCCCTTATTCGCAGGGGGTGGTCTCTTTTCCACTCTTTCCTGGAAACAGCGGGACGGTGCAGATCATCATCAGCATACCTGTGCCGGTGTTTTTAATCTGGTGGGATTCACAAGGAAGAAGATAGAGCGCGTCGCCAGCGCGAATGGTAGTCTCTTTTTTCCCGTCGGTGACAAGTGTTCCGGTACCTTCAAGAAAGAACATCTCGTGTTCCTCCTTGTGGGCATGTAACGATGTACAGCCACCGGATGCGATTTCCATAAGGCGCATGGCATAACGGGGACAGCCATCGTCTGCGGTGAGCAGGAACCGTGCCTGCATGCCGGAGAAACCGGGTTTTGTCATCGGTACCGCAGGGACATCAGATGCGTGTTTTAGGATCATGGTATAGGATTTGGGAGCGGTATGCAGATATGCTTGCCTTTACAACCCATGAACCCGACGCCCTACTGAATTGTTCTAGCCCTCTTTTTCAAATGCAACACCTTTATCTGACAGATAAGCGAGATCGTGTGATACCAAAAGGAGATAGATACATGGCAACTGATCCGGTCTGTTTTATGATAGTGGATGAAGATGATGCCAAATACAAGAGCACCTACAGGGATACAGAATATTTCTTCTGCTGTAACTACTGCAAGAAGCAGTTTGATGAAAACCCAAAGCGGTATAGCCGGCTTGCAAACGATATGACGGTAGATCTGGGATCAGGCTGCTAAATGGCCCTTTAGATGCATCAGATCCTCAAGTGTGACAGTTAAAAGGGATTATACCGGGGCGCCACAAACGAAGTACCGATTTGTACAGGATCATCCGATATGATATCACAGGACACCATTACTGAGGCGCTTGCGGCCGACAACCGGTTCTCGATGATGACCCGGGCCATCCGGATCGCCGGCCTTGATACGGTACTTTCCGGAAAAGGACCGTTTACGGTCTGTGCACCGACAGATGATGCGTTCCTGTGTATGCCCCCTGAGACATTAGCGGCACTTATGGCCGACCCTCAGGGGAGGCTGACAAGGGTACTCCAGTACCATATTCTCTTTGGCAACCTGCCGTGCACGATTATCAAGAGACTGAATTTCCCTAAAACGCGACTTGGTATCACAGTTGAGATAACCGAAGAATGTGGAACAGTTCTTTTTGGCGGTGCTGGTGTCACGGTCCCGGATATTACCTGCACAAACGGCGTGATCCATGGTATCAACAAGGTTGTAATTCCCCGGTAACCTATGGCCCTCAACAATAACCTATAACTCGTTTCATGAGCAATATCTCATCCGTTAGATTGTCCTTTTTATAATAGCCATAAAACCAGCACAGGTCCTGCCATGAACCAACCATCCGTCGTCGACAGCATCCTCTCAGCCCGCTACCTGCGGAAAGGAGAGAGCACTTTTACCGATATCTGCCGCCGCGTCTCTTCAGCGTTGGCAGACGATGAATCTGAAAAAGCCCGTTTTTACGAGGCAATGATCTCACTGCGATTCCTGCCCAATTCCCCGACCCTTATGAACGCAGGAACCGAGATCGGCCAGCTCTCTGCCTGCTTTACCCTTCCGGTCCCGGACACTATCTGCGGGATTTTTGATGCGATGAAGGAAGGCGCCATCATCCACAAGACCGGCGGGGGCACCGGTTACAACTTCTCGCATATCCGGCCTGAAGGCTCACCCGTTCAATCCACGGACGGAGTTGCATCAGGCCCCATCTCCTTTATGAAGGTCTTTAACGCCGCTACCGATGTGATCAAGCAGGGCGGTCGCCGGCGGGGGGCCAATATGGGAATCCTCAATGTCTGGCACCCGGACATCCTTGCCTTTATTGCCGCAAAGAAAAAAGAAGGCGAGATCGCCAACTTCAACATCTCCGTGATGGTCAACGACAAGTTCATGGATCTTGTCTCAAAAAAGGAGTTTGACACGGTCTGGCTTACCCGCGAGGGATCCGGTGAGAAGATTACGGTCGGCCAGATCTGGACCGGGATCGTTACCGGTATCTGGAAGAACGGCGAGCCCGGCATTCTCTTCTATGACGAGATTAACCGGCACAACCCGACACCCCAGCTTGGCGATATCGATACCACAAACCCCTGCGGGGAACAGCCGCTCCTGCCTTATGAAAGCTGTGTGCTGGGGAGTATCAACCTCGCTGCCTGCATCACTGACGGGGTTCTTGACGAATCCCTGCTGTGCGAGACGATACGGATGGCGACTCGATTCCTTGATCTCGTCATCGAGAAAAACGTCTTCCCCATCCCGCAGATCGGTGAAGCAACCCGACGCACGAGGAAAATTGGTCTCGGTGTCATGGGTGTCCACGATGCCATGCTAATGATAGGTCTTGCCTATGATTCACCGGAAGGAAGGACGTGGTGCGAGCAGGTCATGAAGATCGTGACAGAAACAGCGGTTGTCGAATCGCACAAGCTCGCGGAGGCAAAAGGGACGTTCCCGGCATGGAAAGGAAGCACCTGGAAGGATTTTACCGTCCGCAACGCCGCTATGACGACGGTTGCGCCGACCGGGACGATCTCGCTCCTGGCCGGGTGCTCGAGCGGTATCGAGCCGATCTTCTCCTTTGCGTACACCCGGAAAAATACGGTCGGAAAGACCTTTGTCATCGTCAACCCGGTTTTCAAGGAAGCGCTTATCCACACCCTTTCCGGTATGGGGTATGCCGGTGACGAGCGGGCAAAGAAGGCTGAAGAGGTCACTACCCATGTCCATGAGACCGGAACGGTGCAGGATCTCCACTGGCTGCCCCAGCAATTCCTCTCGCTCTTTAAAACTGCGCTTGACATCTCCTGGCGTGACCATATTCTCATGCAGGCCTGTTTCCAGAAACATGTCCATGCCTCTATCAGTAAGACCATCAACATGCCCTGTACGGCCACAAAAGAGGATTGCGAGGAAGCTCTTCTCATGGCCTGGAAACTCGGGCTCAAGGGTATTACCATCTACCGGACAGGAAGCAGGGATGATGTGGTACTTTCCCTGAAAGATAAAAGCCCGGCAGATCAACCTGAAATAGAACCTGCCACAGCCTCATCGGTAATAAGGGCAGTGCCAGAGAAAATACCCTCGCTCTCCATTGACCGGCCAAAAGAGCTTGCCGGCCGAACCTACCTTTGCCAATCGGGATGCTGCCGTCTTTACGTTACGGTAAACATGATGGGGCATACCCCGATGGAGGTTTTTATCCGGACGGTCGGGAGCGGCGGTTGCGACGCAAATAATAGTGCTTTAGGCCGGGCAATCAGCACCGGACTCCAGAACGGGGTGCCATTTGGTAAATTCGTCAAACAGTTTGCAAAAGTGAACTGTATCTCCGCCATAAAGAACCCCTCGTCGGAAGGTCATTCCTGCGCCGATGTAGTTGGAAGGTGCATCGAGCTCTCGGCTAAAAACCAGAGTGTCGCAACCTTAAGTGACTGGAATATAAAGAAAACCGGCGAACAACGGCTCTGTCCCGAATGCCGCAGTCCACTGGACTTTGGCGAAGGCTGCAACCAAGGGATCTGCAAAAACTGTGGCTGGACCGGGTGCAGCTGATCTCCCTTCTTTTCATCAACCCTAGTGCTCAAATATCCTTTTTTTAAGACAATTCCGGTCTTATGCCATGCAGATGCAGCTTGCAAATATTGAAAAGACCGTCCCTGCCAGAGATCACTTTCACGAAAACTTATCAGAGTGATTCGGATGGAAAGAGAAATCAATTATGGCAAAAGAAAAAGGACCGGGAAAATGACGGTAACCCTTGATCCGGCAGTCGCGGTAAAAAAATTCCAGCAGCCTCTCTTTGAGTACCTGGTGAGTGGTCTCAATGCCGAGGATAAATGGGTCCGGGTAATGGCAGCAGGCATGCTCGGGGCACTTGGGGATCCCGGGGCCGCCTCATATCTGAAACCGCTGGCAGTGGACCAGGACGCAGATCTGCGTGAAGTTTCACGAAATTCCCTTAAAATGCTCGCTCCTGACTACGCGTTACCGGGAACCGGCCGGGGAAACCCGTGTGATGGCTGCATGATCAGGATCATTGCAGAAGAAGCGCTCTCCTTTAAGAAGAACGCTGTGCCCTACCCGATGCCTCTTTCGGATACCAACCGCTGATCCGTGCGGGAATATCCTAAAGCATGCGAAGACAGGAGTTTGTATTCCTTTTATTCTCCTGACCGGAAAAATCGTGTAAAAAAGTATTTTTTTAGATGAAAAGCGGTGCAAGCACAAGCGAGAGCGTTGCAAGCAGCTTGATGAGCACGTGGAGCGAGGGACCCGCTGTGTCCTTGAAGGGATCGCCGAGTGTGTCGCCGATAACCGCTGCCTTGTGGGCCTCGCTTCCCTTGCCACCGTGAGCACCACTTTCGATGTATTTCTTTGCGTTATCCCATGCGCCGCCGCCATTGTTGAGGATAAGGGCAAACAGGATACCCGTGATGGTCCCGACAAGGAGGAACCCGCCGAGTGCTTCGTATTTCATGGTCACTCCGATGAAGATGGGGAATGCCACGGCAAGAATGCCGGGGATCACCATGTTCCAGAGTGCCCCACGCGTGGTGATATCAATGACTCTGGCATAGTCCGGCTTCTTGGTACCTGCCATGATGGCCGGGTCCTTGAACTGGATACGGACTTCGTTAATCACGTACTGGGCGGTCTTGGAGACGGCCCGGATTGCAAAGCCTGCAAAGAGGAAGATAAGCATCGCGCCAAGAAGCCCCCCGACAAAGACCGGGATTGAAGCGAGGTTGACGGTATCAAATACCTTCCCTATCAGCCGGGAGATATCCATCATATAAGCATTAAAGAGCAGGAAGACTGCAAGAGCGGCACTGCCGATTGCATACCCCTTGGTAAGTGCTTTTGTTGTGTTACCGGCTGCATCAAGGGCATCCATGCGTTTCCTGACATCTTCGGGAGCCTGGCTCATCTCGACAATGCCACCGGCGTTATCGGCGATGGGGCCAAATGCATCCATCGCAAGGACATAGGCGCAGACCGAGAGCATGCCGATTGTAGCAACCGCCGTACCATATATTCCGCCATACGTGATGCCGGTCATGGTGCCGCACTGGTAGGCGATGAGTAGAGCTGCTCCGATCAGGATAGCGGGGATTGCGGTGGTCTCAAGAGCGACCGAGAAACCGGTAATGATGTTGGTTGCCGCTCCGGTTTCAGAGGCGTCGGCGATCTCCTGCACGGGCCGGTAGTGGTGGTCAGTGTAGTAGAGCGTTACCCTGAGGAACAACACAGAGAGCACGATACCGACGAGGCCTGCGAGGTAGAACCATATGATGCCCTGCAGGAGCCAGTTTACGGCCACATACAGGAGGACAGCGCTGATAATTGCTGTAATGTAATACCCCATATTCATGGGTGTCATAGGGTCAGCGCCTTCCTTACCTTCGACCGTAAGAATACCTACTGCGAGAATACCGATGATACTTGCCAGAAGGCCGAATGCACACATCACAATGGGGAAGAGCACGCCATTCTCACCGAAGACCGGAAAGAGTGCAACCCCAAGGATCATCGCACCGATATTTTCAGCCGCGGTGGATTCGAAGAGGTCTGCGCCACGACCGGCACAGTCACCGACGTTGTCTCCCACAAGGTCTGCGATAACAGCGGGGTTACGGACATCGTCTTCAGGAATACCGGCCTCGACTTTACCCACAAGGTCTGCACCGACATCGGCAGCTTTTGTATAGATACCACCGCCGAGCTGGGCAAAGAGGGCAACAAACGAGGCACCAAAGCCAAAGCCGATGATAATAAACGGCGTGACCTGCGGGTTTGCACCAAGGGCGTAGTACGTAAGCGAGACGCCAAGAAGGGACATTGCGACGATGATAAGGCCCGAGATCGCACCGCCCCGGAACGACGTCTTAAGGGCTTTTGCTGCACTCACCTGGGCAGCAGCCGCGGTGCGGACGTTTGACCTGACAGCAACCGACATGCCGATAACCCCGGCAAGGGCGCTGCAGAACGCTCCAAAGAGGTACGCAAGAGACGTGTCAACAGCGTACGCCTGCTGACCGGTGAGGTAGTACACGCAAAAGATAACCACGGCGAGTACTATCGCAAAAATTGCGATGGTCGAATACTGTCGCTTGATGAATGCTTCTGCACCCACCCGGATCGCATCGGCGACTTCCCTCATCTTTGGCGTCCCCTCATCCTGAGCAAGGACACCGCGTGCGAGAATGAACGCCACGATCAGTGCTAAGATGCTTATTACAACGACAACTAAAATCTCTAACATTCCCTGACCTCCCTGCTATGTTGTGGGTCCCGGTATGCAGAAGGGAATACTGAATACGGCATTATGCCGCTCCAGCACAACCAGTCTGATAGTAAGGCCATAACACATCAGGTTTGATGATCACAGGGCACTGACTCCGGTCATGCCCTGTCTGGTTTGATACCCCTTCAGGATGGTGCCATGTCTCATGGGACACAATAAATGTCCCTGCCACGCCGGCCACCCACCATCAGGACAGTATTACTGCATTTTTGTTACATTAAAATTTATCATAATTATTCTGGCGGGGGATCAGCAGGTAAATCCCGGTTAATGCGTTTATCAGAACCAGAAGTCCTGGGAAAAATTTTCCTGATTTTTCCGAGCCTGCCGGGAGAGCGTGATCAATTCAATATGATTAATAATGAAAAATTACCATAGCTCCGGTTGGTGGATATAAGCGTGCAGCTGTTACTCTTTCTTATCCTGTTCCCCCTGATAACGGCGTTTTTCATGCTGGCCGTGCGCCGTGATTCAGAGCGGGGATGGATCGTAAAACTCTCTGCGCTGGCAATAGGGGCAGTGACTGTTCTGCTTCTTTTGACCCAGTTCAGCCAGGGAACCGTGTTATACGGGTTCAACGCCGAGCAGATCAACCTGCTGATGTTTGTCCTTGAAATAGTAATTACGGTAATCATCCTCGGTTTTGCCGTCAAATTCCGCAATTACCTTGTTATAGCGCTTACTCTTATCGAAACGGCGCTGATCGTCTGGTTTGAAACTGCGGCCACTCCGGCAGTCATGGTAAAGTCCCCCCTCTTTATCGACCAGTTCTCGATAATCATGGCCCTTATTGTCGGTATTATCGGGAGCCTGATTTGCGTGTATTCGCTTGGGTACATGCGTCATTTCTACCAGCACCATACCGGAATCCCCGACCGGACCAATACCTTTTTTATGATTATTTTTGTGTTCATTTCCGCGATGTTCGGGCTTGTCTTTTCGAACAGCCTCGTCTGGGTTTTCTTCTTCTGGGAAGTAACCACGCTCTGTTCGTTCCTCCTGATCGGCTTTACCAAGACCGAGGAGGCGACAAAGAATGCGTTTACCGCGTTGTGGATGAACCTGCTGGGAGGCATCGCGTTTGCAGCAGCTATCGTCTACCTGACATACCAGCCGGCAGGCATGCTCGGTCTTGACCAGGTGCTTATCTCCGGAAAAGCACTTGTCCTCATCCCAGCAGCCCTTATCGGGTTTGCCGGCCTGACAAAAGCCGCCCAGATGCCGTTTTCCTCGTGGCTTGTCGGTGCCATGGTGGCCCCGACGCCTGTTTCAGCGCTTCTCCATTCCAGCACGATGGTAAAAGCCGGGGTCTATATCCTTGTCCGGTTTGCCCCGGTATTCCAGGGTACCGCCATAGGCTACGCCCTTGCGTTGGTTGGTGCGTTCACCTTCCTTATCGCGTCCGGGATTGCAATCTCCCAGTCTAACGCAAAACAGGTGCTTGCGTACTCCACGATTGCAAACCTGGGCCTCGTTGTGGCCTGTGCAGGGATCGGAACCTACGAAGCGATCTGGGCTGCAATTCTCCTGATAATCTTCCATGCAATCTCGAAATCGCTCATGTTCCTCTGCGTGGGTACCGTCGAACACCGGATTAAAAGCCGGGAGATCGAGGACATGACCGGGCTTATTGTCAGGATGCCACGGATAGCGGCGATGATGGTTATCGGTATTGCCGGGATGTTCCTTGCCCCGTTCGGGATGCTGATCTCCAAATGGGCAGCGATCCAGGCTTTTATCGACGCACCATTCGGCCTGGTCTTTGTTGTGATCTTGATCTTTGGCAGTGCCCTGACCATCTTTTTCTGGGCGAAATGGATGGGAAAACTCCTGGTAATCACGCCGGATGCGGAGAACGTTGAGGGAGCGGTCGATAAAAACGAATGGGTGGCGCTCGTCTCCCTTTCCGGTCTTACGGCCGTCACCTGCTTCATTTTCCCGGTCATTTCAGCTTTCCTTATTGAGCCGTTCCTGCTTGCCAACTACGGGAGCGTCGCCCAGCTGTCGCAGGACAACATCATCATCATGATCATGATGATGTTCCTGATCGTCCTATTACCGCTGAGCATCCTTCTCCCCCACCGAAAACAAAGAAATCTCCCGCCGTATATGGGTGGCGTGGCAACAACGCACGATATGCATTTCCAGAATTCGCTCGGAAAAGAGACGCCAATGAAACTTTCCAACTATTATGTCAGTTCATGGTTCGGTGAGGCACGGCTTCGAACAACCGGTATCTGCCTCTGTTCGATCTTTATTGTGGTGATGTTTGCTGCAGCAGTTACCGGAGGTGGTATACTATGATCTCCCTTGTCGGGGCTGTTGTGTTTGTCCTGCTTGCGCCGGTCATTGGCGGCATTGTTGCCGGTATCGACCGCAAGGTGACTGCCCATATGCAGGGTCGTGTCGGCCCTTCAATCTTCCAGCCATTCTACGATGTAGGAAAACTCTTCGAGAAAGAGGGGGCCGTGGTAAACGATACCCAGCACTTCTATGTGCTCAGTTACTTTGTCTTTGCTATCTTTGCCGGAGCGCTTTTCTTTGCCGGCGGAAACCTCCTGCTGGTCGTCTTTGCGCTCACCCTTGCCGAAGTATTTCTGGTCCTTGGCGCCTATGCCGCTAACTCTCCGTATAGTCATATCGGTGCGGAACGGGAGCTGATCCAGATCATGGCTTACGAACCCATGCTCCTCCTTGCGGCAGTCGGGATGTATGTTGTCACGCGATCCTTCAACGTCAGTGACATCGCCGGGTTCCCGGGGTATCTTGTGATCCTCCTGCCCGGTGTATTCTTCGGATTTATCTACATCCTTACAATCAAGCTGCGCAAATCCCCGTTCGATATCTCCACCTCGCATCACGCCCACCAGGAAATCGTCAAAGGCGTTATGACCGAGTTCTCGGGTCCAAACCTCGGTTTTATTGAGGTGGCACACTGGTACGAGATGGTGTTTTTGCTCGGCTTTGTCTTCCTGTTCTTTGCGGTAAACTGGATTGTTGCCCTCATCGCAATCATCATCGTCTACCTGCTCGAACTAGCTATCGACAATACCAATGCGAGAGTAAAATGGCAGCTTGCAGTGAAAAGCTCATGGGCGGTTGCCCTAATTCTGGGAGCCGGTAACATCGCAATCATATATCTCCTGGGGAGGGTCTGATCACCATGGCATACTTAAAGAAATCACCCTGGCTCATCCATTACGATGCATCGAGCTGCAATGGCTGTGACATCGAGATCCTTGCCTGCCTCACACCGATGTATGATGTGGAGCGTTTTGGGATCCTCAACACTGGCAACCCCAAACATGCAGATATCTTTGTCGTTACGGGCTCAGTGAACGAGGAAAACAAGTACGTGGTTAAAGACATCTACGACCAGATGCCTGAACCGAAAGTTGTTGTTGCAATAGGTATCTGCGCCACCTCCGGGGGTATCTTCCGGGAATGTTACAATGTCGCCGGGGGAATAGACACGACGATCCCGGTTGATGTTTACGTACCCGGCTGCGCTGCACGACCCGAATCTATCATCGACGGTATTGTTACGGCTCTTGGCATTCTTGAAGAGAAACGGGCGGCCATGACATCAGGTGTTCCCCGGGAGCAGCCTATGATAGCGCCAAAAGAACCTGCCGGGGGTGCCTGAAATGGCAAAAGATCAGCAGACCACCATTCCTGTCAGCATTGACGAACTGGTAGCCCGGACGGCACAGATGAAAAAGGAAGGCTTCCGGCTTGTCCAGATCGGCTGCACCAAGATTGGCGACGATTTTGAGATCAACTACGTGTTCGATAAGGACTACGTAATGACAAACCTGCGTATTACTGTCAAACAGGACACGATGATACCCAGCGTGAGCAGCGTGTATTTCGGGGCGTTTGTGTACGAAAACGAGATCCACGATTTATACGGCATCACGGTTTCAGGCATAAACATCGACTTCGGGGGCAAGTTCTACCGGACAACGATCAAACAGCCGTTCTCAGTTACCGTTACAAAGGAGGACACATCATGTCAAAACAAATAACCGTTCCGTTCGGCCCCCAGCACCCGGTGCTGCCGGAACCGATCCACCTCGACCTTGTCCTTGAAGACGAAAGGGTCGTGGACGCGATACCTTCAATCGGTTACGTCCACCGCGGCCTTGAAAAACTCGTCGAGAAACGGGAATATCCCGAGTATATTTACGTAGCTGAACGCATCTGCGGGATCTGCAGCTACATCCACAGTAACACGTATGCACAGGGCATCGAAAAGATCATGAATATCGAAGTACCCGAGCGTGCGCAGTATCTCCGGACCATCTGGTCGGAATACTCAAGATTGCACTCACACCTCCTGTGGCTCGGGCTTTTTGCCGATAGTATGGGCTTTGAAAGCGTTTTTATGAACGCCTGGAAGCTCCGGGAACACATCCTCGATGACCTTGAAGTAACTACCGGCGGCCGGGTAATCCAGGGCGTCTGCAAAGTTGGCGGTGTCCGGCGGGACATAACTCCTGAAAAACTGGACGAGATGGTGAAGGGACTCAAAGGCATGGAGCCTGCACTCCACGATCTGGTGAACGTATTTTTAAAGGACAGTTCAGTCAGTCACCGGCTTCGTGGCGTCGGCACCCTCCAGAAAGGGGATGCCTATACCCTTGGTGCCGTTGGCCCGACTGCCCGGGGAAGCGGGATCGGGATCGATATCCGTGAGACCGGTTATGCGGCATACGGGAAGATCAATTTCAAACCGGTCGTTGAGCATGACGGCGACTGTTATGCCCGGTGTGCAGTCCGGGCAAAAGAACTCTTTACCTCAATAGACATCATCGAGCAGTGCGTCAAAAAGATCCCCGAAGGACCGGTGGAGATCAAGGTGACCGGCGCACCTGACGGCGAATACTTTGCCCGTGCAGAACAGCCCCGGGGCGAAGTGGTCCACTACATCAAGGGGAACGGCAAAAGAAACCTTGTCCGGCACCGGGTAAGAACGCCGACGTTCACTAACCTCCCGCCCCTCGTCACCCTCCTCAAAGGATGCGAGCTAGCGGATGTACCGGTTATTGTGCTTTCAATCGATCCCTGTGTCGGTTGCGCGGAGAGGTGAAACGGCCATGACCTATTTTCAGATGACAAAAACGGTGTTAAAGAGCCTATTCTCCCGCCCGGCCACACTGATGTACCCGGCAAAACCGGCAAAGAAGACCACCCTTACACGGGGACATGTGACAATAGACCCGGAGAAATGCATCGCCTGCCGGAGCTGCCAGAGGAAGTGCCCGACCCAGGCAATCTGCGTGGAACCCAAGGAAAAAACCTGGCAGATCGACCGGCTCCGTTGCATCGTCTGCAACTGCTGTGTCGAAGTCTGCCCCACAAAATGCCTCGCGATGGACACACAGTATACGGCGGCGATGACCACCAGGGCCGGTATCCTGAAGGTAACTGTTGCCGGGCCCAAAAAGAAGGAACCGGCCCCGGCAGAAAGCTGACCGGGAAGATCTTTTTTTTTAAGAATACACGGTTGACCGTTGGCTTCTGCTGAACCGTTATTCCAGCAGTTTCCGGCAATACGACGTAACTGCGTTGATGGTCTGTACCCGGGCAGCCCATTTATCATCGGACCCTATCACGGTCCACGGTGCGATCTTCGTATTGGTCCGGGCCAGCATCTCATCAATTGCAACCTCGTATTGGTCCCATTTTTCCCGGTTCCTCCAGTCATCCTCCGTGATCTTCCACTGCTTGAGCGGGTCGTTCTTTCGCTGGTTAAATCGCCTGAGCTGTTCTTCTTTACTTATCTCAAGCCAGAATTTCAATATTCCCCCACCGGTAGAATAAATAAAATCCGCCTCCATATCGTTGATCTCCCGGTAGGCCCGCTGCCACTCGTATTCTGTGCAGTATCCCTCGACCCGTTCCACGAGAACACGGCCATACCAGCTCCGGTCGAAGATCGCAATGTGGCCGGCTTTTGGGAAATAATTAATAAACCGCCAGAAATAATGGTGACTCAATTCCGTCGCGTCGGGGGCGTTTACCGGGATCACATCATACCCCCGGGGGTTCATGTACCGGGCAATCCGTGTAATATTACCTCCCTTTCCTGCGGCGTCCCAGCCCTCATACAGGATTATCAGAGGGATCTTACGCTTGAAAAGAAGTGCCTGTGTCCTGAGCATCTCTTCCTGGAGATTATCGAGCGTTGGCCCGCATTCCTTTTTTTGGCAGGAGCGATCGTGGTGCGGGTTTGCGGTATTTCTTTTGATCGGATGTCTTTTGGGAAGGAGGGGATCGCCGGATTTGATCGTTTTCCCGGCGGCCCGTTCTTCGAGGGTTCTCTCTAATGTCTTTATCAGGGTCGCATAAATCGCCAAAACAGTGTAATCTTCGTTTGTCGCGTCGATCACATGCCAGGGTGAAAAGGAAGTATTGGTCTCCCCAAGAAAATTATCGATAACCGGAAAGGAAAGATCGTATGCGTGATGAAGATTCCAGAGTGCAGGAGTCACAAGCCAAGCACTGAGCGGACTCTTTTCCCGGGCTTCGAAACGCCGTTTCTGCTCGGCTTTGTCGATATGTAAAAAGAACTTGAGCATAACCGTCCCGTCCTCGGTTAGCTGGCGCTCAAAGTTGTTGATCGAGATAATACTTCCCGCCAAGGATTTTGTCCAGCTGGTTCTCTGCATCTCCGCAGAAATAGATCGGCTGAACCAGCTCCTGGCGAAGATCGCAATACGTCCTTTCGGCGGTATCCGGGTCCAGAACCTCCACATAAAAGGCCTGACCCGCTCATCATCGGTCGGCTGAGCAATGGTATGGAGGGTAAAACCCCGGGGGTCCAGTGCCCCGATTACCTCCTTTGTGGAGCGGGTGATCCCCGCAGCATCCCAGCCCTCCATCACAATAATGACCGGTATATGGGCTTCACGAAAGGCTCTCTGGATGATACCTAATCGTTCCTGAAGCGGGCCGATCTTTTTCACAAATGTCTTTTTGTCAACGCGGTTCTTTGGATTAATGATATTTTTAAGCATCGTGGGGGACTCCGGGTTCAAGGGGCATAGATACGGTTCTGTTCATTTGTTGGGAGATAAAAATATGGTAAGCAATCCATTCGGATACGCCAATCACCCCATAAAATCACTAAAAATGCGTGCTCTCTTTCGCAAAATATATATTTTTCTAATATATTTTGTGACGATCATCAAATCTCTATATATTCGCAAATTTCTCCCAAATATATTTATGTATCCAACTCATTTTTTTGTTTAGAGATAAATATGGTAATTTCTTCTTCGGACAATTTACAAACACTGCTGGAAAATATTAAATCCCTTAATTTTTTTGGCAGATTATTTGGCTGGCGACGAATAGAAGAGTTACACTCCGTGGCCTATAACGAATTTCAGACGATAATCAATGAAATGCAGGCAATATATGCGCAAAATAACCTTGCACAAGTCCAGATTCGTCAGTTATATGATGAGTTAGAACATCAGAAAGACGAATTTTCCCAAGTAAAAGCAGAACGGGATGCACTAAGGAATTCAACCGGAAATATTTATGATGTGTTAGTAAACCGGGAAAATGAACTCAGTGCGCTCAGAGCATCAGAAGAGAGAAATATCAGGCGTTTTACTGAATTGGAACAGGAATGCGAGCGCCTGAGAGCGGTTATCGATCAATATATCCAGTTATTCCAGGAAAAGGAAAAGGAACTTGCTCAGCTGAAAGTAGCTGATGTAAAAAATACCCAAAAGATCCTGGAACTGAACCGGGAATCAGATAAACTCCAATCTGCAATTGAGCAGTTTTCTCAAAAAATAAAAGAATCCGATCCTGATGTGCACAGGCAGGGCGATCTTCGAAACGCTAAAAAAAGTGTGCGCAGTCACGGAATAGTAAGAGATCTGGCAAACGCCGCGGAAAAACGCATCCTTCTTGTCGATGACGATTCAGATTTTTCAAAAATGCTTGAGGATCTGCTCAGGGAAATCGGTTATACGGTGATCGGGATTGCCGCGAACGGCGAACAGGCGATTGCCATGGCCGGTCGTGAGAGCAGTCTTGACCTGATCCTTGTTGACATCCATATAGATGGTGATTTAGACGGCATCGAGACTGCTCGGCAGATCCGGGGATTATACGGTACACCTACTATTTTCATGACTGCTCATGCGGACGATGAGACCATCCTGCGGGTAGTGATGACGGAGTCCGACGGTTACCTGGTAAAACCGATCAACCGGCAGGAACTCTTTGCAAATGTAGAGATGGCAATCCACAAGAAACGCAGGAAAGATACCTACACGGAGCCGCGGGCCTTTATAGCTCCTTAAGTCTTGCCTGTGGGAGCGGAAAACAGCGAAATACCTTTTTCACCCATCGTCATTTGCGTAAGACGATACGCGCCTTTTGGCACCGCAATCTCGAACCGGGCGCCGCTACCGGGTTCCCCGGTCTCCCGCATGGACATGCCGGTAATGGCAAGAATCTCCCTGCACAGGGATAATCCAAGACCGGTATTTACCCCATATCCTTTCTCAAAAATTCTATCTTTTTCTTCGTTGGGAATACCTGTACCGTTGTCTTCCCAGACTAGGGCGAGTCCTTCGTTGGATTGACGGGAAGATACCCTGATCTCGGTTACCTGCCCCCCGTGCCTGATGGAATTATCCAGGAGATTAAAGAACACTTTTTCGAGCATAGGATCTGCATAGACCTGAGCGCCCTGCAGATCTATCGAGAATTTGATAGTTTCCGGGATCTGCAGACGTTTGGCGACTTTTTCCAGATCCTGCCATTGTGGTTCGCGGATGCCGATATTCTGGTAGGTCTGGGTATCCATCATCAGGGACTGGATGGCACTTGTGGTATCCTCCAGTTTACTGATGTAATACGTCAATGCCGGATTGGGAAATTTCAGGCGTATGATGCCATAATACCCGACAAGAGCCGAGACCTTGTTGAGGATATCGTGCCGGGTAATGCTGGTCATCAGGTTGAGCTGGATGTTTGCCTGCCGGACCGCATCTTCTGCCAGTTTGCGTTCGGTTATATCGTAAAAGACCGTAACAAACTGGTTTTTCCGGGGGGAATAGACTGATATCCGGAAATGTTTCTGGAGAGGAGTAAACCATGTTTCAAAGGTTTCCGGTTTACCGGTTTCTGCGACCCTTGCGAATATCTCAAGGTACGGGGGCTCGGTCATTGCATATGCTTCACCGCTGGTCTTGCCGACAACAGCGTCCCGGGTGATATCCAGCTGTCGTTCGAATGCATCATTGATCGCGAGAACACGGTAATCCGCCGCTTTGTTATCTGCATCGAAGATGATCTCGTGCAGCGCCATGCCCTCATCCATGGCGTTAAAGGGGAGATGGAGCGGATCCTCACTCTCTTGCTTTCGGTCAGTAACATTCCTGACCGAGAGAAGAGCTGCAGTCTTGCCCTCATACACGATAGCTTTTCCGATAGTTTCAACCCGGATCTTCTTCCCCTGTGCCGATATAACTGCATACGAGGCAAAGCTCGTTTCGTCTCCCCCGGATAACTGCAAAAAGGTCTTTGCCATCTCTTCCCGGGATTCCGGGGCAATAAATTCAATAATATTTCTTCCGATCACGGAAGAACAGTCACTGCACTCGATTGTTTCAACCGCCGCATTGTTTGAAAACAGGATCGTTCCCTGCAGGTCAATTATCAGGATAGATTCAGGTGAATTTTCGACAATTGACCGGAACTTCCCCTCGGAATCCCGGAGTATTTTTTCGGCAATTTTACGCTCGGTGATATCCAGGAAGACCCCTGAATAGACCAGTTCATTGCCATGAGACACAGGGGTTGCTTCACCGGCAAACCAGATGACCCCCCCCGAGGGTTTTACAAACCGGCCCTCGCAATGCCAGGACACAGCCCGTTTCTGACTGTCTTCGACTGATTCAATAAACCGGGTCCTGTCATCCGGATGCACGTGCCCGGTAAACCACTGGAGGAAATCCGTATCCCTAGGATCAAACCCGAAAAGGGTTTTACCGGCATGTTCATTGACAAAAGAGACGTTCCTCACCTTGGCGGCATTGACCGAGTACTGGAAGACAACTCCGGGCACCATCGACGTGATCTCTTCGATCTTCTGCCAGACGTCCTTAAATTCGTCATGCGTCGGGGAAATGGGCTCGTTCATCGCCCACAACGACATTTCGATCTGTTTACGCTCGGTGATATCCTGGATCACGCCAAAAACGACCCGGTGTTCTGCGTCGTAGGCAGCGACCGAATGGATGTCCCGTAACGCCCAGTCATTTACGCGCTGGATTTTATATTCCCTATTGAACGGTTTACCGTATGTTACCAGGGCATGGAGGGCCTCATCCAGACTCTCGCGGTATTCCGGCAGGAGGATTTGCTGTGCAGCCTGTGCGGATTGCACAAGATTTTTCAGGCCGTAAATTGCCCCTGCACCCTCAGAATAGATCATTGTCCCGGATGCCATGTCGAGCTGCCAGTGTCCCAGATGGGCTATCAGTTCCGCTCGCTGGAACCGGATTTCGCTTTCCTCGCGTGCGTGCTCTGCCGTTTTCCCGGGCGTAATGTCGCTCATCGATTCAATCGCACCGATCACGTTTCCCTTATTGTCGTGGATGGGGACGGCCTTGCAGGACAGGATTTTAGCAACACCCAGCGGTCTTGCAGACCGTGTTTCTGCCGTAATAACCGCCCCGTGTTGTTCCCGTACGATGTTGGTATAATGGTTTTCAATTCTGGTATCGGGCTTTAACACCAGATCGATCAGCAGAGGACAACGCTCTCCATAGAACGGCAGAGCGTATTCGTAGTTATCCTTGCCGAACATATCAACGGCCGGAATGCCGGTCAACTCTTCTATCGCTTTGTTCCAGGCAATGATAACCCCGCGTTTGTCGATACTGAAGGCGGCATCCGGCAGGTAGTTGAAAAGATCCGTCCGCTGTTCGAAATTTATCCGGGCCTCCGCGGCATTATCGTGCTGCACGGCCATTCTTATTTTGTTCCTGAGCTCAGCTAGCTGGGATCCGGCGTCGTCGCCTTTCTGGATATAGAAATCCACGCCGTTGTCAAGTGCCTGAATTGCCACATCTTCCCGGCCTTTACCGGTGAACAGGATAAAAGGTATATTGCCAAACGTCGACCGGACGATTTTTAAAAATTCGATGCCATCTGTCCCCGGCATCTGGAAATCTGATATTACGGCATTGTATTCCTTGTTTTTCAGGGCATCGAGTCCATCCTTTACGGATTGTTTGGTATCAACGGAAAATTCCCCGGTTACCTCCAGGTATAACTTGGTAACCTCGAGAACATTTGATTCATCGTCGACATAAAGGACTGAAAACATGCTTTGTCTAATATGGGATCAACTATTTAATAAATCAATTTATTTCTACGAAATAAACCAATAGTAAAATTTAATAGATATATATTGCATCATACTCATCATAGACGTGCGAAATCCTGATTTTTAGCATGTTTCGATCGGCCGGTTTTTAATTTTTCATCTGATCAATTATTTCCTGAATTTCTTCAATACGGGATGCATTTTCCGGAGGGGCACATTCAATAAACTTCTCAAAACAGTGTATTGCGTCCTGATCTTTTCCCAGTATACCAAAGGAAGCTCCTTTACTGAGCCATGCATCCGCGAAATCCGGCTTCAGCTCGATTGCCCGATCATAGGCAGCTACCGCATCTTCAAACAGACCCCGTCCGGTGAGGGTATTCCCTTTCTGGTACCATGATTCGGCGTCTTCCTGTTTTAGTGCAACCGCATGATTGAACGCTGCCACCGCCGCTATGAACCGGCCAAGTTCATCAGGAGAATCCCCCCGGTAATACCACCGTTCGGTATCATCTGGTTTCAAGGCAAGAGCGCGATCATAGGCAGCCATCGCATCTTCAAACCGGCCAAGTTCAGCAAGCGCATCTCCTTTGTTGTTCCACGCTTTTGCATCGTCCGGTTTCAGTTCAGTTGCCCGATCATAGGCAGCCACTGCTTCTACGAACATCCCCAGTTCGACAAGCACCACTCCTTTATTGTTCCACGCACCGGCGAGATCCGGTTTCCGGGAAAGGACCTCTTCAAAAGCGGCAAGTGCTTCTTTCCACCGGCCCAGCTTCGCTAGCGAAAGCCCTTTGTTATAACTGACGGTGACATCATCCGGTGACAGTTCACTCGCACGATTATACGCCGACGCCGCTTCGTTAAACCGACCAAGTTCAGCAAGCAAATCCCCTTTGTTAATCAATGCCTGTGCATTCTCCGGATCGAGCATGGCTAAGCAGTCACAGGCAGTCACCATTTCTTCGGCTAGGCCAGGGTCCTTAAGCCTGTCACGGTCATTGTTCCTGTCTTTTGGCAGTAACTCCGGTTTTAATTCTTCAAAATCGTCAAAACAATCGACTGGATTCTTCTGTATGCATCTCCTGATGAGACGATCGAAACGTTTCGGTACCGCTGGGATCCGGTATCCTTCTGACTCAGGTTCAGGTGATGGGTCTTCTTTTACAAAGAACAAACCAAATATCCTCTGCGGCAAACCCATCAACGATCAGGTTTTTAATGATCTTTTTAAGTGAATATGTATTATGATCTGAATTTTTATATTCGGAATTTATTTTTCATCCCCTGATGCAATCGCATCACCCGTGGTATCAGGAGCAAAAAGGAGGGTGTGCTATTCACTGTTCAGGAGCTATGGCTGTACGATTTTTTCTTCTGCACTGAATGGCGGATCCCTTGCGCAAGCTCGGCGAACAGGACTTTTGCCTCGCCGCCTTTCTGGAGGTAAAAGTCGGCTCCTTCGTTTAATGCCAGGATTACAACCTCTTCCCGTCCCCGACCGGTAAAAAGGATAAAGGGTACGGTGTTACCGGACGTCCTGATTTTCCGTAACAATTCGATGCCATCCATCTCCGGCATCTGGAAATCGGAGACGACTGCATCATATCCTCGTCCCTTGAGCTGGTCCATCGCCTCTTTTGCAGACATCGCGGTCTCAACGTTGAATTCACCGCTGCGTTCCAGGAAGAGCTTGGTCAATTCGAGAAAGACCGGTTCATCATCGACATAGAGAATGGTTATCAGATACAGTCACTCCCAGTAAAATGAGGAATAGATGCCTCAAACAATCTTTTGGATGATAGCGGTTAAAGTTTTATGCCTTTTTTATTAACCCAGATATTATCAGGTAAATCAAGAGACAACAATGGCGTCCCCTTCGAGGTTTACGGTAGTTGTAACGATATCCGGTGAAAAAATATACCTTTGCTCAATTTACAAAGCCCGGGGACAAGATTCGATCAACCTATAAAACCGCCTGCACCCTGCTACGTGTATGGGCTATGGTATAGATCGCTCTTCCGGTCGCTGAGGAAGATTCTGTGATAACTGCGAGTAACTCCTCTTTGGAAGCAGGAGTAAGAATAATCGCCCCGTTTTCATACTCAAAAACCATTTGTTTTACCAGTCCCTTGTCCATCAAGGTTGCGTTTTCTTCGAAGAATTCTAAAACATATGATGAAAACGAGCCAAGAGCAACGATATCCGTGGTTTGATGAGTTGCGATTTCGATAACAAAACCATCCCTCCCTATTAGAGCAACGACGTTGATTTTTTCAAGGAAGAGCATTTCTTCCAAAATTTTTTTCAGCATAACTCCTCTTGCAATATAAGTTCCCGGTTGACCTCTCCGAATACCTGGTTCACTTTACAAAACCTGACTTTCCTTCTCGAATTTTCCACAAATATTCAGCTGCTATTTCCTTGACGTATCTCTAATAGGGTAATAGTATCAGCACTGACGATTTGGATCATATCGCCAACCGGCACTCTGTTTTTTCTCTGGATGTCTGATACCATAAAAAGTCAAATCCTGTAAGATGCCATCATGGCAAGGCGATCTAAACCATGATAGCACTCACGCGCGAAGGTTATGGTAAAGGATATTAAAAAGTCTCGTATGAAAAGTAAATTTTGGAACAAACTCTGAAAGTATCAGGACCGGGTAAATGAGCTGTAGTTGATATCTGGCAGCTCTTTTTTTTACGCCGGTAAAAACGAGAATGTTTCCGGCGCCAGCGTCTGGAGGTCCACCATGATAGCCTGTGCGGGTGTCGGGTTCACGTTCATCTGCTTCTGGAACGCCGTTTGGGACTGCCAGGTGCCGGCGTTGATCCCTAGGACGCCCCGGTACAGGGTCAGGCCCCGGATGTGCACATGTCCCGTATGCAGGATCTCCGGCAGCGGGTCAATGATCAACCGGTCGACTTTTCCTGCGGCAATGGGCGTGCGCCTGCCGTAGGCCGGGGCAAGGTGCCGGCGCTGGAGCATCTCTTCCATCATCTTTCCGCTCTGTTCGTAGGATGCCCCCGGGATGAGACCTATCATGTCATCGATAGACCGGCCGTGGTACATCAGCACTCGCACACCCTGCAGGTTCACGAGCGCCGGGTTCTCGACGAGCATACAGTTCTCGGGGAATTTTTTCGTGAACTGCGCCGGGATCACCGGCTGGGGTTCAGCTCCCCGGACTACATCGTGGTTACCCGGTGCCACGATGATCTTGATCCGGCGGGGTATGGCACTAATCATCTCACCAAACGCGTCGTACTGTTCGTAGATGTTTTTAATTATCAGTTCCTGTTCCTGTCCCGGGAAGACGCCTATCCCGTCAACAAGATCGCCTGCAATCAGGAGGTAGGATGCATCGGATTCACTCAGCCAGTCGATAAAATGGTTCCAGCAGTCGGTAAGGAAGGTATTGCTCCCCACAT
>CAYPEQ010000016.1:0-44369 GCA_964409915.1 uncultured Methanoregula sp. | reverse complement strand
GTGAACCGCTCTTTACGATCTATGCTGAACGGGAATGGCGGCTCCAGAAAGCAGTCGAAGAGGGGCGCCATCTCGTGCCGGTAATAGTGGAAGGGATGCTCCTTGATCGGGTGCCCTCCCTATCGGAACTATAAAGGATACCGGTCATCAGAACCGATGGGATAAAATACGAGCAGAGGGGGATAATTTATTATGAATCCCTCTCGTATTCGTTTCCTTTTTGCGCTGCTTTGTATTATCGCATTCTGCGGTGCAGTTCAGGCAACGAACCTGCTCATCACAGTGCAGGACAGTCTTGACAATTCAACCATCCCCCACGCTACCGTACTCCTTAACGGGATAAATGTCGGTATGACCGATAATGCCGGCCAGTTCCTGATCCAGTCCGGCCAAGGAGATCTTAATCTCCTCATCTCGATGCAAGGCTATGATGATTGGTCGGGGATTGTCAGCGGAAATGTTACCTCTCTCGCGGTCACGTTAAACCGTCAATCCCTGCTTCTCAATGTCTCTCTCTTTGATTCCAACTCGTTGCAGCCGGTGTCCGGGGCGACCCTGTTTTTGACCTCATCAAACTCAACCCAGACTGCAGTCTCTGATACAACTGGTTCTGCATCGTTTGGTGTCTCCTCCTTTTCCTTTTATACGCTTAATATCACAGCACCCAACTACCAGCCCCGGTCCGAAACCATTGAAATCGATGCACAGGATCAGAATGTTCAGTACTGGCTCTTGTCAGAAAACCAGTACTCTTTCATAGTCAGTGATGCGAACAGCCTTGCCCCGGTTCCCAACGCTATCATTAGTGTCAATGGAGTTCTTGTAGGAATGACCGATTCACGGGGAATCTTGATTTCTCCGATAAGTCGGAACACACCGCTTTCTATTCAGGTAACAAAAACAGGATACCAGACGGTGAACCAGCTCCTTACAATCAGTACCAATGAAGCTGTTGATTCGATTACCCTCACGCCGGTCCCGGTCACTGGCTTTATTTTGGTATATGATCAGCAGAAAACTCCCATCAGCGGTGCCACCGTCTCTCTGGATGGCACGGTACTAGCGAATACAACTGAATACGGCCGGGCAACGCTTCAGGATCTTATTCCCGGCAACTATACTATCGTTGTGAGTAAGGCCGGGTACTCGCCGGCAAGCCAGCAGATTAGCATACTTAATGAATCAAGTGAATACCCGGTGGTTCTTTCTCCTGCCTCGGTAAACCAGCCACTCTACGTTCAGGATTCTGACCAGAAAAATGTTGCAGGAGCCACTGTTATCCTGAATGGAGCTGTTATGGGCACAACTGATTCACATGGCCAGATGGCAATACAGCTCATCTATAACACAGCCAATAATATCACCGTGACTCATGATGGGTATGTGCCCCAGACCCTCCAGGAGGAGGTTTCTTTCGGTAATACTACAACTCCTCTTACCATCACGCTCCAAAAGAATATGGACTGGGGATTTGTGACTTTTGTCGGGATCGGGATTCTTATTATACTTTTCATACTTGCAGTCATCAGGCTTGCCGGTCGCAGGAACCGCCATCATGTAATAAAGCGAAACGAAATCTAAACCGTTTTTTTTTGTTCAATAAAAATTGTCCCTAGGGAAGAAACGGCTGCGTATCCGATCATATTATAATATGAAAATTTACCGGGGTGGTACCCCGGCAACTAAAACGGACCCAGCGGGAATCGAACCCGCGTCCTTGGGTTCGAAGCCCAAGAGGATGTCCTCTACCCCATGGATCCTTCCCAACGTATCTCCATCAAAAGATATTAAGCATTCTCTACCGATAAACTAATGAATGATTCTGTCTGCTCAGGAGATTGCGCGTCGGCTGTGCAGTAATCTGGCACAGGAAAAACTAAAAATCAGCCCTTATGCAGCGGAATGCCAGCAACCGGCATCCTATGACCTCCGGTCTGCCGAAAACATCCTTCTTCCCCGGGGGATATGCACACTTGTCCCGAGCATGGAATGGGTTGAGCTACCCCCGGATATTGCCGGGACACTTCGCTGCCGGTCCTCATTTGGGCGGAGGGGGGTACTTATGGGTGCTGGTTTTATCGATCCAGGCTTCCGCGGGCAGCTGACACTCTGTCTGACAAATATGGGACCTCAGGATATTGAACTCCATACGTCAGAACGTATCGTGCAGATGATCCTTCACGAGGTAAGAAACGGAAGCGAACGGTATGCCGGTCGATACCAGGACAGTACCGGGGCCGTGGGGGCAAAAGAGGTATGATTCGCACGGAACGGAAGTATATCGAGATCCTGCGGATCCTCAAGGAACATAATGAACCTGTCGGGGCAAAACGGCTCTCTGAACTGATGGCAGAGCGGGGTTTTGTTTTAAGTGACCGTGCAGTTCAGTATTACCTCAGTTATCTGGATTCAATGGGATTTACCGAGAAGGTAGGAAACCAGGGTCGGATCCTGACACCTGCCGGCTTCCAGGAAACGGATAACGCGCTCGTCGATGACCGTATCGGATTTATTATCTCTAAACTCGAACGGCTCGCGTACCGGAGTACTTTTGATCCTGCTACCGGGACCGGGGATGTAGCGTACAATCTTTCTTTTGTTCGTAAGGCAGATCTCGACCGTGCTATCCTTGCATTTGATGAAGTCATTAAGGCCGGATGCGGGTTTTTTAATTCTTACCGGATTCTTGATAGTGATTCCCGGGTACCTCAGGACTGTGTAGGGGTCATTACTTTGTGCAGCATTACCATGGATGGTGTTTTTCAAAGAAACGGTATCCCCGTGAAAATGGCGTATGGTGGTAGGCTGGAGATTGAAGATAGCGTTCCACGGCGGTTTCGCGATCTTATCGGTTACCGGGGAACAACTATCGATCCCCTAGAACTGTTCATTTCATCAGGTCTGACCTCGATTCATGATTTTTCACGAACTAAAACCGGTATCGCTCTTGCAAACGTCCGCGAAGTTCCCAGTTCTGCACGGAGCGATGTTGAAGAAACTATCCGGCGTATGAACGAATGCGGCTTTGTGTACCCGGTCACCTTTGGTCATCAGGTATTCAACCTGCCGGAGAATCCCTACCGTCTCTCAATTGTTGCGTTCAGTGGTCTCAATCATATCGGCAACTGTGTTGAACAGGGCATTTCAATCCGGACTGAGATTGGCGCCGGGAACATTCCATTTTCAAAAATAGCAGATAATAATCGCTGAATGACGATCAGTCGTCGTTTTGCACAAATATTTTCCCGCTCTTCTTTTTTGGCGATACGGATATATTTTCCTGCCTTCCTGTAGGTTCCTCGGCATCCTCGCCGGGCCTGACTTTTTTTGTTTTTATTTCTGTGTGAAGGAGCGCACCATCTTTTATCTTTAATGGTTCTTTGAGTGAGACGGATTTCCCAAAGAATATGTCGTCTCGTACCGGGCGCTCTTTTGTGCTGATTTTAATCTCCTCTTGAGCGGGGATATCTTGTATTTTTTCCATTTCTATAGCCGACTCGAACTCTTCCTGCCGGAATGGGCCTTTGTGCGTGCCGGGATCATCATACACCGATTCTGTTCTCGTTATTGTCTCCTTTTTCCGTTGCCGGATAATTGTTCTATCGGTCTTTGCGGGCATCGTGACAACAGGTTCAGAAAGGCCAGATTTTCCGTGTACCGGTGTCTGGGTGGAAACCCTCCCGATAATAGTTTTGGTCTCTTGTTGCCGGGATATCCGGGCCTGTGATGGGGATGCGTGAGTGTCTATGTCCCGAGAAACGCCGGGTTTGATAATTTTCTGCCGCTCCTCCTGCTGACCCCGTTCAATTGACTGGGAATCGAGTGCTCTTGTTTTTACCGGTGTATGTCTCAGCGGGAGGTTTCCCTCGTATCCCGATTCAAGGGGTTTCCTTACTAATGGCTGAACATCCTGTACGGGAAGTTTGCCGGTTAATATTTTGTGTGAAATGGCGGGTTTTTCGGATAATGCGTGTGGAGCATGGGCCGATGTTCCGGTTGGATTTCTTGTCTCTTCACGAATTCGTGGTCTCATCACCTGTTTACGTGAGTCATCAGGGCTCACTGGAGGAGATGTCCGGACTTGTGGTGGCGGAACGTCGGTGACCTTATGGATTTCCGTATCAGAACTATACGGGGAGCTTTTCTTTTTTGGCCTTTCTCCTGAAAGAGTGATCATTTCATCCCTTAAGTTTCCCCCACTACGGACTGCATTTATGTCAGAGGTCTCACTGGTTTTTTGCGGGTTTAATGAGGGTGGTAAATTGAAGGATGCAGAGATATTCCGGGAAACACCCGGTCTGTACTGCTCTCGTATTTCCCGGATTTCGGTTATCCGGGGAATGTTTTCAAGTCCACTTAAAACCACAATAATTGCCACATTTTCCGAGTTGGTAACCGGATAATCTCCCGATCTCATCTCCATTCCGGCAATGCTGCGGTCAATCCATTTACGTACCGTCATGAACCCTTTCATGGAGATCTCATGGGATGGGCCAGCCACAAGGATCAATGCTTTTGCTGCACTGGTCATATCGCAGGGGATCGAAACTTCCTGGTAGATAGCCTTCTTGGCAAGCTCGATGATTCGTTCTGCACTCTTTCTTTGTTCTAAAGTAGTATCGGTAGTACGCAACCGCGAGAGAAATGCAAGCGGGCTCTTGGACAGATGTTCAACAGCGTAGCCAATAGAGATAAACCCCATTCCCTTTATGGTATTGAGCACCTCGCTTGAATCCATCACGACTTCAGCAAGCTCTATTCCTCCGTCAGCCCGAAACTCGCCGGCCCGCAAAATAAGGCTTATTCTCCTGATTATATTCTGGTTGAGGAGTTTGTTCGTGATATCCTGAGCGGACAGTTTCGGCTGGTTCTTGCCAAGATTAAAGAGACCGGGCTTTGCAAGATCCTCAAGCAGCTCGTCTCTTCTCACGGCGATTTTTTTTAACCACGTCTCGTTATCAAATAGAATAGTTCCGTCAAGCAGGGGAGTGATGTTATCAATATCGTCGGCCGCTTTTGCTGATTTTTTCTCTCCTTCCGAAAGAGCAGGCAGGGTAATAAGACCGAAGATCGGTTCGGTCACTGATGCCCTGAGCGCTGTAATGAGCTGCGGCACTGCATCCGACATTCTGCCACCAAGACCGCAACAGATCAGGAGTGCATCGGTTTCCCCTCGTTCTATGTTCTGGAAACGGGAAATAATCTCCCCGGTATCTATGGTGGCCGGCCGGGAAGCACCCGGTACCTGCCGCGAAGTATCCGGTTCATTTTCGGTGAAGTCTATTTTTGCACTTTCCGGTAGAGCCCGTAGCTGTGCTAGTGCGTCACTGTCGATATCGACAACAAGTGCCTGAACGCATGCCACTCTACTGCTTTTCCGGTCATTGGCATAGAGGGCTTCGGTAATCCGGCAGCCGGCGCCTCCCATGCCAATCGCAAGTATCCTCATACGATCTCCTATTGGTAATAGTGGATAGTATCCTCTAATAACTGTTTAAATATACTCTCCTGAAGTTCAATATCTTATAGGAAATACACATCTAAACATGTGTACCGATCGTTCACTGCTGGATCCCTGTTAACACGGAGTATGGCTTTCAAGACCCATGGCAGGACACCAAAAACAAGTGGCTATCTCCCTCTGCGTTTTTCCCGGATTAATCCCCCGTTTATGGATCAGAATCCTGAAGTGCTAAAGTATCGGGCGCCAATTTATGCCGCATATCCGACGGTGCAGCATTAAATGATAATTTATTTAAATGCGCGGACGGTAATACTCCATGAGGTGAACAAGCCTTGACATATGGAATTGAATTTGTACCCGGAAATGTCAATGTAAAGCAGGTTGTCAACTTCTGCAAACTTGCTGAATCTAAAGATATTGACTTTGCATGGATCACTAACCACTACAACAACCGCCACTGCTATGCAGTCCTCGCAGCAGTAGCACAGGCCACAACCACCCTGAAAATGGGTCCTGGCATCATGAACTCGTTTACGGACACCCCGGCCGCAATGGCCTCGTTCATGTGCACACTCAACGAAATCTCTGACGGCCGTGCAGTGCTCGGTATCGGGCCTGGCGACCTTTCAACTCTCCCCAAGATTGCAATTCAGCCCGAGAAACCCGTTGCCCGGCTCGAAGAGGCAATCGTGCAGATCCGCAAGCTCGTTGCAGGTGAAGAGATTAAAAAGTCAGGTATGAAGTTCTTCGATTACGATGGTGCCAAGCTGACCGGTGTCACGCTTCCAGGAAAGAAGGGTATCCCGGTGTACGTTGGTGCACAGGGTCCCAAGGTTCTTGAGCTCGCCGGAAAAGTTGGTGACGGTGCTCTTATTAACGCATCCAACCCCAAGGACTTCCAGGTTGCCATCCCGATCATCAAGAAGGCCTGTGATGCAGCCGGAAAGAAGAGCTTTGACATCGGTGCATATACCGCTATGTCCATTGACATGAGCGAGAAGAAGGCCCGCAATGCAGCAAAGATCGTCGCCGCCTTTATTGCAGCAGGTTCTCCACCGGAACTCCTGACCCGTCACGGTCTCGATCTCCACAACGTTGCCAAGATTAAAGAGGCACTTGGCAAGTTTGATTTCAAAACCGTCGGAGAGCTCGTTGGAGACAAAGAGATCGATGCGTTCACCATTGCAGGAACACCTGAAATGGTCAAGGCAAAGTGCGAAGACCTCACAAAGGCCGGCGTCACCCAGATCATCTTTGGTTCACCACTCGGTCCCGACATGACCACCTCTATCCGCCTCCTCGGCAAGTATATAGTCTGAGCAGTAACCGCTGCCAACTAACCGCCGATAGAAGCCCTTCACGGGGCTATTGGCAGATAGGAAAATCTTTTTTTTTCTTTTAATCGATGTTTCCCACGATTAAACGTCAATATCTCGGATTGGGACGTGGAAACGTCTATCTGGTTCCCGACAGTATTCTATCTTGAGAGGATATGTTTACCGTAACTGAAATCGCCACCGGGAGGGGATCATTACAATACCGTGAGGAAAACCTGACCGGTTTTAGATGCAGGATCAGTCCGGAGCGACTCAAACGGCGTATAGATCAGCCCCTTTCTCTTTCCGGGGAATCTGCCGGCTGCCCGTTCTGCTGGGAAAACATCTTTTCTGTAACCCCGACCTTTCCTAATGGTTCCCGTATCCTCCGGGGGGAAAGTGTAACCTTTCCCAACATGTTTCCGTTCGCCTCCTGGCATACGGTGACAGTGATCACTAAGGACCATATGGTGCCCTCTTTTAGCCAGCAGCAGATTACCGATGCACTCAATGCCCAGGCCGAATCACTCCTTCTCTATGACGGGTATTCTAGCATTAACTGGAATTACCTGCCTTCAGCCGGGGCGAGTATGATCCATCCCCACATGCAAGGGATCGCAGACCCCCGCCCCACATTATTAGCAGAGCGGTATTTGTCTGCTGGCAAAGAATACGCACAAAAGGAAGGGAAGCGGTACTGGGATACCGTACGGGAACAGGAACTATCGTCAGACCGGTATCTTTTCGGTGATGAGATCCTCTGGTCTGCCCATGCAGTGCCAATAGGTGAACGTGAAGTGCGGGCCATCCTGCCGGTATGTCGATTGGATGAATTAGAAAGCTATACCGAACTTCTTGCCGATGGAATTCTCAAAATAATCCAGTTTTACCGGAAACTTGGTACCTATGCATTTAACATGGCAATTTTTTTCGGCAGGGAAAAAACAAAGGATTTTTCGGCATTCTGCTCACTAATCTCCAGGATCAACCCGAATCCATTGTCAACAAGCGACTCAGCGTTCATGGAACGTCTACACAATGAACCCGTGATCCTGACGTTACCGGAAGATCTCGCGCAATACTACCGGAATGAAAGCCGGTGACCTCTTTAAGGATTACGAAGGATAGTAAAAAAAGAAGAAAAAAGTGAAAAAAAATTTACTCGAATTTTGCAACGAGTTTGGTCTTGCGGACGAGCGTGCCATCCTTCTTGTGGGCTTGGCGCAGGATGCTGTCACCTGCTTTCTCGAGCTCGCGGGCCTGGTCGCAGAGATCTGCTGCAACCCTCATCATTTCGTGAGCACTTGCAACGATCGGGATGTACTTCTCCCATTCCTTGGTCATGAAGCAGCCCTTGACGTTCTGGCCTGCAACTGCTATTGCGATCTCGTGGGCAGCGCGTGCTTTTGCCAGAGCGAAGGGGTTGGTGAACTCGCCGTCGACTGCCTTATCGGTGGTCATGATGATCTTAGGGAGCTCGAGTTCAGTGCCCTTCTTACCGGCCTTGACCTGGTCGATGACCTTGTCGAGAGCAACCTGGAGTTTGCGGAATGCACCGGTGATTGCCAGCACTTTGACGAGATTACCGTTGTAGTCTGCCATCTCGACGGGGTCGAGGAACTCACGGCGTGCACCAATCATGGAGTCTGCCTTCATGATGATATAGCCGAACTTGGTGTCAGCCTTGACGCCTTCCCATTCCTTCTTCGTGGTTACATCATCAGTGATAATGATAGTTGGGATACCTGCTGCAGCGAGCTGTTCGCGTGCACCGGTCGGGCCGGGGAGAACGCCGTTGGGGGAGACCACAATACAAAAGTCCGGCTGGTATGCCTTCAGATTGGAAACAACACGATCAACATCTGCCGGCTCGAGTTTTGTACCGCTGGTCGCCATGAATGTCTGCATATCTTCACGGTCTGCTCTCTCATCGAGGAGCAGTTCGGCCATTACACCACTTGCAATATTGCCTAACTTAGCAACACCTACTTTAACAACCATTGAAATTTCACCTCTATTTGTTTTATAGCACGTTATTATGACCCGGTATTCTTATAAAGATTTTGAAATCAATTTTTACGCCGGATAAGGGGTTCTTTGTTTATTGCGCCCGCAGCGTATCTCCCTGTTCCGCGAAACCCGGGTTCGTACTGAAATAACCCTGAATCCCCGGTTTCTGTAATCTTTCAACCGTGTCTATAATTCTCGTGAGATTCCGGCATAACGCACAATAAAACCAATTAATCATGAAAGAAATTCTCGCGATCCCGTCCCAGAACCGTTTCGGAAAGAGTGCGATGTTAACGAAAAGTGTTTAAGTTTCCGGAATGGAATTGATAGTATGAAAGACGGTCTTCTCACCGACAGGCAGATGGAAGTACTCCGGTACCGGAAACAGGGAATGACCCAACAGCAGATTGCCGATATCATCAGCACTTCAAAAGCGAACGTCTGTACTATTGAAAAGTCTGCAATGGAAAATATCAGACGGGCAAAAGAAACGCTCGAATTTTTATACACTCTTGATGCAACGCATCTCTGTACAATTCCATCAGGAACCGATCTCTTTGAGGTTCCGGGCATGATCTTTGCCGAAGCTGAAAAAGCCAGAATCAAAGTAAAATATGATACGATTTCCCTGATTAACCGGCTCCGGGAAGCGCGCCCCCAGTCCTACAAAGCCCGGTGTATCTGCGAGGATGTGCAGATATACATTACCGACGAAGGGGAGATTTACTTCGGATAAGATCACAACGGAAGTTACGTCCCGCTCTTTGGGAGTGGACCGTTATTGCGGGATAATACGGAGTGCCCCGAAACGCTGGCATACATATATAAGTCCTTTTAATCAATATTTACGGAAGCCGATATGGGGATATCCCTACTGTTCCAGTCTGTAAGGCAGGAACGGTGCCGGCGGGACCAGGTCCGAAACGACACCGGAACTGGTATTGCCGTGGGTATTTCCCGGATTGGTGACCTCCTCATCAGTGAGGAGGATCCCGAGAAGGAGTTGTGATCAGTCACAACGGGCTGACAGAGTTGGATCTGACTGTGACGTAAAGGCGGACGTTATGATAACGTGCCTATTCCCCTGATTGAAATCAGGTGATACGTCAATGTCAGGGTCTTCTTTCGCGAGATAAACACCGGAACTACATAGGAGTACAGAAATATTTCCATTCCTGTGCTTGTGGATTTCTGGTCGACCGGTACATGGGCAAGACAACACCGTCCGCTAAAAAACGGAAACGGTGTAATCTTCTGCTATATGGTACCGGATCGCGTGTTGGCTTACCGGACAGGCAAGTGATACCACTTCAGTCTCGGATTCATCTCTCTAATTCGTGTCCAGTGAAAAATCCAAAACACGAATGCAAAGGAATGATTGACACATGCCAAAGATAAACAGACCACGCCGAGGCTCGCTGGCATACAGCCCACGAAAACGTGCACAGAGCCCCATACCAAAATACAAGTCCTGGCCACAGCGCACCGGTGCCTCACCGGCGCTGCTGGGTTTTGCAGGCTATAAAGTGGGGATGACGCATGTTCTCATGGTCGATGACCACAAGAGCAGCCCGACTGAGGGCAAAGAGATCATGGTCCCGGTTACGATTATCGAAATCCCGACCATGAAAGTCGCCGCTATCCGTGCTTATTCGCAGGATACTTACGGAAGACATGCGTTCACGGAGATCTGGGCAGAGCCCATGGATGAGCAGCTCTCCCGTCGGGTAACGGTGCACAAGAACTATGACAGTGCATCGGCAAAGAAGAAATGTGCAGACGCACTCGCCGCTGGACTAGTGACAGAGCTTTATGTGCTTGCGTATACCCAACCGGCGACAATAAGCGGAGTACCAAAGAAAGTACCCGATCTCATGGAGATCAAGGTGGCCGGTGGCGATATTGGAAAGCAGTTCGAGTATGCCATTGGACTGCTTGGAACTGAATTCCGGCTCAACAACATTATTGAGTCCGGTGCATATGCCGATATTACTGCGATTACAATCGGTAAAGGCACGCAGGGGCCCGTTAAACGCTGGGGTGTTATGCTTCGAAAGAGGAAGCATTCTGTCGGTGGAAAAGAGCGTCATGTCGGAACTCTTGGACCTTGGAATCCCCACCACGTCCGCTGGCAAGTCCCGCAGAGCGGCCAGATGGGGTACCAGCAGCGTACCGAGTTCAACAAGCGTATTTTAAAAATTGGTGAGAACGGCGCAGAGATCACACCGGCTGGCGGCTTCCTGAATTATGGTGTTATCAGGAACGCATACGTTGTTATCAAGGGCTCTATTCCGGGCCCGGCAAAGCGTCTTATCCGTATCCGCCCGGCAATACGCCAGGGAGAACATGTTGTTCGCTCGCCCGCGATCCAGTTTGTGAGCGTCCAGAGCAAGCAGGGGTGATCAGAGATGAAAGCGCAGGTTAAGACAATTGAAGGCGGAGTGACAAGAGATATCGAACTCCCGGCCATATTTTCCGAGGAATACCGCCCGGACCTGATCAAGAAGGCAGTGATGGCTCTCCAGAGCACCCGACGCCAGCCGCACGGGTCGTACCCGTTTGCGGGTATTTGTTCTTCGGCAGTAGGTTGGGGAAGCGGCCGGGGTGCATCGCATGTTCCCCGTCTCAAGAACGGGTCCCGTGCAGCAAAAGTCCCGCAGGCAAAAGGTGGGCGTGAAGCACATCCGCCTGTTACCGCCAAGGTTCTGATAAAAGAGATCAATACAAAAGAGAAACAAAAGGCATTCCGTTCAGCTGTTGCTGCAAGTATCCGTGCTGACCTCATAAGCAGCCGGGGTCATACCTTTGACGGGAATGTTCCTTTGATTTTTGAAGATAAATTCGAGACACTTGGCCGAACACAGGATGTCATCTCCGCATTAACTAACATTGGTGTATACAGCGATATCGAACGCTCAAAGGACAGCCGCAAGGTTCGTGCAGGCAAAGGCAAACTCCGCGGCCGCAGATACAAGCAGAGAAAAAGTCTGCTCATTGTTACTTCGGGTCCAGAGTTCCGCGCAGCCCGGAATCTTGCCGGTGTTGATGTCGTGACCGTTGATCAGCTCAATGTCGAACACCTTGCTCCAGGCATGCAGGCAGGACGCCTGACCGTCTGGACTGAGAGTGCTGTCACTCGCCTGGAGGGAAGGTAAATGTCGACCTTAAAATTCCCGTTTGTTACAGAAAAGGCCATGGTGCTTCTGGAAAACGAGAACAAACTCCAGTTTATGGTCAGTAATAAGGCCACAAAGAAGGATATCAAACGCGAGCTTGAGAAAGTATTTGACCAGAAGGTCAAGCGCGTTCACACGCTTATGACAATGCATGGCGAAAAGAAGGCCATTGTAAGTTTTGAGAACGATAAGGCCGCTGAGGAAATCCTGAGCCGGCTTGGCATTATGTAGGTGGGAAACATGGGACATCGAATTACTACACAGAACCGGGGCAGGGGAGGCCCGACCTATCGCGCCCCATCCCACCGGTATAAGGCTGAGTTAAAACATGTCGGGGACGGCACGAAGAAGATCACCGGCATAATTGTTGATATCGAACATGACCCGGCAAGAAACGCCCCTATTGCCCTTGTGAAGCTTGAAGACGGTTCCAAGGTTTATATGCTGGTAACTGAAGGCATGGGTATCGACGAGACTGTTGCCTGGGGAACTGATGTCGAGGTCAAGAACGGGAACACGCTCCCGCTCCAGAGCATCCCGACCGGTTCGTACATCTGTAATATTGAATCACGCCCCAACGACGGTGGCAAATTTGTCCGCTCGTCCGGGGTGCAGGCAGTTGTTGTCGATAAGATTGGCGAACGTGTCGGCGTAAGGATGCCGAGTGGCAAGACCAAATGGTTCAACGCGCGCTGCCGTGCCACTGTTGGCATTGTCGCCGGTGGCGGTCGTGTCGAGAAGCCGTTTGTCAAAGCCGGCAACAAATCCCACAAGATGAAGAATACCGCGTCAAACTGGCCGCGTGTCCGTGGTGTCGCGATGAACGTCATTGATCACCCGTTCGGTGGCGGTGGCCACCAGCATACGGGTCGTCCAAAGACCATTGCCCGGGGTACGTCTCCAGGTAGGACAGTCGGACATGTGGCAGCACGCCAGACAGGTAGAAGCAGGAAGTGAACGGTATGGCAGCACCAAAAAAGACTCAGAAGAGAATGCCCAGACGGCGTGAGGAGTTTACCTACCGCGGGTACAAGATCGACGAGCTCAAAGCGATGGGATTAAGCGAACTCATTCCCCTGATGCCAGCCCGTGCACGCCGCAAATTCAACCGTGGACTCAACCGCGGTGAAGAGACGTTACTTGAAAAAATACGCAGCGGGGACGAAAAGATCAGAACCCACCTGCGCGAAATGATCGTCATGCCCGAGATGATTGGGAAAAGTGTCGAGATTTACAACGGCAAGGAGTTCTTAAAAGTTGAATTCCAGCCAGAGGCAGTCTTCCACTATCTCGGCGAATTTGCACTCACCAGAAAGAGGGTTACCCATGGTTCCGCCGGTATCGGTGCAACAAGGGGCAGTAAATACGTACCGCTGAAGTGATGGAAATGGCACGCATTGCATATTCAAAGAAAATTGAAGGCGATAATATCGCCAGAGGCAAGGCAAACGAGCTTTCCGTCTCTCCCAAGCACGCGATCGAGATCGCAACATTCATCCGGCACCAGCCTGTGAACGATGCACTCGCTTACCTTGCAGATGTCGTTGCACTCAAGAAAGCAATCCCGTTCCGGACCTTTAACCGGAATGTCGCGCACAAGCGTGGCCTTCCGGGTAACTGGGACGCTGGACGATACCCGGTCAAGGCTTCTAAAGCCTATATCAGGATCCTTGAATCGATCAAGAAGAACGCGGAATATAGCGGGCTTGACACAGAGAACCTGGAGATTATTCACGTCTCAGCAAACCGCGGGCGCGCCCAGAAGGCGTTTTTCCCCCGTGCGATGGGCCGTGCATCTCCTAAGGTCCGCGAAACCGTAAATATCGAGATTGTGGTTCGGGAAGTGGCATAACATGGCCGTTGAAAAGAAATTTATTTCAGAAGGTGTCCGTAAGGCACGTGTAGAGAAATACCTGACAAAAGAGCTCAAGCGTGCAGGATTTGGCGGTATGGACATTGCCCGTACACCCCTCGGAACCCAGGTTACGATCTTTGCAGAGAAGCCAGGTATCGTAATTGGAAAGGGGGGCAAACTCGTCCACCAGCTGACCCAGGATCTTGCCCAGAACTACGGTGTTGAGTCCCCACAAATCGAGGTTCAGCAGGTCCAGAACCCCAGTTTCAACGCCCAGATCATGGCGGAGAGACTGGCAAACGCGCTTGAACGTGGCTGGTACTTCCGTAAAGCAGGCTCCAGTATCATGCGCCGTGTCATGGATTCTGGTGCACTGGGTTGTGAAGTCGTCATCGCCGGTAAGTTGACCGGGGCACGAGCCCGAACCCAGAAGTTTACTGAAGGCTATATCAAGCACTGCGGGGAACCAAGCAACACCATCGTAGAAAAGGGTTACGCGATTGCAATCAAGAAACTCGGTGTAATCGGAGTACAAGTCAAAATTGTGCCCGCAGATGCGAAGATGCCCGACCACTTTGCAGTTATCGAACAGGTAAAGAAGCACCCGGTACCCAAAACAACGGTTACCGTTATCGGTGACGTTGATACCGAAGAACCGGCTCTTCCTGATGATAACATCTCCGATGAGGTGTAATATATGGCAATCTTACGGGCGCACGATGTCGGACAGCTGACTGATATCGAACTGCAGGAACAAATGGAAAAACTCCGCATGGAGCTTGTCCAGCACTACGGAAAAGTCAGTGCCGGTGGCGCGACCGAAAATCCCGGGCATATTCGGGAACTTCGTCGCACCATTGCCCGCCTGATGACTGAGAAGAACCGCAGGAGCCGCGTATGATCTCCTGCCAGAACGTGACAAGGCACGAACTGATCGGTCTTGACGTTCTGGTAGCTGGGGCTGCAAACCCGTTTCACCGCGAGGTAAGCGGACGCATTATCGATGAGACAAGAAACCTTGTCGTTATAGAGACGCACACCGGAATAAAAAAGATCCCAAAAGCAGGGACTGCGTTCCGGATTGGTCTTCCCGACAGGACTCTTGTTGAGATTAATGGGTCCGCACTGATACTGGCTCCAGAAAAGAGGCTCAGGCGAGCATAAACGAGAGAGGATACCATAATGGCACAAAACATTGGATTGAACGTCCAGGCTCCAAAAGAAGAGTGTAAGGACGTTAATTGTCCCTTCCATGGCACTTTACCGGTGCGCGGCCAGGTGATCACCGGTAAGGTCGTGAGCGACAAAATGATGGGAACGGTCGTAGTTGCCAGGGATTACCTGCACTACGTCAGGAAATACAACCGGTACGAGAAGCGCATCTCGAAACTTCATGCCCATAACCCGCCCTGCATCCAGGCAAAGGTTGGGGATCTCGTGAAGATTGCTGAGTGCAGACCGTTATCGAAGAGCACGACGTATGTCGTTGTCGAGGTGCAGCAGCCATGAAGGCAAAGCAGTCCAAGACGCCACGGGCTCTTGCGACAGGAACCAAACTGACCTGTGCCGATAACACCGGTGCACGGGTCGTGCAAATTGTCTCTGTCTTCGGCTACCATGGTGTGCGCCGGCGTCAGCCCAAGATGGGTCTTGGCGACATTGCGACAGTGACTGTAAAGAAAGGAACTCCCGACATGCGCAAGAAGCTGGTTCGGGCTGTTGTTATCCGGCAAAAAAAAGAGATGCGCCGCCCCAATGGCCTCCGGGTCTCTTTTGACGATAATGCGGTTGTTGTCGTTGATGAAAAGAACGAACCAAAAGGAACCGAGATCAAAGGACCGGTCGCCCGTGAAGTGGCAGAGCGGTACCCGAAGCTTGGCTCTATGGCAACTATCATTGTGTGAGGTGGCTCTGATATGGTAAGAATTGAAAGTTCACAGCCGCGCAAACAGAGAAAAGCGCGATATAATGCACCTTCGCACATGAAGTCCAAATTCCTCAATGCACCGCTTTCGGCGGCACTCAGGGAAACGTATTCGAAAAAGACGGTGCGGGTAATTAAAGGTGACACAGTCAGAGTCACCCGAGGCGACAATGTCGGCGATGAGGGACTCGTTGACGCGATCGACACCCGTAAAGTGAAGATAATCGTTCACGGTGTTTCATCCACCAAGGTTGATGGCACCGAAGTCCCGCGCCCGGTCGATGCATCCAAAGTAGAGATTACCAAGCTTAAGCTCGATGATAAGCGCCGTGTCGAAAAACTCGGGGAGAAGGAATAATGTCAGATCATCTTAAAAGGCTTAACGCGCCGGATTCGTGGCACATCGCCAAGAAAACCACGAAATTTGTTGCAAAGACGGCGCCAGGCCCGCACAATGCAAACGCAATGCCGGTTGCTGTCTGGCTCAGGGACCAGCAGGGTCTTGCCCGCACCATGAAAGAGGTCAAGCAGATCCTTAAGCAGAAGGACGTTGTCGTCAATGGAAGACCCTGCAGAGATCCTAAAATGGGTATTGGTATATTCGATGTAATTGCTCTCCCCCGTGTCGGCAAGTACTACCGGATGCTCCGGGATCTCAAAGGCAGACACAAGACTGTCGAGATCGACGCTGATGCAGCTCAGATGCGACTTACCAAAATCCAGAACAAGACGACAATCACCGGAGGCAAAGTCCAGCTAAATCTCAGGTATGGCGCAAACATCATCGCGGACAATACCTTCAAGTCTAACGACTCCATTGTCATCTCCCTCAAACCCGAGGACCGGTTCAAGATTCTTGAACACTACCCGTTTGTAGCCGGTAACATGGCAACAATTATAGGTGGTCGCCATTCCGGTAAAGTCGCACGGATCGTTGAGATCATCAAGACTTCCGGCAGCGTCCCGAACAAAGTTATCCTTGAGGATGAAAAGACCAAGGAACGGTTCGATACTATCACGCCCTACGTCTACATGATCGGAAAAGAAACCGTCTCAAAAGCAGGATGGGGGCTTGACCAGTGACCGCAATGCGCGATATCCACATCGACAAGGTTGTGGTACATATGGGCGTTGGTGAAAGTGGTGAAAAACTTGTCAAGGCAGAAAATATTATGAAGACAATCACCCACCAGACCCCGATTCGCAGTGTTGCGAAGATAACTCAGCCGGCGTTCTCCATAAGGAAAGGCGCGCCGATTGGGTGCAAAGTCACGCTCCGGGGTCAACCTGCAGAAAACTTTATCAAGACTGCCTTAACCATCGTCAACAAGACGGTTTTTGAGAGCCAGTTTGACAAGAGCGGGAACTTCTCGTTTGGTATTGAAGAGCATACGGATTTCCCTGGCATGTCCTATGATCCGCAGATTGGGATATTCGGTATGGATGTCAACGTCGTGCTTGAGAGGAACGGCATCAGGATCACCCGCCGGAGAATGCAGCAGAAGAAGCTTCCCGAAAAACAGCGCGTGAAAAAGGAGGATGCCATTGCGTTCCTCAAGAAAGAATATGCAGTGGAGGTGCGCTGATGGGTGGCGAAAGAAAGAAGATCTACGGTCGCGGTGCAAACGAGTGCAAGATGTGCGGTCGCAAGCAGGGACTTGTCCGCCGATACCACATCATGTTCTGCCGGCAATGCTTCCGTGAATGGGCACAGAAAATGGGCTTTAAGAAGATGAACTGAGGAGGACTGCACCATGACACGATTAAACACTATCGCAGACGGGATGAGTGCGTTAAAGAACGCAGGTGACACCGGCAAGTCCGAGTGCATTATCGAACCCGCAAGCAAGCTCCTCGGCGCAATGCTGCGAATCATGCAGGACGCCGGCTATATCGCCGGTTTCGAGTTTATTGAGGATGGCCGTGGCGGCCAGCTCAAGGTGCATCTCACCGGTAAGATCAATAAATGCGGGGCAATCTCACCGCGTTTCTCGGTCCAGTTGGATGAGATGGAATACTGGGAGAAGCAGTACCTGCCCGGCAAGAATTTCGGGCTTATGATCCTTTCCACTTCACATGGCGTCATGTCGCATGTGCAGGCACGTAACGAAGGTATCGGCGGGGAACTGCTCGGATACGTCTACTAGAGGGTGCACATAATGGCAAGCATAAGAAAGGTAAAGATTCCCGATGGCGTCAAGGTAACCCTTGAGGGAACGCAGCTCTCAGTGACGGGTCCAAAAGGCCAGCTGGTTCGGAGCGTCCGGTTCCCGCAGGTCAGCGTAACCTGTGATGGCAAGGAACTTGTTATTTCGACCGAATCAAGTCGGAAGGAGATTAATGCAATGGTCGGGACGTTTGAGGCACATGCAAAGAATATGTGTCGTGGCGTCTCTGATGGATTCGAATACCGGATGAAGGTCGTTTACAGCCATTTCCCGATACAGCTCAAGCTGCAGGGACAGCGGCTTGAAATTGCCAATTTCCTTGGTGAGAAAAAGGCCCGGTATGCTGATATTGCCGATGGTGTCACTGCAAAAGTGGCTAACGATGAGGTTGTCCTCACCGGTATTGACCGTGAACTGGTCGGAAATACTGCGGCAAATATCGAACATGCAACCCATATCCGATACCGGGACCCCCGGGTCTTCCAGGACGGCATATACATGGTACAGAGGGGCTGAGCAATGACTACAGAAACCAAGCGACTGATCCGTGTGCGCACTGAGAAGGGTGCCGTCTTCAAGCGCGACGGGTTTGGCAAGAAAAAACAGCTCTCCGATTCATGGAGAAAGCCCCGCGGACAGCACAATAAACAGCGGGAACAGAAAAAAGCAAAGGGAAATCTCCCGAAACCCGGCTTTGGCAGCCCGATAGCGGTGCGCGGTATGCACCCCAGCGGGTTCTTTGAAGTGCTGGTATTCACGGAAAAAGATCTCGAAACACTTGACGTAAAGACCCAGGCTATCCGGTTATCTGCCGGTCTCGGGAACCGTAAGCGCAAGATCCTCCAGGAAAAGGCAGCAGCGTCAGGGTTTAAGATCCTCAATACCCGCGTGATCAAAGAACGCGTTGCAGAGGAAGCTCCCGCCAAACCTGAAAAGGAAACGGCAAAGGCCAAGAAGGATACAAAGGAGACTACGAAAGAGTCATCGGCAAAGAAAAGCACCTCAAAGACGGAACCTGCCAAAAAGAAAGGCGCTGATGAGAAAAAGCCGGTGAAAGACAGCGCTCCAAAGGCTAAGCCTGCGTCTAAGGAAACAGCAAAAAAGGAAGAGAAAGCCGCAAAGCCAAAGGATAAGACTGCAGTAAAGACGTCTTCCCAGAAATCTGCACCGGTGAAAACTGAAAAGAAATCAGCAGCACCTGTGGAGAAACCAAAGGCAGAAAATGCCAAATCAAAGAAAAAATCTTCGTCCGGGGTGAAGAAGAATGACTGATGTCGCCAGCCAGAGACGTATTGCCGCATCAATCTTAAAATGCGGTGTTAATCGCGTCTGGTTCGATCCCGAACGCCTCACTGATATTGAGAATGCCATTTCCCGAGAGGACCTGCGTGGTCTTATCACTGATGGTGCGATTAAAGCGCACCAGAAAAAAGGTGTAAGCCGTGGCAGGGCACGCCTTCGGACAGCACAGCGGGCATATGGTCACCGTAAGGGTGTCGGAAAAAGGAAAGGTGCCCAAGGTGCGCGGACACCGAGCAAGCGGGCATGGATTCAGAAAATCCGCGCGATCAGAAAGGCGCTTGTCGCACTCCGTGAGGCAGGCACCATTGACCGGCATTTATACCGGGTTATTTACCGAAAAGCAGCCGGCGGGCAGTTCCGGAGTGTTGCACATATGAAAGCACAGATGGAAATCATTGCCGGGAGGATGAAGTAACATGGCGACTGGATCAAGGTATTTCGTCGCTTTCCGTCGAAGGAGAGAAGGAAGGACCGATTATTACCAGAGGACCAAACTTGTTGTCGCCGACGCACCACGCATGGTAGTGCGCAGGACAAACCGGCACATCATCGTCCAGATGGTCATCGCCGAGATGGACGGGGACAAGACGCTGGTATCGGCCAACTCCGCTGAACTCGAAAAATACGGATATACCGGGGCAACAGCAAACACCCCTGCAGCATACCTGACAGGCCTTCTTTTTGCAGCCAAAGCAAAGAAGGCAGGACAGGATCGCGCAATACTAGATATCGGGCTTAACAGGGCTACACCGGGAGCACGGGTCTTTGCCGCGCTCAAGGGTGCAGTTGATGCAGGTCTTGAAATCCCGTACGGCGAAGGTATCATCCCCTCCGAGGAACGGATCAAAGGCGAGCATATCGCGGCTCACAACAAGAATGCCAGCGATATTGTGAAGAATGTCGAGCAGGTGGCAGACGCCATAAAAAAGGAGCTGGTGTAAATGGCATACGAAAAGGCAGAATGGCGCCCGGTCACCGGTCTTGGCAAACAGGTCGCATCAGGAGAGATCAAGAGCATTGATCAGGTCCTTGAAAGCGGCAGGCCAATCAAGGAACCCGAGATCGTTGATATGTTTCTCCCGGATCTCGAAGATGAGGTCCTCGATATCGCCATGATGCAGAGAATGACCGACTCGGGCCGCCGTGTCCAATTCCGTGCTGTCGTGATTGTCGGCAACCGGAACGGATATATCGGCTTTGGACAGGGAAAAGATGTCCAGGTTGGAGATGCAATCAAGAAAGCGATTACCAAGGCAAAAATGAACCTTGTCAAGGTTCGCCGTGGCTGCGGTAGCTGGGAATGTGGTTGCAATGTAATGCACTCCATTCCGATGCAGGTTGAAGGGACGGCTGGAAGTGTACGTGTCACCCTCAAGCCCGCACCTCAGGGTATAGGCCTTGTTACTGGTGATATCAGCAAGAAAGTGCTCGAACTTGCCGGGATCAAGGACGTCTGGACCTTTGCACGCGGACAGACACGCACTACGATCAATTTCGCAAAAGCGACCTTCAACGCGTTAAAAGAAACTAATATGATCCGCACCGGGAGGTCGGAGTAAATGTTTGCCGTTGTGCAGGTCCGCGGTGTGGTTAACACACGCCGGGACATTAAAGACACGTTAAAGATGCTCCGTCTGCACCACATCAACCACTGCGTGCTCGTGGCAGACACTCCCGAGAACCTGGGCATGATCCGTAAGGTAAAGGATTATGTTGCCTACGGCGAAGTGGACGCATCTACACTGGAAACACTCCTCAAGACCCGTGGACGTGTCATCGGTGATGATCCCTTGACCGATGAGTATATCCAGTCCAATTCGACCTTTAGCAACATCATCGAGTTTGCACAGGCATTGGCTAAGGGAGAGTCGCGGCTTCGTGATATCCCGGGTCTCAAACCGGTACTCCGGCTCCATCCGCCGCGCAAAGGATACAAGACTACAAAGCGTACATTTGTGCAGGGTGGAGCGCTTGGCTATTATGGTCAAGAGATCAATACTCTTCTCTACAAGATGAGGTGAAGAGATGCCAACCAACAAACGTTCAAAATACCGGGGATCGCGGACATGCGGTGGAGGTACCCATAAGAACCGCCGGGGTGCAGGTAACCGTGGCGGCAGGGGTCGCGCGGGTATCAACGCCCACCACTTTGTCAAGTGGTACATGGAAATGGGAGGACCTGTCTTTGGCAAGAACGGTTTCTTCCATAACCCGGCAGTTTTCGTTCCTGCCATGGATGTCGGGATTATCGATCAGATTGTACCGTCGCTTCTTGCTCAGGGAATTGCAAAACAGGAAGGGGACGCAATCGTGGTGAACGCTGCCGATCTCGGAATCGAGAAGATACTTGGCAGTGGCAGAGTCAACCGGAAGCTCCACATTTCCGCAGCGGCTTTCTCCGAACAGGCAAAGGCAAAGATCGAAAAGACCGGTGGAAAGGCGCAAGTCGTCTGATCCATCATATTTTTTGGTGAAATAATGGGTGACCTGCTGGATAGAATGGAACCCCTACTTGCTGCGATGCCCGCAGTCAAGAGCCCGGAGGGGCATGTCCACTTTAAGAACAAACTGATGTGGACACTGGGAATTTTGATTCTGTATTTTGCGCTTACGAATATCCCGATATTCGGGCTTGCATCCAGTTCTCAGGATGTGTTTTTGTACTGGCGAGCCCTGCTTGCCGGTGCTACCGGGTCGATTGTGGATCTCGGCATCGGGCCAATCGTCACCGCCTCCATTGTCCTCCAGCTCTTAAAAGGTGCTGATATCCTACAAATTGATACAAGTGAAGCCCGTGGCCAGGTCATGTACATGGGTCTTCAGAAGATCCTCATTCTCGTTATGATCGTGGTCGAGGCTGCCCCCAACCTCATCGGGGGATTCATGCAGCCTGATCCCACCATTGCAGCACATTTCTTCGGCGGGAACCTCTTTGCAGTTTCACTGTTGATTTTCCTCCAGATTTGTGTCGGTGGTGTCCTGATCTTTTTGATGGATGAAGTAGTCACCAAGTGGGGTATAGGCTCCGGTGTAGGACTCTTTATTATTGCCGGTATTTCCCAGGCACTTGTGAACGGGTTTATCAACTGGACCGCAGTCAGCGATCCCTATCCGGTAGGATTTTTCCCGCGACTATTCGCGGTCGTGCTTGATGGTGCGAATTTTATCCAGTACTTTGGCACAAATCTCCTTGCTTTTGCCACTACTATCATCATCTTCCTGATTATCGTTTACGTGGAATCCACCCGCATTGAAATCCCTCTTGCCCATGCACAGGTAAGAGGTGCGCGGGCGCGTTTCCCGGTCAAGCTGATTTACGCAAGTGTTCTACCAATGATCCTGGTACGGGTTCTTCAGGCCAATATCCAGATGGTTGGGATGTTCCTGTCTAATATTGGCATTACCATCCTCGGGAAGTTCAATGGACAGACCCCTCAGGGCGGCCTGATGTACTTCCTTGCGCCTATCAACGGACCCACTGACTGGATGTGGTGGGTGACGGATCTCGGGCATCCTACCTGGCAGGTTCTCCTAAGGATGGGCATTGATACTACATTCATGGTGGTTGGTGGTGCAATCTTTGCACTCTTCTGGATCAAGACTGCCGGTCTCGATTCAAAAGATGTGGCACGCCAGATCCAGATGTCCGGCATGTCGATCCCAGGGTACCGTAGGAATCCTCAGGTCCTGGAGAAATACCTTGACCGGTATATCCCCCGCGTTACTGTAATTGGCGGGGTGTTTATTGGGATACTCAGTATTGTTGCAAACCTCTTTGGTGTCATTGGCGCTGTAAGTGGAACAGGACTATTACTGACCGTAAGTATCACCTACAGGCTGTACGAAGAGATTGCAAGCCAGCAGATTATGGAAATGTATCCATTCATGCGGACATTCTTTGGCAAAGAATGATTGATGAAGGGAACAGGAATGGCAGGAAAAAAGGTCATTATCACGGGTGTGCCGGGTGTCGGTAAGACAACGGTAATCAACGAGGCATTGAGCAAGCTTAAAAATGAAGGTGTGGAATACAAACCCATCAATTTTGGCTCCTTTATGTTTGAAGTGGCTAAAAATGAGGGGCTTGTAGAAAACCGCGACCAGATGCGGTCACTTGACCGGACCGATCAGAAACGGCTCCAGCAGCGAGCAGCACAGGCGATCGCACAGATCCCCGGTAATGTTATGATCGACACGCATGCATCGGTGAAAACGCCTAAGGGATATCTTGCCGGGCTTCCTGAATGGGTGCTCCATGAGATCATGCCCGACATGATCATCCTTGTTGAAACGGATAATGACCAGATTCTTATGCGGCGGATAACTGATGAGACCCGAAGCCGGGACAAGGAAGGGGCCCGGGCAATAGCCGAACACCAGGAATTCAACCGATCTATAGCCGCGGCGTATGCGATGGTGACCGGTTGTACAATCAAACTTATCACGAATGCAGATCATCTGCTGGATCTTGCTGCCACAGAAATGGCGGACGCCCTCAGGTAATCTCTTATAAGGTGGCTTCCATGGACTTTGGGAAATTCTGGGAAAAATACGGATTGTACGTCGCGCTGCTGTTCATGTTCGTTATGATGTGGACATACACCGTCCCATGGCTGCGTACCAGTGTGGGAAAAGGAATAGACGGCGTTTTTTCCCCTCTTGTTAACCAGTTCGGAATCCCGTTTTTTATTTTAATTGTTATTTTATCGGGACTGACCGGGTTATACTCTTCCATCATACAGAAGTACACGATCGATTATGAGCGGATGACGGATGTCCAGGACAGAATGAAAGATTTCCAGAAAGAGTACCGGGAAGCAATGTTATCTCAGGATGAAAAGCGGATCAAAAAACTGGATGTCAAAAAAGACCGGATGATGCGCGAACAACTGGAACTCTCCCAACAACAGTTCAAGCCAATGGGGTATATCCTCATCCTTACGGTTCCGATCTTCTTCTGGCTGCTCTACCGGTTAAACGAAATTAACAACACGATAACCTTTCCCTATTTTGGAACCCTGAACCTGACAACTCCTGTCATTTGGGTTATTCCTGCATGGATGATCTGGTACATGATCTGTTCGATCACCATCAGCCAGGTCATCAGAAAAGCCCTCAATATCGGAGGAATGTAATGAGGATAACCGTGAGTGGGCTTCCCGGCAGCGGGACCACCTCGCTCTCACGGTACCTTTCAGAGCATCACGGGTTTACCATGATATCGGCTGGCGAAGTTTTCCGCCAGTGTGCAAAAGAGCACAATATGGAACTTGCCGAATTCGGCCGGCTTGCTGAAAGAGATCCGGCTTATGATAAGATGATCGATGCCCGGCAAAAAGAGATTGCCGAGAAAAAAGACAATATCATTGTCGAGGGCAGGCTTTCGGGATGGATGGTGGAAAAAGCAGATCTCAAAATCTGGCTTTTTGCTCCTATCAGTTGTCGTCTCGAACGGATCTTATTTCGTGACCAGATAGCCGATATCATAACTGCAAAAGCAATCACCCTCGAACGCGAACATTGCGAAGCGGCACGGTACCGGCAGTATTATGATATTGATATCAACGATCTCTCCATCTACCATTTAATCTTAAACTCGGAGCATTGGGGAATTTCCGAGCTTGGTTCTATCGTCGATACCGCCATAGGCAAGGTTCAGGCACCTCGCGGGAATGATTCTTAGCTGGTCGTTTAATGAAACGGAATCCTGCCGCATCGGTGCTCTTTTCTCTTTTAACAGCTTTTTTATCCGGGAGGCCTCTGTGCGATGAAGGATGATATCCACATTGAGATTGTCCGTTCATGGGATGCAGAAGAGATCGTTGCCCTCTACCGTGCAGGTGGCTGGTGGCAAGACTCGTTTGATCCTGCAGAAATCCCCGCGCTTATCATGGGGAGTTTTGCCTTTGCTGTCGCAGCAGACTCAAAAAGTGGCCGGGCAGTCGGCATGGGGCGGGCCCTTTCTGATGGCGTATCGGACGCGTATATCCAAGACCTCGTAGTGCTCCCCGGGTACCGTGGAAAGCATCTGGGAAAGGCAATCGCTACCCAGCTTATCGCCCGGTGCCGGGATGCGGGTATCACATGGATCGCACTTATTGCAGAACCTGGCACAGAAAAGTTCTATCGTCCCTTGGGATTTACCCCTATGGAAGGGTACGTTCCCCTTATCTATCACGGTGAATCCTGATGTTGAAGCAGGAAGATTTCAGCCCGGTCACCCTTGCAGACCGGGATTTTTTCGAGCATCATTACACGCTATATCCGCAGACCCATAGCGACAATACCTTTACGAATATGGTCTGCTGGAACCATATTGCCCAGTACCGGTACGCGTACATAAATGGCAATGTTATTCTTGCCAGTACTATTGCTGGTGTAACCCGTTTCCGACCCCCAATCGGGCCCCGGGATCCTGAACTTATGAAGGATCTCATCCGTTTCGCCATAGAGATTGGAGACAATACACCACTTGTCCTCATCGATCCGGAAACTGCACGGTGGATAAAGGAGATCGATTCTTCTCTCACCTTAGTTCCGGATCGGAACCACTTCGAATATGTGTATCTCGCCTCTGACCTTGCAGAGCTCCCGGGAAAAAATTACCTTAAAATCCGGAGTCAGCTCAACAAATTCCGAAAAAATTGCCCTAACACCATCGAACCCATTACGGCCGAAAACCGAAAAGATGTAATGGAGTTTCTGGTGAAGTGGTGCGAATGGAAGGGATGCGAGAACGATCTGGTGCTCGCCCACGAGAAAGAGGCAGTCTTTTTTGCCATCGAGCATTTTACAGAACTTCCCCTGCGAGGCCTGATGATCCGGGTCAATTCCCAGGTAGCGGCAATATCTTTGTTCGAGCGCCTCAATAAGGACACCGCGCTTGTCCATTTCGAGAAAGGACTCCCGGATTGCGAAGGAATTTACAAAGCTATTAACAGGGAAACAGCAGCTCTTTTGGCCGGAGAAGTGACGTATATTAACCGGGAAAGTGATCTCGGGGTGCACGGGCTTCGGGATGCCAAAATACGATACCACCCGCACCACATGGTAGAGGTCTGCTCACTGAAGAGCGATCCTGAAATGAATAAAACCTTGGATTTATTAGGAAATGTTTTGTGAAGGATCCTTCGTTCTTAAATCGAAATCTACGAATCCGGGAAAAATGCCGGATTATACCGGGAGATGCAGTCCCAAAGTTCCCATTATCCCGGCGAAGATGAATTTAACCGCAATTGCAGCAACAAACATGCCCATGACTCTTCCCATGACATCCGTGACGACAGGCCCCAGAATGGTCTGAATACCTGCCGAGAAATAGAGGATTACCCAGGAAGCCGCAAGCGAAAGCGTAATTGCAATAAACGGAATGAGGAACCCATAGTCATTTGAGAGGAGCATAACTGTTGTTATTGCACCTGGTCCACAGAGAATTGGTGTGCCAATCATCACGCCGGCTGCTGTCGGAGTCTCGTTTTTGGACTTGCAGAGGTCCATACCCAGAGCCATCTGCATACCAAGAAGGAACAATACAACGCCGCCGGCGACTTGGAATGTTGAGAGTGTCAGGCCGAGGACACTGAAAATGGCATTATTAAAAACGAGGAAGATATACATTAGCACACCGGCAACAGCAATTGCAATTAATGCCTGCTTGTGGATCTCCCGCGATGATTGCCCTTTGGTCATGCCCGCAAAAATCGGAACCGACAGGAGCGGATCGAGTATTACAAAAAGCGCCGCGAATGCATAGATAATTCCTGAAATCAAGTCGGTCATATCAATACTTCTGATCATGCGCAGTTAATATGGATAAATTCGCGGTTTTTAGTATCATTCATAGGATTGTACTGTGGGGATAACCAGTAACCCAAATGTTCAAAGTGTGGAATTGCAGAATGCATAATGTATAAGAGCCATTAGCTTCCATCATCCGTTAGAGCGGGTGATTGCCGGGTCGACCTAAAGAGCCTGGACCACCCGGTCCGGAGAACACAAATGCCAGGAACCAAAAAAGTTTCCGGATCTTCCGGAACCAAAGCAGTACAGAAGGTACGGAGCCCGGCCATATCCTCGGCACGATCGAAAAAAGCGGTGCCGGTAAAAAAGGCCGCACCGGCAAAGAAGAAGCCGGTATCGAAAAAAGAAAAAAGCATTCCGGTCTCGAAAGCCAAGGTGGCCGGGATAAAAGCCGGAAAAAAATCTCCAGCAAAAAAGATACCCACTTGGAAACTAAGTCGGTACCGTTGCCGTCTTTGTGGCTATGTTTATTCACCACTCCGTGGCGAACCGCACAATGGTATCCCTGCGGGAACTCCTTTTGAGGATCTTCCTGAAGACTACGTCTGCCCGGTCTGTGGGTACCAGGGACGCGGCAAGATCGGCAAATGGGGTTTTGATGAGTGGGCACCGACCCGGTATATTTGTTCGATCTGCGGATATGTGTATGACGAGAAACGAGGAGAACCTCACCGGGGTATAAAACCCGGGACAAAATTTGATGATCTTCCTGAAGATTATAAATGTCCCGTCTGCGCTCAGGATCCAAAGATAAATGTACAGTTCGGGAAGGTATTGAAACAGGGATTCGAACCCCTTGACCTCTCGTAAGGCCAGAAAAAACGACCCTGTTATCCTATTTCATCCTTATTTTCACGTATCTTATGACCCCGGGGAATCCAGGTTTAAACGGCGTAACTTAATATCTTATACATCCATGCTGAATGTGCACACACTATACATATGATCTCATCTGCTGAGGGTACGGAGGAGTGAATGCATAAAAATCAGGATCCGGTGATGCAGCAGAAACGTGAGGTGCTCGCCCGGTTTCTTGGCGTGGATAAAACCGCACTCCGTATTTCAAACGGCCATTTGTATGGATTTAAGGCTTTTTTTCATGGCAATGATGAAGCATATCTCGTTCTTTCCGATGCGGAAGCAACCCAGGCTGCAGAGAACGCGGTGCAGGAAAAACTCTGGCTGATTTCTCTTGAGTCCCTTTTTGCCTATTTTGACATCAACGCTTCACCTGCGGATCTTTTGGGAAAGATAAAGATAAAGGAGATCCGCCAGGCAAACGAGGAGATCAAAAAACTCATCCACCACACAAGCGGGATGGAACCTCTCAGGAAACGGATGCTTTCTTTTGGCAACCGCAAGAATCTCCTTGCAGATTACGATCAGGCCGAAAACTATCAGGACGGATTTTTCATCTACCGCCTGTATTGATTGGAATTTTCATATTCTCGATATACTCGTTGTCTGCGGATAGTGTAGACCGGGTTTGTCGGCAGATCTTTTTTTTTTATCTCGCCCTTTGTCACATCTGCGGCGCTCGCTGTTTATACTACCCGGCAACAAATATATCTGCCGGCAGTTTATACTCTGCAATAACCATGATACGCCTGTTTTTCCCCCACCATTCTGGAACCCTCGTCCTTCTGTTCGGATTATTGTCCTGTCTTCTCGTTACAGGGGTCTGTGCTGTTAACACTAATCCTGCATGAAATACCGCATTGCAGAATATTACATCAGTATGCAGTGAAATTGGCAGAGCTCCAGCCCCCAGACTTTCCCCCCGCTCTCCATGAGCAGCCCACCTTACCCGTGGCGCCCCTTGAATCCGCTCCTGCCGCTGTTAAAGTAACCCCCGATACTGCAATGCAGCCCTTGTCGGCCGTTATTGCTGTACTGGGTTGCACCGGGATAATCCTGTACCGGTCAGCCCGGCAGTGACTTTTTCCCCAGTGTTCTTTTCCCGGTCAGGCCATTTTATTACGATTGGGGCGCATTTGGTGTATGATACGATATGGACTTTGCGGCAATGCTTGAAGTGGCGCATCATCTGGCCCGGGTCGGACGATACGACGATGCTCTTGCTGAATACGATACGATCCTTGCGACTGATGCGAAGAACACCGTGGCGCTCGAACAGAAAGGTGAGGTTTTCTATGCTCTTGGCCGGCACGAAGATGCTCTTGCCTGCTACGATAATGCGCTTGGAATAAATCCTCATCTCCTCACGACATGGTATGAAAAGGGCTATACCCTGCGCAAGATTGGCAGGTACGAAGAATCTATTGCCTGTTTTGAGCATGCACTCACCCTCGATCCAGAGTTTACGATTGCCCTTGCAAACAAAGGCTACTCACTAAATGCGTTGGGGAAGTACGAGGATGCCCTTTCATGCTTTGATCGCGTCCTCGAAAAAGGCCCAAATAATATACGGGCAATGGCTGCAAAAGGGATTGCACAGATGGGTCTGGGGAGAAACAAGGAAGCGCTTGCGACTTTCGATCTGGCGATCAGTCTCAATCCGATCAACTCTTTTGTCTGGCAACACCGTGCTGAGGCACTGCGCCTGCTAGGACGCAAAGAGGATGCCGAGGAGAGCCTCCAGCACGTGTTTGGCAGGTAAAGTAATTCCGGGGATCGGAGAACATACCGACAAACAAAACAAGCATAGACACCTTTTTTAAAAAGTGCCTTTGAAAGGCGAAAAAAAATTTAGATGAGTTTAAAGATGGGGTGGCTTTCTGATTTGCACTCGATCCCGAGCTGGCGGGTCGCCTCAAGGACAGTGATATCCGTATAGGCTTGTGCGGTGATCATTGCTTCGACGTTTTCAATCGGACCGTACATAATAAGGTCGGCACCGAGGGTGCTTGCAATCATGTTGCAGCCGATATCGGGTGCTGACCATGCAGCCTGCTTGATGCCTTCAATGCCACCGAGATAGTGGTGGGACATCTGTTCGAGCAGAAGATCCTTGCCCTTGTAGCCTTCTGCAAGGACTGAAGGGGTCTTACTGGTGCCTTTCCAGCGCTTGAGCCAGGTCCAGGAAACCGTCATGTTGTGGTATGCACCACCAGTCGGGTATCCGTGAATTGCTTTACAGGCAAGAATCTCACGGTAGGCTCCACCAGATCCAAGGCCGAGCGGGGTTGCTGCAGTGTCCAGAATCGGGCGCTTGATACCGCAGTATTCTGCAATCTCGAGCATCCCTTTGGTCTGTCCTGCGACGCCGCCTTCGACGAGCACTTTTTCGCGACCCGCAACTGACGGGTCTGCCGGGTTGAAAGCAAGGACAATTGCTGCATCTACATCACTGTTCTTTAAGGCCTCGATGCTTTCGGGCAGGATTGAACCATTGATAGAGTTGTAGATTGCACGGTGGGCAAGCCCGACTTCGGTCACGTACTCGCATGCATGGGCAAGCGCCTTTGGAACCGATGAGTCCATCAGGAATGCAGTCTTGTTGTCGATACTGTCGAACCAGCTGAAATAGCTCTCGAATGCTTCCCCGTATTCCGCGATGATCTGAATAAAATGCGGAACACCGGTCATGTCAGAGAGTACCTGACAGCGGTTCCAGAGTGCTTCTGCCTTTGCCTTGTCGATCTTTCCTGTGTGGTCGTCAAGGACAATCTCCTGTTTGTTGTAGAAGATTGAAGCACCTAATACGGTCGGGTATTCGCCGGGCTGTCCACCAATCTTGGTGCCGTTGAAGTCCCAGACACTCTGTTCTTTCTCAAACTTGAACATGTTTTTACACCTCCATTACACCAATGCCATCAATTTCTGGAGCATAAACAGCAGCATGACAAATACGATCAAGCCTGCGACGAGGCCGTACAGTATGCCGATATCGCGTCCGATTTTTCTCCCAACACGCTGTGCCACTTCAGCATCCACGAACTCGAGTTTCTTCTCGATCTTGTCGAGTCTCTTCTCGATCTCGAGGAACTGGGGGTTTGCCCCTGCTGCTGCAACTTCAGCGCCGCCAGCCGCTTCCTTGACTTCGACGACAATGGGGTCGGCGGCAAAGGCGCCTGGGTCGTTGGCCTTGAGTTCGTTGATCTTGGCCTTGATGGCGGCAAGGTCCTCAGTCTCCATAATATTGACGACGGTGATCTGTTCCTGGAAGCGCTTGATAGCCGCATCATTGAGGTTTTCAATGAAGGGAATAGCACCTTCAGCACCGACGATCCTGCCGTCCTTGACGCCGCCCTTGTGGAGCGCGACCATAGACTGGCCGGAGAGGTGGCCCTTGACTTCGGTACCACAGAGGATCATGAACCTGATGTTGGGGTTGGCGATGTAGTTGGCGATGACCTTTTCGAGACCGAGGTTTTCGGTCTTACAGGAACCGCACATCGCTGCGCCTGCATCACAGATACCCTGTTCATCGAGGTGGGAACCCATGGTGATAACAGCGACGCAGCTGTTTGCATCTCCTGAGTGGAAGTCGCCTTTTACGAGCGGCCATCCACTTGCCGGTGATTTCTTATCTGCCATTTGTCTTCACCTCAGATCAGTAATGCCGGCACCACAATCAGGATCACAGCAATGAGCAGTCCCGCAACAAAGGCAATAAGACCGTTTGTGGAACTGGCCGATTCGACTTTGTTGGTTCGTGCAAGGATCTGTGATTTGTAGCGGATGTTCTCAACCATATTGTCGATTGCAACCATCCTGACTGGTCCTGCAGCTTTTGCTTCTTCTGCCATCTCATTCACCCCATCCACATGAATCCGATCAGGGCAAAGGAGATAATCAGACCGATCATCAATCCTTCGATCTTCCCTGCATAGACACCAGCGGCAAACTTGTCGCGGTATCCAATGTTCGTGACCATCTTTTCGATGATTTTGATGCGTGCGGTGATGATCGCCATCTCGCCGGATATCGGGCGTACTTCCCCGCCGGCTTCTTCAGCGCCGCCAGCCGCTTCCTTGACTTCGACGACAATGGGGTCGGCGGCAAAGGCGCCTGGGTCGTTGGCCTTGAGTTCGTTGATCTTGGCCTTGATGGCGGCAAGGTCCTCGGTCTCCATGATATTGACGACGGTGATCTGTTCCTGGAAACGCTTGATAGCCGCATCATTGAGATTTTCAATGAAAGGGATAGCGCCTTCAGCACCGACGATCCTGCCGTCCTTGACGCCGCCTTTGTGGAGCGCGACCATGGACTGGCCTGAGAGGTGGCCCTTGACTTCGGTACCACAGAGGATCATGAACCTGATGTTGGGGTTGGCGATGTAGTTGGCGATGACCTTTTCGAGACCGAGGTTTTCGGTCTTACAGGAACCGCACATCGCTGCGCCTGCATCACAGATACCCTGTTCATCGAGGTGGGAACCCATGGTGATAACAGCGACGCAGCTGTTTGCATCTCCTGAGTGGAAGTCGCCTTTTACGAGCGGCCATCCACTTGCCGGTGATTTCTTGTCTACCATGTCAGCTCCCCACCTTGATCAGCTGGAATGCAATGATTCCTGCAACGAGTAGTCCGATAGCAAGTCCATACCAGAAGGCATTGATGCTGCCACCGATCACAAGGGTCTTCTCGCGGCCCGGGAAGGATGCAACATAGTTTCCTTCGCCAGAAAGCATGTTAACCAGATCATCTGCCGATGCTTCGAGGATTGCAACCTTGTCAACAACCGGGGAGAGTGACTCGCCTGCGGTCGTAATGATACCGACAACGGGGTCAGCGACCAGTCCGAATTCCGGAAGAACAACAACATATCCCATGTTAGTGTCCCTCCACATCAGGAATTGGCTTTGAGTCAAGCCATGCGTATGCATCGCGCTTCGACATCTTGATGTACTCACAGTAGGTGTATACCCATCCTATGAGTGCAATGAGCAGCGAGATGATCGCTGATATAGCGTCGACAAGAGCAAACGACATAATGGCTGCTACTATCATGCTCAGGAAACCGCATTCTGCAGTGAGCATGAGCATCCGGTCCTGTTTCCAGCCTGGTCCCAGACACGCGTTGAACGGGTGCTGGATTGCGATTGCCCCAAGAAGGAAAGCAACGGCAGTCAATCCGCCGCCAATAAACGAGACCTGATAACTTGGCATGGAGATTGAGCTCAACAATGTTACCGATCCGCTTGTTAGGCCGGCAAACGTGAAGCTGCCCGTGATAAGGACTGCAAGGCCCATCAGCGTGAGTGCACCGACAACCGCAAGCTCGGTAAGAGCCTGGATCATTGCCGGGATTTTCATGTTGAGGACTTCGTTTGCGAGATATCCAAGAATAAGTCCAATGACGGCTGCAAGGACGAGCGCAACAATAGGTGCTGCAACGCCGAACTTGGTTGCAAGGAGCATCGCTATAACACCGGAACCGAACGCGATCATACCTGCCGAGGGCACACCGGTACCGATACCGTAACTGCACAGCACCTTGATGGTATGGCTTCCCCAGATAAGGGCTGCCACTGCGGCAAGGCCCCCGAAGAACGAGAACATCTCGGTGTTGGTTACCACATTGAGATATGAGAGGTACAGGCACACGATTGTGCAGATAAGTCCTGCGATCAGGATCTTCGTGTGCGGTATGCCTCCTTCAATTACTTCAACTTTTACGGTCATTTCAACACCTCAGATCGTGATGACTATCAGGATTGCCACAAGACCGCAAAGCGCTGACGCGACTGCGGATGCGACAATTGCCCGAGGCCAGCGCTTGAACTTGGGGTCGTGCGGACCTTCGATTGTTCCTGTGATGTTGTAGGCAGTCAGCACCGCGTTTACAAGGAACATACCAATGGCAAAGGTTCCTGCTACGGAAACTGCGATCGGGAGAACCTGTGCAGCCGATGCGTTCATCAAGGTCGGGAGTGTTGCCTGATAGAGGTTAAGAAGCTCAAGATAGATGAGCGTCCCGCCAGCTCCACCAAGAATACCGCCGGTAACGCCGCCCACAAATGAGACGAACGGAAGACCGTGGCCTTCAGTACCCTGAGATTTGTATTCAGGTTGCGTGTCCCCGGTGATCGGGTCCTTTGCTACCTTGCCTGATGCTGCAGGGATACCCATACCAAAGACGTAGACGAAGTTCACCATCATACATGTGATGGCCATCATCATTCCGCCACCTATGCCTCCGGTGATAATGGCGATGGCAAATCCTTGGCTTGCTGCCCATGCGCCACCGAATAGTCCGGCAAGCCCTGCACCTGCTGCGAGCATCGCGACACCGGTTGCGATACCGGGCGCCTGGCCCATTGCTGCGGGTGCACCGCCAACCGGCACAAAGTGAACACCGAACCCGATCAGGACACCACCAATGATCACACCAATCAGGGCCATGAGGCCAAGACCTGGCGAGACAACTGCAGCGATCACGAGAAGGATGATAAGCAGGACTACACCGACAACCATGGCGGTGGGATTCATTGCCGATCCTGCGGCTGGCTTTGCTGCAACTGCAGTCATGGTGCTGCCTCCTTCACTGGTGCCGTGTAGGGTCCATAGTTCTTACGTGCCCAGACTTCGATGTAACGGTCAATTACCGTGAAGATCAGGATAATAAGTATACCGACGACGATCGCTCCTATGCCCGGGCTGATCTTGTCAAAGACAATAGTCCGCCAGAGTTCAAGGAATACGATCAGTCCAAAACAGAGACCCGATGCGGGGCCACCGAACTTTGCGGTGAAGAATCCGTTGTCAAGCGAGTTGCGCTCTCCGGCTTCAGCATACCGGACGATGTTCCCGGATGCTGAGATCGGAACACCGGCACCAAACTTCTGGTTCTGGTACTGGCGCTCTTTGCCGTAGTACGGGTTCCCTGTTGCCGATCCTGCTGCACCGAGGGTTATTCCCCAGATGAACCCGAGCAGCGGCAGCGGGAACGGGTGTCCCAGCGCGACGTTGATCAGGTAACAGATGGTGACAGTACAGAAAATTGCTACAAAGGCATGAGCCATGGCAACCGTTGTCATGGACTTTAAGATGTCCACGTATACCGGTTGGCCGAACTTGGAAAGGCTTGCTGTCCTGCCCAGGTATGCAGTTGTAGCATAGATACCCTGAACGAAGACTGCAAGAAGAGAGCCCAGGACAATCGCGAGAACCGCGTTTATCTGCATGGCCAAAAAGGCCCATGCAAGTCCTGCACCCAGAGCACACCACAGACCATATGCCGGGGGTTCTCCAGCTACCGCCTTATTGAAGATGCGGTGCACAAAACCCATCTGCGGTGCGAGCTGAACCTGTGAGTTCGGGTCTCCCTGCGACCCAATGTTGGATTCAGTATCTTCCGCGGAACCGGCTACGGTGGCAAGAGCTCCTGCCAATGCAGTAATTCCAATGCCAAATACTATTTGTTCCATTTAGCCTCCTCCCTACGTGCGAATGCACGAGAGTATTCAAAATGCAATGCCACGCACATCGAGTTAAACTCTTTGTGGTCAATGTAAAATTAGTGAGATCTCAATTAAAAGGTTTCGAAATCATATCTGGGAAAACGGGGTATTTAAAGCCCGAATTATAAAACTGGGGCTGATTATGGATTATTTGGGCATGTGGACTTTCGTTAATGAAAGATAGGTTGCGTTCGAGTCAAGCAGTCTTGTTTTAGCCGGCGTGAAAGCAATGACAATTTCTTTCAACCGTAAGATTTTGCATTCTGAAAATTTTTTATAAAATTTTTCCATCATACGCTTTCTATACCGGAAAATTCCGGGAGAATGTGATTTCAATTTTTGAAAAAAACTCTGATGGTCAATATTTGCTCCACAATTAACCTGATAATATCCGGTAATCCCTACCACTAAATATTCCAAGATTCTTATCTACATCCATGCCAAATCTCTTGCATTTTATGATTCCGGCAGACGATGTTGGCCGGGCACAAAAATTTTATTCTGACCTTCTTGACTGGACGATCGAACCGGTCGTTCCTATCCCGGATCCTGGTGGTATGGCAAAGATGCAGTACCATGCGATTACAACCGGCCCGTCTGCACCGGGTACGTTGAACTCTGGCGGACTGTACAAACGGCACCTGAACGAATCGATTCTTGATTTCATACAGGTTGATGATATCGATGCCGTGCTTTCAAAGGTGGAGAAACTGGGTGGGGAGATCATGATGCCCAAGACTGCCATCCCTGGTGTAGGGTACACAGCGATGATCCTCGACTCTGAAGGAAACCTGTTTGGTATTCTGACTCCGGAAAGAAAGTGAGTGTAGCGGGAATCTCCCTGCATTTTAGTCTGGAATCTACCGGTTGGTTATCCGCATATAGCCCGGCATTTTTACTGTTAATCCTTAAGCAGGATCTTCGCTTCATCGGCGTAATCCGGGTGGATCTCCTCTTTTAACAGGATGGAAAAGATCAGGATTACTATACCCAGCACAAGTGAGAGGATAAACGAGAGATCAAACCCGGCAGAGAGCACTTGCATCTTGATATCGGCCGGGGACTGCATCGTTACCGCGTTGCTTTTTGCAATCGAAATAACACCGACAATAAGAATCAGGTTGAACGTGGCAATTCCGATCGATAAGGGGGCGATCCTCTCAAGTGTGGTAAGGCTTGAAATCATCCCCTCCTTTGTCTTTGAGACCGACATCATGATCAATGTGGTGATAGGAGTGACGATCAGGCCAAGCCCGAACCCGATAAGGGCAAGACTTGTGACAACGAACCCGGTGGATGTATAAACTTGCAGCATTGTCATGAGGAAATAGCCGATGATAAGAGGGATGCATGCCAGCATGCAGAGCCGGCGTGGTCCCAGTCGGTTGAATGCCACACCCGCAATAAGGCCGGCGACCAGCATGGCAAACGAGAGAGAGGTCATGATCAAGCCTGCGGTTGATGTGTCATAACCGTGGACAAATTCCAGATAGAACGGGAGGAGGTAGCTGATACCGGAGAAACTGAAGAAAACAAGGCTGAGAACCAGGTTTGTTAAAATGAAGTTCCCGTTCCGGAACAGGTTTAAATCGAGCAGGGGGTCTCCAGTACCAAGTTCATGCAGGATGAACCAGACAAGAGTTATGATGGCTAAAGCGGCTGCGATAAGAATAGCCGCGGACATCCAGCCGAGGGTCTCGCCTTCCGACACTACAAACACAAGTGAGGCCAGACCAACAAATGCGAGCCCGGCACCTATTTTGTCAAAACCTCTTGATCCTGATACTTGCTGTGACGCCGGGATAACTTTTGCACCGAGAAGAACCGCAAAGATCCCGACTGGAACATTAATAAAGAAGATCCAGTGCCAGGAAAGGTACTGGGTCAGTACGCCGCCGATGGTTGGGCCAATCGCAGTGCCAAGAGCTGCAAACAGCATGATGATACTCATCGCCTTTCCTGTCTGCTCTGCCGGGATGAAAGCGGTGACCATGGCTGCGGCAACCGACAGGATCATTGCCCCGCCCAGACCCTGGAACATCCGGGATGCCACGAGCGAAGGGAACCCAACGATGATCCCCGGCAGAAAACCGCAGAAAAAGGATCCGAGTGTGAATATGGCAAAGCCGGTAAGGAAGATCTTCTTGTATCCGATAGTGTCTGAGATCTTCCCAAAGACGAGCACGCAGCCTACCATCACCAGCAGGTAGGACGTAGCAACCCAGCTCACGGTGCTCGTTGAGAAATTGAATGATTCGCTGATTGCCGGGAGTGCGATATTGACAATCGTACTGTCAAGGCTTGCCATAAACATTGCAAGCGAAATGGAGAGGATGAGCAGGCCAAAACCCTTCTTGTTCCTGCCATTTTCCGATATTTCCATCTGTTTGTGTGGTTGACAAAGATAGATGAGGGTTGCGGATTGCGTTCATAGAAAAACTCGGTTGGATCCTACCGGTGCGCTATCCGCACCCCGGTCGCGAAAATATCCGTGCAATACCTCCGGAATCCGCCTCTCATAAGAAAGAGTATATCCCGGCATAATTAGAACAACAGCATGTGGCATACACCACAAACAACGAAAGGAAGTGATTACTACGTCAGTGAAAATAACCAAGGCAGCTGTCGCCGCAAAGAAGGCGTCGGCAAATGCGAAATCCGCAGTCAGTGACAAGACACCCGGCAAGAATACCGGTGCAAAGAGCGCGTAAAATCCCCCTCATTTTTTTTATTCCCGGAAAAAACCCTATCCCGAATCATAGTACACAGCAGAACGGAGGCGATAATGTCTGTTCCCCTGCACCGCCTCTTCGCATTGCGATAAATGGTGTATTCCTTTATGAGGAACTATCGCTCCATGGGGGATGCCTGCACGGTGGAGGCGTTCTCCTGGAATCGTTTTGCAAAAAAAAGCCGGTGTTACCGCATAGCGTTCTTCCGCATAAGGGCCATAACACCGGGTTTTACCGGCGTTTGCGATCTGGTCATCCCAAATCCACCCATCTCCATAGGTGGGGCTTCGAATATCTCCTTGTTGAGCCGGTCGCCAATCTCGTCGAAGATGCGTGTATAAGCCACGCAATGGGGGTCAACGCCTTCGATCCCTCTTGGTGTCGGTGCCATGGCATTATAGGGGCAACCACCCCGGCAGTATTTGATATGCTTACATTTCCCGCAGGCAGTATCAACGTAGTCTTTAAAAGCAAGCATCAGTTTTCCTGCCGGTGATGCCATCAGTTGTTCTATCGACGGCTTGTCAGCTACGTTACCCATCACGTATTCCTGCATCCCGACAAACCGGTAGCAGGGATAGATGCTGCCGTCAGGCCCTACTGCGAATGTGCTGCCCATGCAGTCAACATATGTGCAGACACTACCTCTTCGTGTGAAGACGCACCTACACAGATCGTTGACGTTCATCACTTCGATCTCGCTCATGTGGCCGAGGGCCTCGTCAAGCAGGTATACCAGCAATTCGCCGTATTCCGCCGGTTCAAGCGCCCATTCTTTCGGGTTTTCGGAACGCAGCGATGGCAGTGCCGGGTGCAGCTTCAGAGTAAATCCTTTTTCGAGGAAAAACCGGAATATCTCTTCCTTTTTCTTCACAGACCTGTTCGTAAACGTACAGATAAATCGGACATCAAGACCGTGGGTTTTTGCAATTTCGTAGCCTTTCATGGTCTTCCGGTAATACCCGTCCCCCCGTTGTGAGTCCGTGATTGCTTCCGGCCCGTCGATACTTGAACCGATTGGCACATGATATGCAACCAGAATGTCGGCTATCTCCGGTGTCATCCGCCAGAGATTCGTTTGCATTGCAAACTCCGGATGCATCCGGGCGAGCCCTTCTGAAAGCAGCGGTAGCACCTGCCGGTAGAATTCAGCTCCCGCAAGCAGTGGTTCCCCACCGTGGAAGGTGAACGTCACCCGGTCATTGGGGATATCCCGAAGCCACGCCACGATCTCCTTTAACGTGTCCACGGTCATGATCGGCGAACCCTCTTCGGAACTCCAGCAGTACTTGCACTTTGAGGGGCAGCCCAGCGTTGGTATAATCATTACGTGGAACGGGTTTTTCATTACGATTTTTTCCGTTCGTCAGAGTATAAGGGTTTTCATACGCTTCCGTTTTTTTTTCCAACCGTTAGAAAATAGCGTAAAAGAAGTGAGTTGGTCCCCAGTCTAAACATTAAGCTTCGATAGAGGAGATGGGACTTCATTTATTGCTTTTTTTCGGGGGCTATGGTTATTTTGATCCGGCGGCGCCGATTATAATGGACAATGCCGAGATGATTTCAGGTAGCATCTCTGCCGGGAATCCCATCACCATTTCGTCATCACCTATACCCGAGAACTTGCGTGAACCGTCGCAGCCCAGCGAGAAATTCGGCCGCCCGGAGAGGTAAGTCTGCGCTGTCACATCAGCACATACCGACTGGATACCGGAGAACTCGGCCCAAATTCTTCCGCCAATCCGGAAGAGGCTGCTCTGGGCGAGCTTGAGCATGTTACGGGGTGTAGTAACAATCACAATAACCTGTGGGGTAAACGGCGTCTTTTCGAGCGGTGCATAGAGTGTTGCATAGGTTTCGCACGTATCGAGATGCGGGATTCTCTCTATGGTCCGCTTACAGGCAGCATCACTGTCAAATTTTCCCAGTTTGAAATAAAATTCGCCATTTTTGAGCGTGGGCGTGATCTCTTTTAGTCCCAGCGACCATGCACCGCCATTGCATTCGTGTCGTTCAGCGGGGGCATAGAAGATCTTCCCCTCTGTCCGGGCCAGGTTTACCATCGAACAATGCCGGATGGTCGTATCGAGTTCCACCATCCCAGCCGGGATGTCCGTTTTCGACGGTGCGAACCTGATAGCAACCGGTGATCCTTTCAGACCTAGTATTTTTTTTAGCGTTTCTGCGGCCTCGTGGTAATTCACCGGAAGTTTTGTCTGTTCATTGCTCATTTCTGCACCTTATACTCCTCATTTCTCAAGGGGTAATCACCCATATGAACCAAACCATAAAAAGATGACGGAATTGTCAGCAACTTTAAAAAACTGAAGCAGTTTTAATGAAACACCCTCGAAAAATTCCTCCGCATATAATCTGCGCTAAATTTTATCGAGCTGTCATCTCAAGTGGGAGAGAAATACTTCAAGCCGGACAAGACTTGTGAAAAAAGAAAAAAAATTTGGTTGGGGGACGATCGTGCTTACCTTGCGGGGATGATCAGTGAGCGCTCGCCAGCGGGCATGAACTCACGGATTGCACCCTTTGCGAACTCGCGGCGTGGTTCGGAGAAGTCAAACTTGAGTGACGGGTCTGCGAACGTGATCTTCATGAGCGGGGACAGGGTCCAGGCATCCTGGCGTCCATAGTGGGCGGCAGCAGCAATTGCTGCGTATTCTCCCTGGTGTCCGACGTTCATTGCGTAGTTCGGGTAGTTTGGACCGCGGAGTTCTCCGATACAGCCCTCGTCGGGCCGGACAGACATACAGTTCGCGGAACCGCACTGGTCCTGCAGGTCGTAGCCGAAGAAGCCGAGACGTGACCAGCCTTCCTTGTGCATGAGCATCGACATGTACCAGCCGTTCAGACCTGCATTGGAGTTGAATGTTGCAAGTGAAGAGGAGATACCTGCCGCTGCGGCAAGGACGGATGCACGCTGGGAACCGCCGAAGTGGTCCTCGAGTGCAGTCGGGTACTGCTCGTACTGTTCCATACCGTAGAGGGTAACCTCGGATGCAATATCGTTGACTGCTTCCTGGGTCTGTTTTGCCTTTCCGAGACCGCCGTGGTTTTTCTTGACATAGTCAAGACCGTAGTAGCAGTAGTCGTCAAGAATGTTGTCGGTGTATGCAGCGGTTGCATACTGGGTGAATCCGACACCGCCGGACATATAAGATCCGAGCCAGATTTGGTCGAAGAGCATTGCGCCTGCACCGACGACTTCAAGGGTTGCCTTGACGGGGTCGTTCGGGTACTTGCGGTCTGCCTGGATCATGTCGGCGAAGTGTCCGAACTTGATGCCACCTGGTTCGTTCGGGCCACGTGCACGGCGGGCGGGCAGGATATCTGCCATTTGGATAACACCAGCGTGCTTTGCTGCGAATGCGAGGTCGGCGACTGCTGCCTCACCGGCGCACATCTTGTACGCACCGATGAAGGACATACCGATCTGCATGGCGGACCACCGGGAGGTCGTTCCACCGTCGCAGGTCCTGCTTACTGTTGTCGGGATGTGGACTGCCTGCCACATGGACTTGCCGACAGCTGCCTTGAGGTCAGCGGCCTGCTTTGCCGGGAAGAGCTTGTCGAGGTTTAAGACAAACTGGGGCTCAAGGTCGTCTGCCATCTCGTCATCGCCGGTAAAGACTTTGACGTAGCAGTCATCGACGAGTGCCGGGTGGGTCTCGACCATGTGTTCCTGGACGACAGCTGCGCCGGGCATTGCATGGTTAAGAACGTGGAGGTACTCGTTGATGGTCTCAGGGGTAACTTCCTTGCCGAGACGCTTCTGGAGGGTGCCGTGGGCGAGGTCGAGGCCGACGATGATCGTCCGGCGGATGTCATCCCACATCTGCTGCATTGCAGCGTTGTTGACGAAGTGAAGGTCATCTCCTTCTACAAAGACGCCCGTGCCGGAGATCTCGTAGGTCATCAACTGGCGCTGGCCGAGCGGTATACCGCCACAGTGGCAGCGCTTGGGGTCGTACATTGAGATGCCGCGTTCCAGAGCGACTTTCTGGCCTTCCTTTAAGAACTCCATCTTGCGCGGGGACTGCTCGAGACCTTCGCGGGCGAACACTGTTGAGGTTGCCTGGGGGTCTTCTGCAAACTTCTCCTTCATTGCCTTCAGGAAGAGCTTCTGGGTCCTTTCGATTTTTGCCTTTGCCATGTCTTATCACTCCTTTGGCATGAAGCCGTATTTTACCCTGAGCGCGTGGATGCGCTGGATGTATTCAACGTATTCTGCGTCATCGCGGAAGCCGGTACCGACAAGTGAGTGGTACATGGTTGTGTGAGCCTTGAGCCACTTCTCGTCCATGGCCTTGCCAACCTTGACTTCAGAGTCAAGAGGAACGCCGACCTGATCCTTGACGTACTTGATCTGTCCGGACTTCTTGTCGATGACAAAACGCTGGAGCATGTCGAACATCATTCCGTTCTCGTCGAGACGGAGGGAGTGTCCATGCACAGTGCAGCCACGGATGCCGGTAAGTGCTGCATCGAAGAGCTCGGTGTTGACGAGTTCCTTTGCATACTTTTCGAGATCTCTCTCACGGCATTCGATGATCTGACGGCCTGAAAGGGTACCCGGGTCAATGCCGCGGAAGCGGTATGCCTCGAGCCAGCTTCTCTGGTACGGCTGGCAGGGTGCGTTGTACATCGAGTCGGTGAACTGGATGTAACGGACACGGTCGCCGGCCTTTGCGCCGTCGGTCGGGGTCACGAGCTTGCGGATTGGGCAAGCGGGTTCCTGCTGCTCAGAGAGTGGCGGGTGGGCGGATGGATATGCTGCACCTGGTGCCTTGTGTCCCATGACAAGGACGAGGTCCTTGTCGGTTACATCGCGAAGCTTTTCAAGCTTGTGGCTGGGGTCCAGCTGCTTGCGCCTGTTTTCAGCGATGTGCGTCTGGCCGGGACAATACTGGGGTTTGTATGCCATTGTTTAATCACTCCAATGTTGTTTCCTTTTTTTTCACGATTCTCATGACAGATGAAATGACTTCCGCCATCTTTTCGCGCGTGGGGGTCTGACCACGGGTGACACCGCTCACGATCGCCATCACCGTGCCTTTCGTCCGGATCCGGTCGGCCGGTGGCATCACAACGGCAGTCTTCACGCCCTCTTTTGCGAGATCTTCGTAATCAATCGGGGATTGTGAGACGACAACCGCCTTCACGTCACAATTTTCGAGGATAAACCGAACCTTGTGCACGACATGGGATCGGACGTTCCCATGGTGAAGTATAGCAACTTTGTGTTTCTCAATCTGCGCGATTTCCTTATCGGTAAGCCCAAAGTAAGCGCCGATGACGCCGCCGGCAATATTGGGGGCGTCCGGGGGGACGCCGCTTCCGGCATTCAGCACGAGAGTGCTAATGCTATATTCGACGCCCTGTTGTCTCAAACCCGAGGTGATGTCGCACACCGGTTTAGTAACGTGGCGGCGTCCGGGAGACATCCCGACCACAATCACATCCGGGTACCGGCATTCGGAGATGGTGCCTCGTTGGGCAATCCCTCCTCCTTTACCCATGCCCATCGCCTCGCGGCAGTCAACTACCTGGGTTACTCGTCCTATCGGCATTATTTGATTCCCTGAATGATAGTGGGCTTGGACTTGCTGCTTGGATCAGCAAGGCCAAGGATTGATTTGTCCGCATCCGGCCCGTACTTGCAGTAATCAACAAGGGACGGCTCGGTCTTCATAAATTTTCCTTCCTGAATCCGGAAGGTAAAATTAGTGAATACCTGTTCGCATGCGGCCTTCAGTGCTGGAATAATTTCGCGGCTTTCAATCTCAAGAAGTACCGTACCCACATGAACCTGCAGATCCACTTCCTGGTCACCGACGTGAATTGCCTTTCTCATTGAATGAGGGTTGGCAAGTCCTTTGGCGGGGCCATAAGTAATGGTAGCCGGAAGGCGTGGCCCGTTAAGAACCATGCGACGGATTCCGGGAACCTCAACAAGTCTGTTGAGCATTTGTTCGGTAGTTTCTGGATTAAGCAGTCGCTCAGTAACAATCCTGCACTGGGGGAACGTGGCTTCAGTCATTTGTATCCGGGAGGGTTTATACACCCTTTGCTATAGCCTGGATCGGCTTCTTGAATGAGTCGAGCTGCCCGAATGTGTCCTGGTAGACCTTTGAAGTTGCCTCAGGTCCGAACATCTGGGTGCCTGCATCCAGTGCGCATGCTGCTACGATACAGGGCATACCGACACCGGCTGCGTGACGGGTAACGACGTGGTTACCGT
>CAYPEQ010000015.1:0-46090 GCA_964409915.1 uncultured Methanoregula sp. | reverse complement strand
CCCGGCCGGGGCGTTTAAACAGAGTAACATTTTAGCTCTTTTTCTCTTGATTGAAACCATAAGGACAGGGTTTCTGACTACGGTGCTTTTAGTCTGACAGGGGATTATCTTTTGTACCCGAGAATGAACTCATGGGCTGCCTGGAGGTCACGCAAACGCATATCGATAAACACGCGGCCTTTCTCGGTCGGGACATATACCTTCGATCGACCACGGGTTTCCATAGTGACAAGACCAGTATTTTCGAGATTATAAAGATAAGAATAAACACGGGCCAAAGGAATCTCCACATGGAACCGGTCCGAGATATCTTTGAGAATATCAAAGCCTGATACCGGCTGCTTCAGGTTCATGAGGATCAGCTGTTCGAGAGAATGTTTGACAACAGAATCGACAATATCCTGTGATATAATTCCGGCAATACTGGATCCCCGGGATACCGCAGGAAATGCGATTACATTCGTAGTATTTGAGATAAAAATGATAGATGGGATGATTGCTGATATCTCCTGCATGTATTCATCACTAAGAACATGCAAATCAAATGCAATGATACCAGATATTGATACAGGGGAACCCTTGATACTTATTATTGTACGGAGGAGTGCTAGTACTGACTGTAAATCGCACCGACGGGAAAAATCAAAGACAACATGGATTTTGATGTGATTGGAGGTCTCCTGATAACAGAGCTCGTTAAGTAATGCTATAAGACCATTCACTCCATTACGTAATTCGTAGAGAATTATTTTTTTCTCTACTATCGCTTTTTTAAGGGGCGATACGAGATTGGTTGAATAGTACGCATATATAACCTGATCCTGTTCTTCAAGTGCGTGTGAGATGAAATGCTGGAAAAAAGTGAACCGGTTGACACCATGATCATAGGCAAGGAAAGAAATATCACGTAGCGAACCCGCAAGAAAGACCGTTTTTGGGGAAGTGAGGCGGGGTTTTACGGATGAAAGATCCATGATATTCACCTTGCTTTTACGTTATGGGTGCTCCAAATATATCTGCTGGTGGTTATAGTTCAGATAGATTTTCCGTGCCAAGACCAATCCATACCGGTTCTTTCGGCCATGTCCTATATTAATGCTGATAGGTAATTGGTTTGCAATATGCCCTAATAAAAATACGTGTATAGATCTTTGGGAATTACAATATCAATCCTTTACGCATCCTACGGGTGGATACACCATCTGATATTTACTTACTACCAATTACCCATGACAATATATATCAGCGGTTTCATATTTCAGGAAAAGAAATTATAACTGACTCTTTCAAAATGTAAATGATCACGAAAGGAAACCGGGGAAATGAACCAAAGACAAGAATTTCATCTGTGAAAGTACATAATTAAACCAATAATTTCTCAGGCAGATTTTATGGCTAACCTCCGCATTCAGGTAGTAGAAGACGATGCAATCATAGCAATGGAGATCGCAGAACGACTCAAGCGCATGAACTATGATGTCACCGGCATAGTTGCAACCGGGGAAGAGGCGATTCGTCTTACGGAAGAGAAAACCCCGGATCTCATTCTTATGGATATCCGGCTGCGAGGGGAGATGGACGGAACGGAAGCGGCCACCCGGATTACTTCGCACTTGGATGTTCCGGTCATTTATCTGACCGCTTATTCAGACTATGAAACAAGGGAACGGACCCACCAAATTTTTTCCTATGGGTACATCATCAAACCATTCAATGACCAGCAGTTACTCTGCGCAATTGACATGGCATTTTCCAACCATGCACTTCACAGAAAGGTAAAAGAAAGTGAGGAGAAATTCCGCGCCCTGTTTGAGCATATTAGTGATGCATGTTTCCTGTACGAAATTTTATCTGATGGCACACCCGGCCGTATTGTTGAGGTGAATGACGCTGCCCTGTCGCTCCTTGGTATGTCTCGCAATGAACTGGTGGGAACAGCATATCCGCAGTTAAATGACATCTGCTGCGAGAGGGATTTCCCGGATTTTATGCAAAAACTCCTGCAAGACGGGGATGTCCGGTATGAGATGATCCTTGCCGGAAAAAATGGCCGGCGACCATATGTAGAAATCAATGCCCATTTCTTCAATTTTCATAACCACGGCATGGTAATTTCCTTAGCACGGGAAATTAAGACCTAGACGCAGAAATCATATCCTTTTTTTAAATAAATGTGAAAACATTGCAGGTTACACGGGAGATCTCCCCAGTTTTAATAACAAAAAATGAGGCAAATACCGTCGTGCCGTTGTTAAGGTAGTTTCATAATTTGAAACATTGGCTCTGTTTATATATTTCTCACAGGGGTATTTGTTAATCGTGTTATTAACAATGACAGCAAACTCCGTATTTTATGATTCTTCCTCGTTAAATGATGCTCGGAACGTTAATGGCCGCCAGGATGCCGCCATAAACCGTCCGAGAATTCTCATCGTTGAAGATGAAGCTATCTGTGCTGAGGACCTCAGGGAGATCCTGGAGCAGTCCGGCTATACGGTTTGTTCCATTTTTTCAACGGGGGAACAAGCCGTAGCAGGCTTTTCGGTTCTTCAGCCGGATCTCGTACTGATGGATATCGGTCTAGGAGAAGGAATAGATGGAATCCAGGCAGCGGCACAAATCACATCACGACTCCCCATACCTGTTGTATTCCTCACGGCATACCATGATACTGAGACGCTTGCCCGGGCAAAAGAGATAAATCCGTATGGGTATCTGGTAAAACCATTTTCAAAAGAAACAGTCCATACGACGCTCCAGATAGCCCTTGCAAAAAACCAGCACGATAACCGGATACGTATGGTATCAGCATGGCTTGATATGACGTTCCGGAACCTAAGCCGGGGCATAATCACGCTGGATCGGCAAGGAAAGATTATCCTGATGAATTCCTGTGCCGAAAATATAACCGGAAAAACCCTAGACTCAGTGTTCCAGGTTCCCCTTGATGATATACTCCATTTCCATGATGCAGCCCTAAACCAGCCGTATATTCCGTTTATGCCGGCTGTGCTTTCTGACGGGTTGATTGCGACATTTCCCTCGGATATCAGGCTTGTTGCAAATACTGGTGAGATGCGCCATATAAAAGACTGTATTCTCTCACCGATCCAGGAAAAAGATGGATCTATTCAGGGAGCCATTCTTATGTTCACTCCAGAAAGTGCACATGAGATGTCATCCGGTTCTGTTAAAAGCCACCTCCGTGACGGGAAAAAGATTCCGGATAGGACCCTGCATATCCTGGATATCAATGACATGATTAAGATAGATCAGACTCTTGAACGGGCGACGCTGTGTATCCTCCTTGGGAAATTTGAAGAGGCTGAATCCATCTTCGCATCCCTGATTTTGCAGAATCCTAATAACTTTCAGATCTGGCACAATATGGGAAATGTCCTTATAAAACTCGGGAGGCACCAGGAAGCGTATCAGGCTTTTGATAAAGCTCTGGAAATTTGCCCTGATTCAACAGAAACCCAACGACGTAAGGCAGATGTTCTTGCTATCCTATCGATGAAAAAAACGCGACGATAACGAGGACCGAGGGTTAAAATGGCATATGGAACAGAAACGGACAGTCTGGTAAACCGGTCCCCCACGAATGTTATGAGCACTTCCCATGAATGTAAGGGGCGGGTTCAACCGAAAATCTTTATTGTTGAAGACGAACTGGTTTTTGCCGACGACTTAAAGGAGATCCTTGAAGGACATGGATATTCGGTATGTGGTAGTGTTCCAAAAGGTGAAGATGCACTTGTGTTGATACCGGAAAAAGCACCGGACCTAGTTCTTATTGATATTGTTCTTGCTGGTAAAATGAATGGGATCGAATTGGCTGAATCACTCCAGGCCTCTATGGATATCCCGTTTATCTACCTTACGAGCAACAGCGAAGATGAGACCATTGCCAGTGCAAAATGTACCCGTCCCTATGGATACATTCCTAAACCGTTCGATGAACGCTCCCTTTTTTCAACAATAGAGATTGCCCTGTTCAAACATCAGACCGACAAACAGATCCGGGAAAGTGAAATACGGTACCGGACCTTTGTTGAAAACATTCAAGGCATCGCATACCGGTACGACAGTAACCAAACCCTTGAATTTTTCCATGGTTCCATTGAAAAGATATCAGGGTATCCGGCAGCAGATTTCATTGAAGGCAGGCTTGCATGGGACGATATCATCCATAAGGATGATCGCAATACTTCAATTTTCCCGTGGAAAAATGACGGTACTCCCGTCATAAAAAACCAGTCACGGGAATATCGTATCGTGCGAAAAAATGGAGAGATCCGCTGGATTCACGATCAGACACAGATAGTGTACCGGACCTCCCCATTATTACCCCTCTTTGAAGGTGTGATCTATGATATCACTCCGCTTAAAGTTCTTGAAACAGATCTCAAGAAAGCCTGCGATATCCGGACACTCATCCTGCTCATGAGTGGACATTTTTTCCGCCGGTTTGTAAAGAACAGTATGCCGGGGAACAGCACAAAGTATCAACATGAACTCTTATCATCCCTTTCAGAAATTCTCGAAGGCGTCGGGTATGAAATGGGGGTGCATATGATATCGCTTTATCAAAGGACTGCTAATACCGAGGGTCTGCCACAGATATCAGAGAAGCTCAGATGTTTCCACCCCAATCATGTTCCTCCCGTTGATGTGCCAAGTATCAGTGATTTTCCCTTACCACAGAACGGAAATCTACGGTTCAAAGACCAACTATTCAAAGGATTGCCGGTCTTTGGGACAATCGACCAATTTTCCTCCGCAGAACGACAATTTTTCCCGGACCCGTCAGTCACTTCAGTTGTTATGGTACCGGTCTTTTGTGAAGACCTGTTCTGGGGTTTTATCCAAGGCATATATTTCAACGAATATCATGACTGGACAGATTATGAAATCAGCTCGATGCAGATCGCCGCAGATGTTATTACAACCATTATGGAGTCTGGTGCTTACCGGGAAGATTCGCCCCGGCTCGCGAGTACATTACTTTTAGGAAGGGAGGAAGAAATTCAGCCCCCGGACGCACTCATGGAAACGGCAGTTGATATGGTTTTTGTTGCAGACTCGGGCGGAAAAATCCTCCATATGAACAGGACCGGCTTAACGTTTTTCGGCATGGAAGGAGAACCACAAACTGATGTACCATCCTTTGAGGCATTTAACTCATTTATCAAGGACCATATCCTTACATTCCTAGCCACATCTCTGGCTCAACCCGCTGACAACCCGCTGGAACTTGAACTTCTCATCAGAGAAAAAAGCGTTTTTCTCGAAATTACCCTTTCACCGGTTTCCGGAAGCCAGGACAATCACAGGTTATTTATGGGGATTGCCCGTGACGTCACCCGGCAGAAGAATTTCCAGAAAAAACAGCATATGATCCAGAAAAAACTCCAGCTTATGCAGAAAATTGTTCGCCATGATCTGACGAATCAGATAACGGCAGTTATGGGTTACCTGTACCTGTTGAAAAAAGATGCCACCAATCCGGAATTTCTTAAGCTTATTGAAAAAGAAGAACGGATTGTCGACACCATCAAAAAATCTCTGAGTTTTTCCAAGGTTTATGAACACCTCGGCGATGAATCTGCGGTATGGATCGATGTCACTGAAGTTTTTTCTGCAGCATGGGCAAGTCTCGCACCAGAGACAGTTCAGCTGCATCTTCATGTAACATCCCTCGAAGTATTCGTCGATCCGCTATTCAGAAATGTTATTTTCAATCTTCTGGATAACTCCCTGCGCCATGGAGGGAAAAATCTCTCGTCATTACAGGTTTCGCTCCGCCATATCAATGGTGAAACCGTCATTGTGTACGAGGATAATGGCGCAGGTATCCTTGCTGAAAATAAAGAGAAGATCTTCAACCGGGGTTTTTATGTCAATAACGGTTTCGGACTCCTGCTGAGTCGGGAGATATTGTCCCTGACGGGATTAACTATACGCGAAACCGGTACACCCAGTAAAGGAGCCTGTTTTGAAATAACGGTACCGGCAGGGATGTGGCGGTTTCCTGGTGAGAAGACATGAGTGATGTTGATCTCCAGACATTTCGCATACCGGTAAATGACAGGAAAATATCTCACATACCCAACATGTCAGGATGATACTCCATGAACACGGAAAGACAGACCAAAGATCATACCTCCCAGTTACAGAAATATCAAAAATACTTTCTGGTTCCGGCCGTTTTCATAATCCTCATTATTGTTGTTGCGCACCAGATGGCATCTGCTGATATTTTGCAGGTCGGAACGCTACTCGTGGCAGTTACCGATGCCCACAACGGTAGTAGTCTCGATGGTGCGGCAGTCTATGTTGATGGAGGGTATGAAGGTGCCACTTCCGATGCGGATGGAGCAGGGACAATGAATATTTCCAATATAAAGCAGGGTACACACACCCTGCGAGTGACCAATACCGGCTACCGGCCATTTTTAGAAACATTTACGTATCCCAATGGACCGGAGATCCACATAAGCCTGTCAGACAGCCCGCTTGTCGCTCTGACCCCGGAAAATAACAACAGTCGTGGACTTAATATTGTTTTTGTCCCTTCTTCGACCTATTTCCGGACATCGGATGACTCAGTGATCGGTACCGATACATATACAGATAATGAAACCCTGTTTCGGGAAGACGTAACCCGTATTATTAACGATACATTCGATAACCTTGGGGCCGTAACAGATCCCGCCCTTCCCCTCCCGCAGAATTACCAGGGCAGGTTAAACTTCTATTATTATTTTGATCCCACAAGCCCTGCCGATGCATTTTCTGGATGCGCCGGGAGTATACCGGACTCGTACTGGGACAATGTAACCTTCAGCGATCTTTCCGTTGTTCTTTACCCCCTTTATGATGGCCAGTATACCAATGTCTCCTACCAGCCCATTGGCTGTTATGTAAATTCCGGCACCGGGCATAAACAGATGAAAGTCCCGGCAAACCGTGAGACCCTTGCCTACCATGAATCAGGTCATGGTCTCTATGGCCTTGTCGACACATATTGCGGGGACACCGATTATTTTGAAAATGATCCCTATCCCAATATCTGGTCCACCCAAAACGGGTGCATCGCCAGTGCAATCGCGGGTAACCGCGATCCTTCAGGCTGCCGCCAGGTCCAGTCGGACCCAGGCGATGCCTACACCTGCACAAAGAACTTCTGGCGCTGGGATCCTGATCCAGACATCATGAAAACCGGCGAATACGGCATGTTTGGTGCAGCATCGACAGAACGCATCGCGTATATCCTTAATAAATCTGAAGGGTGAAGTCAATGAAACCACACATTTTAACTTATTGCTGCCTTTGCTTCGCGATCCTTATCTGTCTGGCGATGCTGGCAACAGCAGCGACAACGGCACCGGATTATGAAAAAATCCTGCAAATCCACATAAGTTACCAGAACAGTAAATACAATTTGATTTCACAGATCGTAACCTACGGCAGACCGCCAAATCTTGCCATTTTGAGTGGGCCTATTGAAGGGAATATCACGGACGAAAAAGGAGCACAACTGGCGGCATTTTACCTTACAGATCCGGGATTCGCCGAAGGAGATATCGTTACCAATGCATCGACCGGTTCTGTAATACCCATTACAGAACACCAGTCTTCAGGAACATTAACCCTTAATCTGCCTGTTTTTGCTGATATGCAGACTTTTTCCCTGTTCGATACCCGGACCGGAACGCTTCTGGTCTCTTCAGATGTAAGTTCCGCATTTACGGTATTCTGTCTTGGTTACCCTAAAGACCCGGACTGTCTGGCAAAGGGAACGGTTTTATCCCAGACAATTCCTCAACCAGACAGCCGGCTGGTGATCCTGAGTGTTCTGGCAGCTGCCATTATAGCCGCTGGAGGTATTTTTTACTTGACACGACGGGAGAAGATGCCACGGTCTTTACCGGTAACAAAACAAACTGTACTCGTTGTCGATGATTCACCGGATATTATCGATGTGGTTTCATCTGCCCTTATTAAAAACGGATACCTGTGCATCACCGCTCCCGGAGGAAAAGAATGTCTCGATATCCTTAGCATGCAGAAACCTGATGTTATCCTACTTGACGTAATGATGGAACCGCTTGATGGATGGTCAACGCTCCGGCAGATCAAGAAAAATCCAGCGACAAAATCCATCCCAGTCCTGATGCTTACTGCAAATCATCTGACTGCTCATGATGCTCGAGAATATCACATCTGTATCGAGGATTATATCCAGAAACCATTCCATGAAGAGGCATTGTTTACTGCAATCGAGCAGATCCTGTCACGGAAAAAATCTATCAGAGCATCCCTTGCCATGGCAGAAAAAGCCGGAGTCGACCGGGAGAAATTCTGTCAGCTGGCATCACTGTCAACCCGGGTTCTCGTGGATAAGAAGATCATCAGTATTTTACAGAAACCCGATGATGAATTTTTCATGGCTGGTACTGTTGAACGAGAGACCAGAGAAGTAATATCCGAGATGATCCGGAATACCCGGGTAAAAGAGATCCAGATGGAAGAACTCAAAGTTGAGATAAACCGGGCGTTCACCCGGAAGGGATTTGTTCCACCGTCATGGTAGGAAATATGATTGTTTGGGGTGATTTCATGGAGACTATGAAGGACACAGAACTAAACAGGCTTTTAATCTGTGAACACGGAATTCTTTTACTCGGGAAGTTGTGATATGGCACTTGGAAAAAAATCGGTTCCGGATAACCTGCGACATTTCATGATATATTTTATCGTTTTTTTTGCCTGTATCCTTCTTGTCCTCACTGCACTCTCGTTTGAGGATACAAAAACCGAGATCCAGTCCTCTACGAGCATGTATCTGGGAAGCGCTGCATCCAGCATTGCTTCCGTCACTGACTGGGATTACATCAGTGCCATTACACCGGGCAGTGAAAGTTCGGATCGGTACACAAACCTGGTGCAGGTTTTTAAAACCACAGAAACCCGTTACCCGAATATCAATAAAATCCTCGTTATTGAAAAGAGCCCGGCCGGGTATGAATACCTGGTTGACAGTGCTTGGGGCACGCCAGACGGCCATGCCATAGGCTCACCGTTCGTAGACGAACCGGCAAACTTCGATATTCTATACAATGAAGGCATTCCGTACGGGACTCTCCCTACCAACAAATCCGATTCCCTAATTGGATCTGCACCTATCCGCGATGCAAACGGCCAGGTTAAGGCAATTGTCCTTATCACATCTGACAGTTCCGGTTTTATGAATTCAATGGACCGGATCAACGAGATGCAGTTTGTCCTTTTGATCATCCTGCCGGCCCTTGTTATTGTAACTGTTTTCCGCTCTGAAATGCTTCTTGACCGGTTACGGAAATCGATCCGGAAAAGTGAAGCTGAATATCACTCAGTGGTCGAGTCAACCAATGATTCGATCAGTATTGTCGACCGTAAAGGTACCTACCTCTTCATGAACACCCGATATCGGGAGGATCTCGGACTCTCGCCCGAAACAAAGAAAGGCGCAGCACACCGGGATTTCCATTCAGAACCCCAGACAAACCAGTTTCTCGACGACATCAACAGGGTATTCGACTCAGGGACAATGATGAATAAGGAACTATCGTTAGGGAAGAAAAGTCTCCTTCAGGTCATGAACCCGGTCATCGATCCGGAGTCCGGAACGGTACTTGCTGTCACAGAAACACTGCGGGATATTACCGACCAGAAAAACGTTGAGCAGGCGCTCATTGATAATGAACAACGCTACCGGGTTCTGCTGCTGAATGCTAACGATACTGTCGTTATTTTTGAACCATCGGGTGATCAGCCTGGCAGGATAACCGAAGTAAATGCCATGGCAACCACCATGTTCGGCTATAGTACTGACGAAATCCTCCACATGAACGTTACCGAATTCGGGATATCTAAATCCGATGAAAAATACAAGAGAATTTACGAAGAGCTCCTTACGACATCCCATGCCGTCTTTGAGGCAGAGATCCGGAAAAAGAACGGCCAGCTCCTACCGGTTGAGATCAGCATCCGGCTTTTTACGTTCCAGGAAAAACCGACGGTTCTTGCAAGCATCCGGGACATCTCCCAGCGTAAAGCCACGGAAAAGGCGATTCAGGAATCTCTCCTTGAGAAACAGTTACTGCTCAAAGAGATCCACCACCGAGTAAAAAACAACCTCCAGGTCATTATCAGCCTTCTCAACCTTCAGTCAAGGTACATTACCGACCCGGCGATCTTGTCAGTCATCATGGAAAGCCAGCACCGGGTAAAGGCGATGGCACTCGTACATGAACAACTCTACCAGACACGGCGGTTTGCTGCTATCAACTTTAAGAATTACACCCAAGCCCTTACCGGTAATCTTATGAGTTCCATTAATGCTCCTTTCCAGAAAATCGAGATGAATATTGACATCGATGAGAATATCTGGATCAATATCGATGCTGCCATCCCATTGGGACTCATCCTGAGCGAACTTGTCTCAAATTCCATGAAATACGCATTTCCGGATGACAGTAAAGGCAGGATAGATATATCCCTGAAACCGGATGACAACGGGAACTATGTCCTGATTGTCAAAGACAACGGTATTGGCATGCCGGCAGATTTTAACTGGGAACAGGCACGATCCCTTGGTCTTCGCCTTGTCAGTATGCTCACCCGGCAGATAGAAGGGACAATACACCGGCTTCCCGGAGAAGGAACAGGTTTCCGGATTGAATTTGTGCCAAAATGGGGCGGTCAGGATGACGGGCCAGGTCCGGATCCTGATCACTCTGGCTGAATCTTCATTTTTTCAATTTCCAGGAACATCCCAGATCTTTCAATATTTGTTTCACACGATGATTTTAAAGAAAGGATAAAAAAAGATAAACGGGGTTTATAATGCCGGCTTTGTTTTGAGTGCGGCAACCAACAGGTTTACACCGGCTTCGATATCCCGTATATCCAGTACCTCAACAGGAGAATGAATGTACCGGGTGGGAGGACTGATGGTCGTGCTCGGGACACCCCCACGGGACAGGTGGATGGAGGTAGCATCGGTAGTTCCTCCGGTACCTACTTCGACTTGGACCGGTATTGAGTGTGTATCTGCAGTATCCCTGAGCCACTGGACAACTTTGCGATTTGCGATCAGACCCCGACCGCTGCTGTCAACAATAGTAATAACCGGGCCTTTTCCCATTTCAACTGCCGCGTCTTTCATATCGATGCCCGGATGATCCCCGGGAATGGTAACGTCGGTTGCGATGGCCCAATCAGGATCGATAGTATAGGCACTGGTTTTTGCGCCTTTGAGACCCACTTCTTCCTGGACGGTGAAGACAGCGTAGATAGTAAAGGGCGATTTTACCTGCTGCATGGTCTTAACAAGCATCGCAACACCGGCACGGTTATCAAACGCTTTCCCGGTGACGCGGTGATTGGCAAGCTCGGTGAACTCACGATCAATCGTTATCGGTGTCCCGACCTCAATACCAAGCTCTGCCACATCATCGCGGTTATTGGCACCGACATCAATAAACATTTCATCGGTTTTCACGCCTTTCTTGCGCTCCTCCTCATCCATCATGTGCGGAGGTTTCCCGCCAATAACGCCGATCCGGTCTCCTTGTGTCCCATGGATAATGACCCGCTGGTTATAGAGTGTGGGTGCATACCAGCCGCCGAGCGTGATGAACCGGATAAAACCCTTATCGTCAATGTATTTGACCATAAGTCCGATCTCATCCATGTGAGCGGCAAGCATCACCTTGGACTTATTACCATGTTTAACCGCGATAAGGTTCCCCATGGTATCTTCAGTGATTTCATCAACGTGTCCTTTCAGTTCTTTTTTAATCAGCGCAAAAACGCTGCCTTCGCTGCCCGATACCCCGTGGGCATTGGACAATTTCCGTAAAAGTTCTTTTACCATTATTATGCTCCTGCTGCCATTCTGATCCGATCTAGAGCCTTTTTAAGGTTCTCCCGCGACGCTGCATAACTCAGCCTGGCATACTCCGGCGCATTTTTACCAAATGCCGATCCCGGCGTCACAATTACACCCCGGTCAATGACCTTCTGGATGAGTGCCGGTTTCATAGGGATAAATGCATAAAACGCGCCTTCGGGCACAACCAGCTGAATCCCCATTTCAGCAAGACCTTTACAGATCAGATCGCGTCGTGCATGGTACTCATCCCTCATCTTGTGGACCCCTGTCTGGTCGCCGGTGTATGCTGCAAGTGCCGCATATTGGGAGATTGAGGTAGCGCATGCTTGGCAGTACTGGTGTATCTTGAGGCACTGGCCGATGATTTCCGCAGAGGCCGAGAGGTACCCGAGCCGCCAGCCTGTCATTGCGTAGGTCTTGCTTGCCGCGTTTATGGTAATCACGTTGTCACCGAACCGGGCAGCACTCACATGCTTTTTGCCATAGACAAAATGCTCGTAGACTTCATCGCTGACAATAGTGACGCCGGCATCATCTGCATATTCCACCAGTGCTTTGATCGATTCCTTACTTTCTACAGCACCGGTGGGATTTGAGGGGGAATTCAGGACAAAGAGCCGGGCTCCGTCCATGAGTTCTTTTGCCTTTTCGATGTCGATATGGAAGGTGTCATCCAGCGGTACCCCGACCGGTCGGCCACCGGCAAGGGTAGCGAGTGCTGCATACGAAACAAAGCCCGGATCAGCACAAAGGACAATGTCACCGTCACTCACCAGTGACTGCATGACAATATGGAGTGCTTCGCTTGCACCAGCAGTAACAAGGATCTGGTCGGTATGATACTGCAGATCGTTTTCCTTTTTGAACTTGGTACTGATCGCTTCCCGTAGCTCAGGAATGCCCGTATTAACCGTATATCCGGTTTTTCCCGCTTTGATTGCGGCAATAGCCGCATCCTTGATGTGCTGTGGTGTATCGAAATCCGGCTGGCCAAGCCCAAGGTTGATCGCCTCAGGCCCTGCCGCCTCAAACATCCTGCGTATCCCGGAAATTTCAATACCTTTTACCCGGGGTGAAAAATGTTCTTCCATGGTCTCTCACCGTTACCTCAAATTATTCAATATTTGCGTGCCGGTTCTTAAGCGCGGTTTCATCGGTTTTGGTAATCTCCATGAGCCGCGAGATGACCGCATCGGAAAGGACCATCGAAGCCGTCTCAAACAAAGTACCTAGTGGGGCAAACGATTTATGATCGCCGAGCACCTGGCGGATTTCGAACTCCACTGCGTCATCCTTAACGTCGTCACGCTGATTTTCTATGATTACCTTACAGTCGGCAATCTTTCCGATACGGGAATCTGCATTCGAGGTGATGAGGCAGATATGGGCACCGATCTCTTTTCCGGTCTCAGCGATATCGGCAACTGTTTTTGTCCGGCCGGATCCGGAAAAGATCACAATGACGTCCCCTTTCTGGAGCGCCGGGGTAATTGTCTCTCCTACGACATATGACTGGAAGCCAAGATGCATCAGCCGCATAGCAAACCCTTTTGCCACAAGCCCCGATCTACCTGCACCCATCACGTAAATACGCCGTGCATTCAAGATCTCGGTGAGAAATGCATCAATGTCCGTATCGGAGATTGAAGATGCAATAGCCCGGATCTTTGATGCCATCAGCTGCATCATTTCCTGAACCCTGTGGTTTTCCATCCTTCTCGATAAGATGGTGCTATCCCATAGTAGAAGAGAATTTCGTACGATCCATATTGTTCGTTCCTGGAAATAACGACAGGACACAAAAAATCTCTAAAAAATGTGTTTTAGTCGCCTAATGCTATGTAATGGATACTCTCACCACAGGAAACGAGTTTTGCATTCTCCATGACAGAAACTGCACCATGGCCGCCGCAAATCCGGCAACGTTTCCCGTGCGCAGTAAGGTGTTCATCGGTCTTTGCTGCCAGTTCCAGCAGTGCCTTTCTTTCTTTGCGCGCGAGGTCGCTGTCAACATTGACAGAGGTGACCAGGAAATCGGCCAAAGAATTGTATCGTGCCCGTTCCGGGTTAAGACTCGCAAAATTAATGACCGCATCAGCCGTGAAAAGCAGTCCCTCCTTCTGGCAATACAGGTAAATCTGCCCATGGGTATGGCCACCAAGTCCTTCGAGCACTTCAAGACTGATATCGCCAACGGTAACCGTTGCGAGCACGGGAAATATGCTCCGTCTTTCTGTCCCGGCGTGGGGAAGACAGGTAATCTTTTTTGATGCATGGAAACGGGAGAAGAGGTTGATCATTTTGGTGTAGAATGCTTCAAGAACAGAATGTTCACTCCGCGAACCATACGCTCGGTTGCTAGTTTTTATAATATCCCGGGTGCCGGTATGCATGAGAGCATCCGCCGGGAAAAACCCTCCTGCACCGCAATGATCGGCATCCGCGTGGGAGATAATGATACAGGTGAACTGGTCTTCGTTCCCGAGACCAAAGTACGAAAACATTGCCATGACATCATCGTGATAAATGCCGTAGCCGGTATCGATCATCAGGGTTTCTCTACCAGCTTTCAGGACATAGATGCTTCCACCGCAGGGCAGCTGGAAACAGAAAAGATCCACAAGCGGCGTTACCGTAATCTTCTGTACATCGGCATAAAAATTCTTCCCGGTCGTGGCATGTAATGTCCTTCCAGTCTGGAGGACACTATCGAAAACCTGTCGGGGGTTATTCCCCCGGTTCATCAGTTCCTGGGCAATATGGTTGGTATCAGCAAGAAATGAAAGCAGGAACTCATTTTCGGATTCGCCAATCAGGTCCCGGATTTCCTGGGCAAACCGTACATAGAAAATAGTTTCGTCAAGGTTTTTACCAGTTGTATCGTATTCCAGGATTTCCAGATGGTACCGTGATTTAAGGGTATTTAGGAGTTGTTCGACTAATGCCGGATCCTCAAGGTTAAGGCTGAGGGTCAGTCGATCGGGATGACGTCCTGCTTCATCAAAATCAATAAAACCAATATTTGCTCCGGATTCTGTGGTATACTTAAGAAAACGGCTCAGTGATCCCGACGTATGGGGAAGATGAACATAAAATTTGAGAAAACTCGAAGGTTTCAACGAGGTCTGAAGATACCCGATTGCCGCCAGGTCCCGGGTGATCTTTGTATATTCTTCTGCAGTTGAGGTCACTTCATAAAAAACCGTGCAGGGATCTATACGGCGGTCGTACTGGATGCGGTTGATATTGCCATTGTACCGGGTTATAACACCGGCGGCTTTTTCGAGTGAACCTGGTTCGTCGGGCATACGAGCAATAAAACCATATTTCTTCACAGGTGCCAAACTCCGTGCGCAGGACTAAAATAGGCTCACTGTTTCAATATAGGTTACGGTGAAAAAAAGGAATATCTTTCCGCTATCAGGTTAGTTCTTTTTCTTTTTCGCCGCGATAATCAGGACTGCACCGAGTATACCTGCTATAGCAATGAGGGGAGAAATGGCCATACCAAAGGGAGCTTTTACCATCTCCGGTGAAATTTCGGTCGGTTTGTTTTCCGCTACGACAACATCCATGGATACGGTAAGGTAACCGGGGGACTTTATATCAATATGGTGTGTCCCGGGTGTCACTCCATTAAGCGTTAACGGTGTAGTCCCATCAGGCATTGAATCGACATAGACTGAAGCACCAGTTGGGGTTGAAGAGATCATCAGGGATCCCGCATTCGGCACCGATGGTGGGGTTACCTGAGGCATTGCAGGTGTCCCGGTTACCAGGGCTTGTGCAGGGGTGATCGTTGTTGTTCCACTGGTCGCTAATGGTGTAAGATTTGCATTGGAAGCAACAATCGTCAGCGACTTGGACAGGCTGCTTTGGAATAGGGGGCTGCTGAAAGTAACGGTATAGGTCCCCGGAGACATATCCACATGGAACCCAAACTGGAAGTAACCGTTCGCACTGACCGGTGCTTCGTAGGAATGCACCAAATTTCCGGAGGCATCCGTCACCTTAATCTCAATGGTGTCTGTTGCCGCATCTACTTTTCCGGTAAGCTGGACATAGTCATTGAGTACTGCAGGATTCGGCGTAATGGCGGTATAAAAGCCGGGTTGCCTGAGATAAATAGAAGTAGATGAATTGATCATCGGGTTACTGATGTCAAAGACCGTAAGTGTATACCGTGACGGATTCAATTGGCTTGCACCCGGTGTCAGGGAAGTGTCCCAGATAAAATTCCATGTCCCCGATGAATCCGTATTAACGGTTTCCCCGGTACCAGCCAATCCGTTAAGGATATAGGGAGGGACTCCGGCGGCGGGAAGGCCGGGGCCGGTAAGCACGATAACCGTGGTGTTTCCCACATAGTTTGTGCCGTCAAATATGATACTGTCTCCGACGTAATAACTGCCATCTCCCCGGAAGGAGATAGACATAGACCCGCTTTCACCGGATACCGGAACAATACATACAATCAGGACAATGAGAAGGAGAAGGCCGGATATGAGCATCGGCACTTTTTTTGAACACATTTTTTTTCCTCACCTAAAAGGAATATCTTCATGAGAGAATAAACGTTGTTGTCCTTTTTTAAACAAAACGGCATTTTGCGAGTTATGGAACCGACTAAATTATGTCGAAAAAGTGCACTCATAACGAAACTATATGTAGAGTCGAGCGAAAACCCATAAACAGAGGGGTTACCGTGACTGACGTCATCCAGGCTACAAAAACCGGAAATACGCAGCTTAAAAATAAAATATCCCAGATATCGCGCGAATTTTCCTACGACGAAACCGCATATAACCTTCCGATCTCGTTTGCACTTACGGGCGTAGCGGTCCATGACAAGAATTCTGCTGCCGACGTTTTTGCAAAGACCGGAGACAACCCGCTCGTGGCATCCGAATGCCTGCTTGCAGAAGCTACCGCAGCAACCGGAAAAGAACCTGCCCCGTTCACCGGATTTATCAGTGACACCGTGATCCGGAAACTCGGCTATTCACTCGTTGACGGCAGCATTCTTGGACTCGCACTTATCGTCGGTACTCCGGAAAGCGCCGGGAGTGCGGCTGCCATATGTCGTGAGCTCCAGGAAAAATATATGCTTACGTTCCTTGCCGGCGGTGTTATTCCCATACTCTCCTCAGCAGGCGTGAAACTTGGCCTTGATTACCGTCTCATCCCCCTTGGATCCAAGCCCATCCATAGTGTCCATTTTGTCGATATCGTTGCCCGGGTCGCCATGATGTTCGGTGGCGTTTCCCCGGGTGACATTAGTCGCCTCCTTACTTATGCCGCAGAACGTGCAAAAGCGATTGTCATTGTTTTTCCCGGTTTAACTGACGAAGAAATTGCCTTAGTCGACGGCATGAGGGTGCTCGGGTTCCCCATTCTCACACTAAGTGGCTATGAAGGCGGGGAATGGACACCAGCCACTCCTGATACAATTGTTCGTACCGGCATGGACCTCAAGGGCATCCGGGTAAACGTCACTGCCATTCCGATTCCTATGGGTTGTTCTCCTGCGTTTGAGGGGAAAAGTATCCGGAAAGAAGAGATGCAGGTAGAATTTGGCGGCGGTCGTTCACCGGCCTTTGAACTCTTACGTATGAAAAATCCCGGGGAAATTGAAGACGGGAAAGTAACTGTCATTGGCCCGGAAATCGATGTTATGAAAGAAGGTGGTGCCTATCCCTTGGGCATCATCATCGAAGTGACCGGGAAGTCCATGAAAAAGGACTACGAACCGGTGCTTGAACGCCGTATCCATAATTTTGTCAATTACGGGGAAGGATCCTGGCACGTCGCTCAACGGGACCTGATCTGGGTACGGATATCAAAAGAAGCGTTTGCAAAAGGCGTGAAGATCGAGCATCTCGGAAAACTGCTTGCCAGTAAGTTCCGGATGGATTTTCCCCTGCTCCTTGATGCCGTTGCTGTCACGCTCACCACGGATGCGGAAAAAGTCCTTGTAGGAAAACGGGAGGCAGAGAGTATTTACGCCGAACGGGACGCCCGGATCAAAGGCATGAAGGATAACGATGTGGACACTTATTATTCCTGTACGCTCTGCCAGACTTTTGCCCCGAACCACGTCTGCATTATTACGCCGGAACGGCCTGCACTTTGTGGAGCTATTAGCTGGCTTGACGGAAAGATCGCGTTTGAAATGTCTCCGTCTGGTGCAAACCAACCGGTTGAGAAAGGGGCACTCCTTAATGCCCAGAACGGCGAATTTGAAGGCGTCAACAAGTTTGTAAAAAAAGCGAGCCACGGCGAGATCGAACGGTGCTCCCTGTACAGCGTCATGGAATTCCCCATGACCTCTTGCGGATGCTTCGAAGCTATCGCCCTGATGCTCCCTGAAGTCAACGGGATTATGGTGGTCAACCGGGAATATAAGGGCATGACACCCTCCGGCATGACCTTTTCAACCCTTGCCGGAACTATTGGTGGGGGCGCACAGAGCCCGGGTTTTGCCGGTATCTCAAAGAATTATATCTTGTCGGACCGGTTCCTCCAAGGTGAAGGGGGAATCGAACGCCTTGTGTGGATGCCCTCACAGCTAATAGAGGAACTCAAACCCCGGCTTGTTCCTCTGCTGATGGCAAAGGGGCACCCGGATCTCTTTGACAAAATCGCGGACGAGACTACGGCAGCGACGATTGAAGACTTGACAGACTTCCTGACCCGCGTTGGCCACCCGGCCCTTGCGATGAAACCGTTGATGTGAGGCATGAAATGATTCCTGACCCGAATTTTGCCTGGACTGGAACAGTAGGTGAAGTTGTCTTAGGGGCTACCCGTCCTGACGGTGGCACGCGGTCGCGGTCATACCGGATTGGCGGCGGAACCACCCTTCCTTTCATGGAAAAAGAACAGAAATCCCCATCGCCGCTTATCGCATTTGAGATCTGCGATGACTCCCGGTACTGGTCTCCCATTGTCAATGATTTCTGCGGCGATCTCATTCACGATCCGGGTGCATGGGCAAAAACAGCAGAAACCACCTATGGCGCCGATCTTGTCAGGTTGTGCCTTACGAGTACCAGGCAACGGGATTTTTCCGATATAGATTCATTGGGAAAAATAACAGAAAAGGTTCTTAAATCGACGACGCTGCCGCTTATTATCGAAGGCAGCAACGAACCGAAGATCGACAGTGAGGTCTTCCAGAAATGCGGTGAGGTCGGCCAAGGTGAACGTCTTTTGCTTGGCACTGCTGAGGCTGGAAGGTACCGGAGCATCGCCGCTGCGGCTCTTGCCTATAACCACGCGATCATTGCCCAGTCTCCAATCGACATTAACCTCGCAAAACAGCTCAATATCCTGCTGAAAGAAATCGGCGTGTCCCGGGACCACATCGTTATCGATCCGTACACCGGTGCTCTTGGCTATGGTTTTGAGTATTCATTCTCGGCCATGGAACGGATACGGTTCTCTGCACTCAAAGGCGACGTCGATCTGGCAATGCCTATGATCTGTGCACCTTCGGATTCTCTGACCATCAAAGAAGTCCGTGAAGCAGATGCAGCGACCCGTGATGCCATTGCCGTGGAATGGGAATTTACCACAAGCATTGCCGCAGCGATCGCTGGAGCAGAGATTGTCTGTGTCCGGCACCCGAATACGGTGAAACGCCTGAAAGCTGCATTTGCAAGCCTCAAGGGAGGTGTCTAGAAATGCCACTCAAGGCCTTGGATATTTACAAGCTCCTGCCAAAGAAGAATTGTAAGGAATGCGGCGATCCCACCTGCCTGACATTTGCCATGAAACTTGCCGCGGGAAAAGCAGATCTGGATCTCTGCCCGTATCTCGACGACAAAGCAAAATCAGTGCTCGGTGCAACGACCCGGCCCCCGATTAAACTCGTAAAACTCGGAGTGGGCGAGCGTTCCTTTTCTGTCGGCGAGGAATTTGTTCTTTACCGGCACGACAAGACTTTCTACCATCCTCCGGGGATCATGTTTACGGTTTCTGATACCCAGAGTGACGAGGAGATCGCTGCTGTTACCGCAAGGGTAAAGGATGAAACACTGACCCGCGTCGGCGCTGAACTGAAATTTAACGGGACGGCGATTGTCAATACGACCGGAACCGTTGAAGCCTACGCACGGGCCGTTGCTGCTGTTGAAAAAACAGCCGGTCTTCCCGAAGTTCTTATATCGGATAACCCGCAGGCCCTTGCTGCGGCTCTTGTCCTCTGTGGCAGTTATCGCCCCTTAATAAGTGCCGCAACTCCGGAAAATTATAAGCAGATGTGTGCGCTTGCAAAACAGCATGGTTGTCGTCTTGTTGTCCGGGAACCTACCCTTGAAGGGCTTGCCAAGCTCACCAAAGACTGTGCCGCTGAAGGGGTTTCGAATGTTGTCCTTGACTTAGCGTCAAAGAGCCTCGGGGACTATCTCTCCCGTTCGACCGCCATACGGCAGCTTGCTATCACCCGTGAAGTCCCGGATCTGGGCTACCCGGTGTACCTGGATGCAACGGCATTTGAAGATCAGGATGCAGCAATTGCTCTTGGCATCGTCAAGTATGCTTCTGTCATAGTCACCTCGCCGCTTTCACAACCCTCGGCTAAGGCTGCTCTAACCCTCCGCCAGAACATCTATACCGACCCCCAGAAACCTATCCAGATGAACCCAGGTCTTTACCGGGTTGGTACCCCGGGTAAAGATGCACCTGTGCTCATGACGGTGAATTTTTCCCTGACCTACTTCACACTCCAGGGCTATCTTGAGTCCACCCGTATCCCCTGTTTCATGCTGATCGTCGATACGGAGGGGCTCTCAGTACTCACGTCGGTTGCTGCTGGTAAACTCAACGAGTCCCTTGTCCGGGATGCCATAAAAAAATTCGGGGTCGAAAACGAAGTATCCCACCGGAAACTGATTATTCCCGGCTATGCAGCGCCTCTTTCGGGAAGAATTGAAGAAGCCACCAGCTGGAAAGTGCTGGTGGGACCCCGGGATGCAGCGGAGATCGGCGATTTCCTTGTACAGGAATGGAAACCCTAAATGCGGACTGTTACCTTCCTTCCCAGTTACCATAAGATAGAAGCTCCCCGGGGCACGACCATCCTTGATGCAGCACAGCGTGCCGGCATTAACATGAACGTTGTCTGCGGTGGCATAGGAAAATGCGGGAAATGCGTGGTCTATGTCCAGTCCGGGAAAGCCGAGTTTGATAAACAGAAATTCGGCCGGTTTTTTACTGATGATGAATTGAAAAAAGGCGCCTGTCTTGCCTGTGTTACCACGATCCAGGGCGACCTCCAGGTTATTATCCCGGAAAGTACCCTGATCCAGGAACAGAAGATCCTCGTAGAAGGAACGGAGATGGAGATCGAGTTCCATCCTTCTGTCAAAAAATACTATGTCGAGCTCCAGCCACCGACGCTTGCCGACCCGTCACCGGACCTCTCCCGTCTTCTCTGGGGCATCCAGAAACGGGGTGGACCGGTAGCTGAGAAAATGTACGCACCTCTTGAGGTGATGAGGAAGATCCCGGCACTTCTCCGACATAGCGACTGGAAAGTTACCGGGACCATTGCGCTTGTGCCCGGAGGGTACCGGCTTATAGATATCCAGGAAAATGATACCTCACAACGGCTCTATGGAGCAGCCGTGGACCTGGGGTCAACGACAGTGGTTGCGTATCTCTGGGACCTGATTACCGGGAAAATTGCCGCGGTTGCCTCCAACTACAACAAACAGATTAGCTGCGGAGAGGACATTCTTGCCCGGGTGAATTATGCCCAGAAAAATGGGATTGCAAAACTCCAGTCACTTGCTGTTGAGAGTATCAATGCCGCATTAACCTCTGGTGCAAATTCTGCCGGCATTGACCGGGAAGATATTTACGAGGTTGTAGTTGCAGGAAATACCGTTATGACCCATATGATGCTTGGTATCGACCCGGCCTATATCATCAAGGAACCCTATGTACCGGTGGTCCAGCGGGCTCTTTCGGTGGCTGCTGCACGTATCGGGATTACCTGCAATGACAACTGCGGGCTCTTTGCCTTCCCGGCGGTGAGCGACTTTATCGGCGGTGATATTATTGCCGACATTCTTGCCTGCGGTATGAGCGAGAAAGAGAATATCTCCCTCCTTGTCGACATCGGTACGAACTTCGAAGTGGTACTGGGCAACAATGAATGGATGTTTTCCTGTGCAGGAGCTGCCGGGCCTGCCCTTGAAGGCGGAGAAGTGCTCTTTGGTATGCGGGCAAACCCCGGCGCTATAGATAAGATTACCATTGATCCGGTAACGCTTAAGCCGACCTATTCCACGATCAACTGCATCAAACCCAAGGGTATTACCGGTTCCGGTCTTATCGATATTCTTGCTGAGTTATTGTCTGCCGGGGTTATCGACCGGACCGGACGGATCAACACGGAGTATGAGGATTTCCGGATCCGGACCGGTACCCATTTCCCCGAGTACGTGATCGCCTTTGCAAAAGAGACCGATATAGGTAAAGACATCGTCATCACGGAAAACGACATCAAGAACCTGATTATGAGTAAGGCCTCCATCCACGCTGCCTGTGTGACCCTCATGAATGAGGCGTCGATTTCCCGGGTTGATATCGATACCATCTATTTTGCCGGTGCCTTTGGCAATTATATCAATAAGAAGAATGCGACGGTTGTTGGTTTAATACCCGAGATCGACATCGACCGTATAAAAAATATCGGGAATGGGGCGGTTGCAGGTGCAAACTTAGCGCTCATTAACCGCAGGCAGCGGAAGCTGCTCGATGGTATCGCCGGCCGGATCGCTTATATTGAGCTTAATGCAGAGCCCTCCTTTATGGACGAGTATACGTCAAGTGCGTTTTTACCTCACACAGATCTTTCTCTTTTCCCCCGGGTCCAGGCTATGCTCGATTCATTACGCGAGAAAAAGGAGGAGACCTGAAATGGCAAAGATGATAGCACCACCCTATTCCCGTGCTACTGGTGTAGGTGCCCTCCCGCATACCGACCCGGTGCTTGCGTGTGATGATGTTCTGGCAGTATTTCCCTCATTTCCCTATGCCCCGACACTTCCTGACCGTGGGCTTCTGGAAAGTATCGTTTTCAATGATGCAGCACAGCTCCCGGGGCAGTTCATCCGCGAAGGAAGATTGCTCTATGATAGCAACCGGGATAACACGGCCGCGATGGAACAGGTGTACCTGGATTTTGTCGAGGAGAATTTTTCTCCGTACGGTCTTGATCCCGCACATGCATCCGCATTTTGTGAGATGATGACCCGTGATTTTTCTCGGGCTACTATTCTCAAGTGCCAGGTAACCGGGCCGGTTACTTTTGGGATGCAGGTCGTGGATGCAGACAAACGGCCTATCTACTATGACGCTCAGCTCGCTGACGTGCTCTCGAAAATGATTGCATTGAAAGCCCGGTGGTGCGAGAACGAGATGCAGGTGCGGACCGGGATTAAGGAGACGTTAGTGGTTTTGAATGAACCCTATTTTGCCTCGCTAGGCTCTTCTGTTGTGCCGCTTGACCGGGAGAGCGTGAAGACCGGCTGGGAGGATATCGCATCTCTGGTCAAAGGCGGTCTTGGGGTACATTGCTGCTCGAATACGGACTGGGAGTTTATCATCAGTCTCGATCCTTCCGTTATCTCACTTGATGCCTATGTGACGGCAACGCAATTCCTGCTCTATGCTGACGCTGTTACAAAATACATGGAACGGGGCGGTGTCATTGCCTGGGGGATAGTACCAGCCGAATACAAACTCTTTGCCGCTGAGACGGTTGATTCGCTCTATGCACGATACCTGGCGATACGGACCCAGCTGACAAAGCGTATTCCGGAGGTACTGTTCGATGCCCAGTCACTCATTACACCTTCCTGCGGGATCCGGTTCGCCGACCGGAATGGTGCAAACGAGATTCAAGGTGCTGCTGCAGAGATTTCCCGTCGGATCCGGGCTCTTGCAAACCTTTCCTAAGGCCCGATACCATGTCCAAACGCCCGTTTACTATTGCACTCTCAGGAAAAGGCGGTACCGGTAAGACTACGGTAAGTTCTCTTCTCGTCCGGTCTTTTATCGATGCCGGCGAAATACCGGTGCTTGCTGTCGATGCAGATCCTAACGCAAATTTCCATGAGGCTCTCGGGGTAGAAGTAAAAGAGACACTCGGTAGCATGCGGGAAGAAGCATTTTCCCGGAACATTCCTCCGGGGATGAATCGGCACGATTATGTGCGGTTCCGGTTCCGGCAGGCGCTGGTGGAATCCAACGGTTTTGATCTCGTCGCTATGGGCCGGCCCGAGGGTACCGGCTGCTATTGTTTTGCAAACGATTTACTCTCTGAATGCATGATGCAACTCGAACGGGAGTACCATTTTATTGTGATAGATACCGAGGCAGGGATGGAGCATATCAGCCGGGGCACCATTGGAAAGCCTGACGTGTTGTTAATCGTCAGCGATCCAGGGGCACGAGGACTGCGGACAATTGCCCGGATCCGGGAGATCGCTACACAACTCGGGCTTGAGGCATCGCGGATTCATGTTGTGTATAACCGGTACAAAGCCGGAGCAGCCCCAGTGGATATAGGAAACGAACTTCCCATTGCGATCATTCCGGAAGATCCGGCAGTAGAGGCCGCGGATCTTGCGGCTACACCGGTATCTCAGATCCCGGAGTTAAGCCCTGCACGACGTGATGTCCGGGCTCTTGCCGAAAAACTGATAAAAATAGCGCGTGATAGACCGGAAGAATAAATCTATTTATCCGTTTCCGGGATTGAATCCTTTCTTTTATTGAAAATTTTATTCAATAATACATTGTTAACTGGTATTTTTTGCTAAAAATTATAAATCAAGCAATGAGAATAATGAAAGCCCAATAGCAAAAAAAGAAATTCCAGATGTCATAATATTTGATGAAAGATGGCTTACAATACTAAAAATCATATTAACCAAACTTAAGTTGTGTTGATAGTTTCCTGAAACCAAATCTTCAACAACTCCCGTAATAACTACAAACAAACCAATACCCATGAAAAAACAAGCACACCAAAATCGAAATTTTCCGGAATTTGAAAGGTTTTTGTATTCCATAATTACGATTATTCTTTATTGAATTATATATTACGGACTCCCCCGCAACAAAGAATTGTCTGCCTGTGGCGGTATTTCGACTTGTGGGGGTTAGGGGGTGTTATCCATCGCGAATGATAATAGAGATGTCTGTGTAATATGAATTAGCTATGGATAAATGCCAAATAAATTTCATAAAAAACTCCTATGATTATTACTAAAGCAAATAATCCTTGTCCAATAAAACTGATAATTGGTAAAAAAGCGGCGATTAATAATCCAATACCTCCAGTAATGCCTAAAATAAGAGCAATTTGCCACTGTTCCATATTAATAAATTATCAGTGCGGCATTATAGACTTGTTGGGATTGAGGGACGTTTTCATCGCAAATGATGATGGATTATCTATTTTTGATGAGATTTGTCTTTAAAAATAAAAAAACCAGATAAATCTATTATTTTAGTCGATAGGATGTGATTCTCTTGAATCTTCCTTGTGATATTGACGTTTTGATACAATACCACAATATTTGCAGATAAAAGTATCCTCATAGATTCCAACAATTATTGTTTGTGAATATCTCCTATCTTGATAGTGAACTGTACGTCCAGCATAATTACCGTACTCATCTGTATGTTCGGAATGACCTACGGGTTCTCTTCGACTGAAATAATCGGTATGGCTATTTGAACTAATTCGCGATGTATTACTTTTCTTTAAAGCACCTAAGTTACCACAATGAGGACATCGTGCATGATATAACCAACCTATTGCTACCACAAATAGCCCGATAAAACCTAAAATTGCTAAATTCAGATTACCTGCCAAAAATAGAATAATGGCAAAAATAATATCAGTTATCAATAATTTCAATAGCCATTCTTCATTTATCGAACGAACCATATGCGTTGATTAACTTTTACATAAATGAATTTTTTCTTTTACATTTAAATGTCATTTATGTAAATTGTTCAAACAATATATTGTCAACTACGACTACACCCACAATAAAGAACTGCCTGCTTGTGGAAGTAGTCCGACTTGGATGAGCGAAAAATCAAATCGGGATTAAAATAAAACTTGAATCGCTGGACTGGCCAGATTCCAAAAATATTGTAGAATTTAATTAATCAGAGAAAAACAGCGACCGCAATTACCGTCGTCCATAACCCGTTCTTGTCGCCCTGTGCTGACTGGCAGACATGTTTTGTGCGGATGATCTTACCGCTCGCCTTGTAGGTCTGTTCGCGTTCCTGCCAAGCAGCGTTAGCATCAAACTCAATACCAAGGGTTGTCGCAAGCATCGTTGCTGCAAGATCCTCAGCATATTCCCCTGTCCTTTCCTGGGTCTCACCAAAAGCATGGTGCTCGGAAAGGTACCCATATTCCTCAACATCTTTTGGAAGTGCAAGTCCGACCGCAGCAGAAACCAGGCGGTTAGGTTCGTTTGTTTCGTTCCTTGCCATTACACAGAAAGTAATGCCACCAGACTGGAGTTCCCGCAGGCCGGTGGCAGATTGGATCTGTTTGCATTTAGGGGGAAAAATGCTGGATACATACACGAGGTTGCATTTTTCGATACCGGCTTTACGCAGCGCCAACTCAAACGATGCAAGACGATCTTTATGGATTCCCACCCCCTTAGTGAAAAAGATCCTCGATGGAACATACATAATTTTTATAGCACCCATGATGTTTTTTAATTTTTGGTTATTTTCATAAAAGAACGCATTATCAATAAGTTTGGTTCTTCCGGGCGGGTCGCGGAGATGAAACAGGCATATCCTTGACGATATCGAGAAGCTCATCCATCTGGTCGACAACAAAATCAGCTCCATGACTCTCCCGGGTTTTCGAGAACCGGTCACCATACCGCGCATATACCGTACGGATACCGAGTTTCCGGCAGGGTTCGATGTCTCTCCGGGGACTATCACCGACAAAGAGTACTTCATCCGGTTTAGCACCGACAGCATCCAAAGCGGCAAAAAACGGCTCGGGTGCCGGTTTTTTTACGCCAATACGGTCAAAGGTCACCATGGCATCGAAGAAAGGTAAAAGGCCGCATTTATCCAGTCGCATACGGGCATCCGGATATTCTGCATCGGTCACAATTGCCATGGCATACCCACGATCCTGGATTGCCTTAAGGGTTTTTATAACACCGGGATACGGTGTGATGTTCCGGAGTTTTTCATGGTGATAGATCCTACAGGCATGTTCGAACATCCCGTTTGTCGGGATCCGGCGTTCCTCCATATATTGCCGGATATTTTCTGTGGACTCAAAACCATGGGAACCTTCGAGGAAATATAAAAACAGCTCGTCACCGTCAACTTGACCAAGATGGCCCACAACACTATTGCAGGCAGCTATCTGGGCCCCGACGAGATCAAAAAGAGTGTTGTCCATATCAAATAAAACGGCCTTGATGCCTTTTTGAAGATTGTTCTCATCCTGAGAATCGGTATTCACACAGTACTATCCATCCCCTTAACTAAAATGGGATCGATTGCGGTAGTCCAGAAAACCCACCTTTTCGTGCATAGATTTGTCACTTGACATACCCTTTCGACAGTGATATCACTCTTTACAAAACGGGTTTACAAAAAAGAATATGGGAGAAGAATATCTTCTCTCTTTCCGGGATTACTGCGAGTCTTTCGGTTGAACCACAGGAGGTTTTTCCTCAGCTATTATCGTTTTTGCAAGTGCAACTGTACCGGTCATCGCACCAAGGTTCATTGATTCAAGGGCAGTAGACGGTACAAGAACAATGGTTGCATTTCCGGTCTTGAGCCCTTCGTACAGCATGTTCATCGCTCTCAGGTGGAGTGCGGTAGGGTTGTTCTCGTAGCTTTTTGCCGCCAGCTCAAATTTCTCGGCAATCTGCCGCTCTGAGTCACCAAGAATGACCCTGGCCTGTCGCTCACGCTCTGCCTGGGCCTGCATGGACATGGCATCCTGAAGGGGACCGGGAATAATCACATCACGTATTTCAACGGAAAGGATCTTGATACCCCATCCGCTTACCCGGCTCCCAATCAGTCTCTGGAGTTCTGCGTCAGTTGCTTCCCTCCCGGTGAGCATATCCGAAAGATACGTTTTACCGATTACATCCCGGAGTGCGGTCTGCGATGCCAGAGATACCGATCCCTTGTAATCCTTGACTTCAAGTGCGGCTTTTTCGACATCAACCACCTGCCAGAACAATACTGCATCGACATTGACCGGAACCGTATCCTTGGTCAGGGTCTGTTCAGCATTAAACGGTGTTGTGTTTACCCGGAGATCAATCCAGTACGCAACGCGAGAAAGGAAAGGAACGATAAAGAACAGTCCCGGACCCTTGATGCCAACAAATTTCCCCAGGAACAGGACAACGGCACGTTCCCACTGGTTGGCAATCTTGATCGACATGGCGATGAGTATCACCAGGATAATTAGAATAATAACGACGATGAATGTGAGATCCATATTTTAACCTTCCAGAACCGTCTGGCTGGAATTTGGATGCCTGACAGTTAAAAAGAGAGTATCTTTTTGAGCATATATGTATGGTGATGGTTCGGTTGTTTTCAAACCAAGAACCTGAAAAAATTAATAATTTAACCTTAACTATCTGCACGTGTTCGGCACAAAACATTCACTGTGCCTTTTCGTAACAGATCCGTGCTTCATCATGTTTACCTAGTTTGTCAAGGGTTGACCCGACATCGTTCCAGACCTCTTTTCGCTGGGGATCAATTTCAAGGGCTCGTTTGAATGACGTAAGGGCTTCCTGGTATTTCTCCAGTTCCTGCAGTGCCCGTCCCTGGTGGATCCATGCATCGACAAAATCCGGCTGCAGGGAGATCATAGCACGGAACGATTCTGCTGCATCCTCGAACTGGCCCAGCGCTTCAAAGGCGCTGCCCCGGGTAAAGTACGCAATCGAGAATGAAGGATCTATGCCAAGGGCCCGGTTATAGGATTCAATGGCACTCTTGTGATCGTTCAGGCCGGCAAACGACATCCCCCGCCGGGTCCAGCCAACTGCATTCTCCGGGTCCCTTTTCAATCCTTCGTCATACGCATCCCGGGCTTCCGTAAATTTCCCGAGATCATAAAGAACGTTTCCTTTACCAAACCAGGCAGTCGCAAGATCCGGCTCTTTTTCGATTGCTTTCTCAAATGCTTCGAGTGCGTCACGGTACATGCCAAGCTCAGCAAGTGAAGTCCCTTTATGGGAGAACGCATCGGCACCATGAGTGTCAAGCTCCAAGGCCATGTCGTAGGACTTGATGGCATCACGGTATTGTTCAATAGCCGCGTATGCCAGACCGCGATCCCGGTAGAGTTCGGCAGAATCCGGTTTTATGGCAATCGCCCGGTCATACTCCGTGATGGCTGCATCGAAACTGCCTTCATCATACAGCGTCCGGGCTTTGAGGTAATGTGCCTGGTAACAAGACGGGTTTATCTCTAATGCACGATCAAATGCCCGGATCGCGCCGTCAGGGTTCTGGATCGCAAGATACGTCTTTCCTTTCTGGTAAATAGCTTCACCGTAGCCGGGGCTTGCAGCAAGAGCCTGGTCGAAAATGACAAGCGCGTCCTTAAACTTACCCAGGTGGTAAAGCGCTCTTCCTTTGTCATACAGTGCCTCCGGGTAGTCACTTTTGATCTTGAGAGCGGAATCAAACGATGCAACAGATTCCTCATATTGTCCCCGGTGCATGAGGGCAACGCCTTTGTAATAATAAGACTCCTCAAATTGTCGGTTTATGGCCAAGGCCCGGTTGAACGCATCGATAGCCTCATCGTCCTGTTTCCGGTTCAGGTGGGCACGTCCTTTGTAATAAAATGCTTCTGCTGATTCCGGCTGGAGGGTGAGCACCTTTTCGATTGCAGCGAGCGCTTCCCCGGTCCGTTCCAGATGGATAAGTGCCCGACCCTGGTTCAGTAAAGCAAGTGCATAGTTGCCATTGAGGGCAAGGGCTCGGCGGTAACATTCCAGTGCTTCGTCATACCGGTCCAGATTTGCCTCAGCTATGCCACGGTAGAGCCATGCTTCTGGGTATTCGTCTTTCTGGGCAAGTGCCCGGTCAAAGGCGGAAATAGCCTCATGGAACATAGAGACCCCGCACAGGGCCCGACCCTTTGCATAGAAAGCACGGGCACAGTCCGGGTGCTGGATAATGGCAGCATCGAAGTTCTTGATTGCCTCCTGGTTCCGGCCTAATGCCCAGAAGGAAAGTCCGGCCTGGTAATAGGCACGTTCATCCTTCTTGTCAAGGGCAATCGCTTTTGTGAAACTGGTTATGGCATCTTTATGACGATCCTGTGCGGCAAGAGCCATGCCTTTCCCGGTCCAGATATACGCATAGTTCGGACGGAGCCGGAGTGCCTGATCGAAGACAGAGACGGCATCTGTGGGCCGCGAAAGCCGGAGGAGCGCCATGCCTTTATGGTATAATGCTTCGTCATGTTTTGGACTCAGGGCAAGAGTACTGTCATACGCGGCGACAGCCTCACTGTAATTGGCAAGAGCAAACAGCGTCCTTCCCTTGTAGTAATATGCATCGGAAAACTCGGGTTTTAATGCGAGAGCCCGATCAAATACCTCAACGGCATCCTCAAAGGTGTTGAGCGCAAAAAGGGCCCGGCCCATCAGGTACCAGGCATCGGCGTTCTTCTCATCGGATTCCAGCGCCTTTTTGTATGAGTCTATGGCATCACGATATTTGCAGAGGTCGAATAAGACCATGCCCCGGTGGAGCAGGCCGGGAACCGATCCCGGATCAGAACTGATGACATGATCGAATGCCTCAATGGCCGCTTCAAGTTTTCCGGTTGCTGCAAGGGAGACACCTTTCCGGTAGAATGCTTCGGTATTACCCTCATTGAGATTGATCTCTTTTTCAAAGGCAAGGATCGCTTCATCGTGCCTCCCGAGCTCAGCAAGGGCAAGGCCTTTGTAAAAGAATACCCCGGCGTAATTCTTATCGATGAGCAGCGTCTTGTCAAAAGTCTTGACAGCCTCCCGGAACATCCCGAGCGTTGTAAGTGCCTTTCCTTTCTCGAAAAGCGCATCGGCAAACACCGGCTCGATCTCCAATGCCGCATCGAATGCTTTTACCGCATCTTCGGTGCGTCCGGTCTGTTCAAGTGCAATACCCTGGTAATAATGGGTCTTTGCATCTGATGGCCGTAAAGCAATGGCTGAAGTATAACTGCTGACAGCCTCACCGGACCGCCCGAGCATGTCTAGGGAGCGGGCTTTCTGGAACTGTGCATCGAAATGTTCCGGCACCAGATTAAGTACCTGATCAAATGCGGCAATGGCATCCTCATAATGCCCGAGGCGTGCAAGGACACAACCCTGCTCGAACCAGGCATCGTCATTGTCGGGAGTATACACAAGGAGACGGTCATATGATTCGGCAGCCTCTGCATATCGTTCCATGGCGGCAAGGGAGGCAGCACGGAAATAGAGCGCCCCGGCGTTTTTGGGTTCGCCGGCTAGGGCGACATCTAATGATTCACACGCTTCAGCGTATTTTCCTGAATAGAAAAGTGCTCTTCCGCGTTCGAAACTGGCTACCGGATCTGATGGTTCAAGATCGAGCACCTGGTCAAACGAATGGATGGCTTCTTCATTTTTATTCAGTGCAGCCAGTGCCCGGCCCCTTTCAAGATAGGACCCGGAATCTTCAGGACGGAGTGTAATCGCATGGTCGAAAGCGGTGACCGCAGCTTCATAATGACCGATATGCATCAGTGCACCACCTTTCTTAAACCAGATCTCAGGGTCTCCCGCATTGAGGGACAGGGCCGCATCAAACGCCATATCCGCATCCTCATACCGTTCCAGCGCGAGCAGTGACAGACCCCGGAGGTAAGCAGGTTCGTAGTTGTCCGTGAGCTGGGTAAAGGCAAGCCGGAAGATTTCCTGTGCCTCGTCATGGCGACCAAGGAACGAAATGGCTTTTGCCTTCTCGAACAGGATTTCACCGTTGCCCGGTTCTCTTCCAAGCGCTATATCGAAGAGATGAATCGCCTCTTCGAACTGCCCGAGCCTTGACCACGCCTTTCCGTCAGTAAACAACAGGGTTATGTCGTGGGGCTCGATCTGGCGGGCTTTCTCAAACGCCTGTACAGCATCGTCGTCATGACCCAGCGACTCGGAGGCGAGGCCCCGGTGATACCATGCCCCGAAATGATCTGCTTTTTGGGCGAGCATACGGTCGTATGCGATGATGGATTCAGTAAACCGGCCGAGACGTTCCTTGGCAAGACCAAGGTAATAGGCGGCGTCACTAAACGTCGCATCCAGTTCAAGGACACGGTCAAACGCATCAACGGCTTCTTTATCCTGACCGAGTTCGAGAAGTGCACGGCCATTTTCATAATACAGTTCCGGTTTCGTATTGTCACGGGAAATTGCCGCAAAGAATGCGTCGACCGCATCATAGTAATTGCCAAGACGGGATAGAGCCACGCCTTTTTCATAGTATGCCGTATACTGGTTTGTGTCAATTTCCAAGGCGTGGTTAAACGCTGTAACAGCGTCATCATACTGTCGTAACCGGGAATGTGCACTGCCTTTTGCAAACCATGCATTAAAGTTTGCCGGGTCAAGCCGGAGTGCTGCATCGAAGGTGGCAATAGCATCGGCGTATTTTTTCAGGTTTGCAAGCGCGAGGCCTTTATTGAGGATAGCCCCGACACTCGATGCATTGATGGCAATCGCAGCATCAAAAGCGACAATTGCCTCTTTGTGTTTAGAGAGCCGGGCAAGTGCGAGCCCTTTTTCGAAATAGGCGACCGCAAAATTCGGGTCAATGGACGAGGCCATCTCAAATGCCTCGATTGCCTGCCGGTCCCGGCCCAATTTCGCAAGCGCACTGCCTTTATCGTAATAGGCACTCGCATATTTCGGGTTGAGGGAAAGCGCCCGGTCAAAAGAGGGGATGGCTTCTTCAAATCGTCCCATGCCGGAAAGCGCAACAGCCCGGTCGTACCACCCGTTGGCATTGTTGGGTTTGAGTTCGAGGGCTTTTGAAAGCGCTTCAATAGCGGCCTTAAGATCCCCAGCCGAGAGTAATGCACTTCCCTTCCTGAACCAGGCTGGTGAACAGGAAGGATCAGCGGAAATGACCCGGTCAAAACTCTCTATCGCTTCAACATACCGGCGGAGACCGGCATAGGCTTTTCCTTTCCGATACGATGCGGCACTGTCTTCAGGTGACAGCGCAAGAGCACGATCAAATGAGTCCAGTGCTTCTTCCAGGTGTTCCTGGTCAAGCTGGATGGTTCCCTTGAGGAGCCAGACATCAGATTCATTATTCTCAAGCGAGAGTGACTGCTCGAGCGTTACAAGCGCTTCATCGGGCCTCGCGAGCTTGACAAGCATCCGTGCCCTATGGTAGAGTACTTCTGCGTTCTGGGAATCAAGTTCGAGGAGTTTGTCAAAAGATCCAAGAGCCTGTTTATACCGGCTCAGGCCGGCGTAGGCAAGACCCGTGTGGAATAGCGCATCCCGTATTGAGGGATCGTGATCGAGGGCGTGTTTGAACGATCGGATCGCTTTTTCATATTTACCTTGGGTGAAAAGTGCCAGTCCCTTATGGTAGTGGGCATTGGCATGCTCGGAAACATACTGGATTGCCAGATCGAATGCCTCAATCGCCGCATCATAATTTTTCAGCCGGGAAAGCGCCAGGCCTTTTTTATACGCTGCATCCGTGTAGGACTGTTCTATCCCAAGAACGAGGTCATATGCCCGGAGTGCCTCTTCATCATTACCGATAAGGGCAAGAGATTCAGCTTTATTGAACGCCGCATCCGCTGATTTGGGATCAAGCACAAGAGCCTGGTCAAAGGCAGAAACTGCCGCTGTTCCCTCTTTTTTGAGAGAGAGCACCTCACCTTTTGCAAGCCAGATAAACGAGTTCTCCGGATCGAAAGTGAGGGCCCGGTTGATCGATTCAAGGGCCGTATCATATTCTTTGACCGCTATCAGGGATCGTCCACGGTAATACTGGATAACCGAGCTCTCCGGACCAAGGGTAAGGGCGAGCTCAAAGGTAGTGACCGCATCCGGGAACCGTTCCAGCATATAGTAGGTAAGCGCTTTCCTGAATGCATAGTCCTGAATGGAGGGAGCGAGTGCTAATGAACGTTCAAATGCCGGGAGCGCCTCATCGAATTGTTCCTGGTTGAAAAGCACTAGGCCTTTCTGGTACCATGCTGCCGCGCAATCCCCGTCGTGCACTAGAGCCTGTTCAAACGATTCCAGGGCCTCATTATGCAGGGAAAGATGGGCATAGGCGATGCCTTTATAGTACCAGGCAGCAGCATTCTTTTCCTCGATGGCAATTAGTTTGTCAAAGATACCAATGCCTTCTTCCCATCGTTCGTTATGCAGGAGTGATTTCCCCCGGTAGAAGAGCGTAAAGGGATCCTTTGCATTACGCTTTTGTGCCTTTGCAAACGATTCCGCCGATTCCTTGAACCGGTTGAGCCGGTAGAGCGCGTATCCTTTGCAGGCATAAGCCCGGGCATTTCCCGCGTCATTTTCTATAGCACGATCAAGCGCTATGACCGCATCCTCGTACCGGGAAAGATGTACGAGATCGGTACCCATGACAAAATGGGCAATGACATTTTCCGGGTCAAGGGCAATGACCCGGTCAAAGAATTGGACCGCTTCTTCATACCGCTTGAGTTCTGATAGTGACTGCCCTTTTTTGACCAGGCTTCCAATGTGGTTACTGTCGCTTTCGATCGCCAGGTCAAAGGATGAAAGGGCCTCTCCAAACTTTTTAAGGGCAAAATATGCGCAGCCTTTCTCGTACAGGATACTGACGCTTGTCCGGTCCAGGTTGAGATACCGGTCAAAAAGGGCAATGGACTCTTCGTATTTTTCCATCCGTGAAAGGACAAGGCCGGCCTGTTCGAGCGCATCAGCATGTTCCGGGTTGAGCTTGAGTGTTTTTGCAAAAGCCGTAATCGCTTTTTCATCGCGCTGGAGTGCGACGTAACAAAGGCCAAGGCGATAGAAATGCTCAGGTGCCGTGGGATCTACTGCACCGGCTTCTTCGTAGGTTGCCGCGGCTTCTTTGAACCGTTTCAATGCCTCGAGTGCCTGTCCTTTTGCCGAGAGGAGAGGAATATCGCCGGGGGTGATGGCAAGTGCATTATCGAATGCAACAACGGCTTCCTCGTTTTTACCGATCGCTGCAAGAGCCCGGCCTTTATGATAGTACGCCGGCGGGTAATCGGTAACCAGATGGAGCACATGATCAAATGCCCCCACTGCTTCCTCATACCGCTGGAGCTCGATCAGATCAAGACCCATGTCAAACCATGCATGCGTGTTGGAGTTATCAAGTTCAAGGGAACGGGAGAGAGCGGGTACCGCTTCTGCATACTCCTTGAGGGCTGATAATGCGACGCCTTTAGAATACCAGGCCTCAGCAAAATCCGGCTGGATCCCGATTGCCAGATCCGCAGCCCGGACGGATTCTTTGTCCTGTCCTAAGGAATGGAGTGAAATCGCTTTATTGAGCGCTGATTCAGCGCTTCTGGGGTCGTACTCAAGTGCCTTCTCAAAGGAGAGGTTAGACTCTTTGTACATACCCTGGGCGGCTAAAGCGACACCCCGAAGATGGTACGCTGAAGCATTGCCGGGATCAAGGGTGAGTGTACGATCAAACGCAACAATAGCATCGCTGTACCGTTCAAGCTTCAGGAGCGCGGCAGCGTGATAATACACTGCCTTTTTAAGATGCGAATCTAACCCTTCAGCCCGTGTCAGAGCATTAATCGCGTCTTCGTATCCGCCAAGCTCATACAATGCGAGGCCTTTATACTGGAGTGCCTCTGCAGAAGAGGGATTCAATACAAGGACATGATCGCAGGCATCAATGACATCGGCGTAATCACCAATCTCGTATAAGGCATGGCCTTTCTGGAACCAAGCATCTGCATGTGCGGGGTTTTCGGCCAAGACTTTTTTGAATTCTTTCACTCCATCCCGGTACCTGCCGAGTGTTGAGAGGCATACACCTTTGTGGAACCGCGCCGGGAGGCAGTCGGTTTTTATCGAGAGTGCTGCATCAAAGGAGAGAATTCCATCTTCGTGCTTTCCAAGGCCTTCAAAGGCACGACCTTTCTGGTAATGAAGGTTGGGATTTTTCGGATCTATGACAAGCGCCCGGTCCGTTGCCTCAAGTGCTTCCTGGAACCTTCCGAGGTGGGAAAGGATAAGTCCCCGGCATCGCCATGCTTCGGTGAAGTCCTTTTGCAAGTCCGTTGCTCTTCCTATAGCGGATAACGCATCTTCGTCCTGTCCCAGGTTATGCAGGGACATGGCTTTGTTGAATGCAGATTCCGCACTCTCCGGATCGCATTCAAGGGCACGGTCATACGCATAGATGGAGTCCTGATACAGACCCTGGGCGGCCAAGGCAACACCTTTGAGATGATGCGCCGGAGCATACTTGGGAAGGAGGAGGAGCGTCTGATCGAAAGCCTGTACGGCTTCACGGTAACGCTCCAGTTTCAGGAGAGAAGCGCCGCGGTGGAATATCGCACCGTCAATGTGGGGGTCGCTTTCGAGCGCCTGGTCAAAGGAGAGGATAGCCTCTTCATACCTCCCCAGTTCGTAGAGGGCAAGTCCTTTATGGTAATGGGCATCCGGGTAACTGGACTCAATTTCGAGTGCATGATCATAGGCTTCGATAGCATCAGTGTAATCGCCAGAATCAAAGAGTGCCCGGCCCTTTTGGTACCAGGCATGGAAATTGTGGGGGTTTTCTGCGAGCGTCCGGTCAAAATCCCTGATAGCCTCGCCGTACCTTCCCAGGTTGTACAGCGAAACTCCTTTACGCATCCGTGCCTCCGAATACCGGGGTTTAAGCGCAAGAGTCTTTTCAAAGGCCGTAACTGCTTCCTGGTACCGGCAAAGACCGTCGTATGCCCGGCCTTTCTGGAAATAGACCGGCGCATTGTCCGGGTCATATATCAGTGCCCGATCAAATGCGTCAAGCGCTTCCTGATATTTTCCCAGTTTGGAAAGGGCAACACCTTTGAAGTAGTAGCCAGGCGAGTTGCTGGTATCCTTCTGGAGGTTCTTATCAAACGCGTCGATAGCTTCCTGGAACCTTCCCAGCTTGGAGAGGGCAACACCTTTGGAATAGAAAACCTCGGTATACGCCGGTTCTTTTTCCAGTGCCCGGTCGAATGCGTTTATTGCTTCCTGGTACTTCCCGAGATCAAGAAGCATCTTTCCTTTGTTATACCAACCCGGTGCAAAAGACTCCTTGATCTGCAGGGACGCTTCAAATGCGGCAAGTGCTTCTTTGGTCTTTCCTGAGTTTGCAAGGGCAAGACCCATATGGAAATGGGCTTCGCTGTTGTTTGTGTCTATCTCGATAAGTACTTCGAAAACCTGAAGGGCTTCTTCAATACGATTGATTTTTTCAAGGGCAAACCCTTTGTACAGGAACGCAACGGTGCTTCGCTGGTTTAAGGTAATTGCATTATTGAAGGCATCAATGGCGTCCTGATACCGTCCCAGATCGAAAAGTGCCCGGCCATCCTTGAGCCAGCCTTCTTCCTGATCGGGGTCCAGCCGGAGCGCTTCAGCATAGGCTTCTGCCGCTTCACCGGTCCGTCCCAGGGTATTGAGGGCATCTCCTTTGCGCATCCATATTTCGCCAAGGTTCGCGTTGATATCAAGGGCTTTGTTGAACGAGGCAACAGCATCGGCAATTCTTCCCAGGTCTGCAAGCAGGATACCTTTTCGTGCCCATGCATCAGCATTGCCTGGATTAATCTCAAGGACCCGGGTATATGCCGCCAACGCATCTTGTTTTTTTGCGAGACGGTCAAGCGCAGTACCTTTCTGCATCCAAACTGCGACGAGCGTCGGGTTTAACGAAAGGATACGATCGAATGTTTCCACAGCATCAGCATAGCGCTGGAGTACCATGAGCGAGTCTCCTCGGCAGAGCAGCGCTTCGAGTTGCGATGGGTTTGCCGCAAGGCTGCGGTTGAGTGCCGCAACAGCCTCCTCGTGCCGGTTCAGTTTGGCAAGGACAATTCCCAGGTACATGAACGCATCCGTTAACGCAGGGTTCATGGAAAGTGACGTATTCAGTGCCGCCAAGGCCTCATTATACCGCTGGGACTGAAGATAGGCAACGCCCTGGTAATAATAAGTTGATGCATTAGTGGAATCAAGGGCAAGGGCATCAGAAAATGCTCGTATAGCATCCTCAAAGCGGTCACATTCCAAGAGGGAGATCCCCATGTAATGGTGGGCAAGGGCATTTGCCGGGTTATAGTCAAGCGATCGTTCGAAGGCAACGACGGCTTCATCAAACCGTTCCCTGCCCGCATAGGCAATTCCTAAGTAATAGAGTGCCTGAGGGTTATCCGGTTCAAGGACAAGCAGCCGCTCGAAAGTCTTTATCGCATCCTCATACCGTTCGCGCTGGGCAAGGGCAATCCCTTTCTGGTACAGGGTTTTTGGATTGTCGGGTTCAATCTCGAGAGCTTGATCGTACGAGATGATCGCTTCGAGCTGTTTACCGAGACGGGAAAGAGCATTACCTTTCTCAAAGAAAGCTCTCGCACAGCGACGGTTAACTTCCAGGACCCGTTCAAATGCCCGGATTGCTTCCTCGAACCGGGAAAGCTCTGACAGGGAGATACCTTTGTAAAACCAAGCCTTTTCGTCCCGGGGGACAATTTCAATGGCACGGTTCAGGCCGGTTATTGCATCGGCATATCTGCCAAGGGACACAAGAGCAATACCCCGGTGAACCAGTGCCTGCATATTTTTGGGATTAATGCCGATGACCCGGTCAAAGGCCTCAATTGCCTCATGCGATGAACCAAGGTTTGCATAACAAAGTCCTATAGCATACCACGCATCAGCAAGGTGGGGTTCGTGTTCGACCGCTGCTTCAAAAGTGGTAACCGCATTTTTCCACCTTCCCATTTCCATGAGGGAAAGCCCTTTTTCATAAAGAGCTTTCGTGTTCTCCGGGGAAAGGGCTAGCACCGCATCGTACGCTGCAACGGCTTCTGCATACTGTCCCTGCTTGAAGAGTACCGATCCTCGGTGATACAGGGCAAGAGTATGAGAGGGATCGATTGCTATTGCATGGTCAAAGGATATGAGGGCCTGATCCAGCATACCCAGTTTAACGAGAGCGATCCCTTTGTTATAATAGCTGTTGACGTAGTTGGGATAGATACCAATTGCATCATCAAACGCATCTATCGCTTCTTGGAACCGCTCTGCTTTCAACAAGGCACTGCCTTTGTCATAGTAGGCCTGAGCATTATCAGGACGAAGGGCAATGCTTTTGTTGAACGCTTCGATAGCCTCATCAATCCTTCCGGTTTTAACCAGGATCTGGCCTTTCTGGTGGTACGCCTGGGCATTACCGGGATTTTCCGTTAAGGCCCGTTCAAATTCCAAAAGGGCATCATCACTGTTCCCGAGCTTTGCAAGGGCAAACCCCTTATGGTATACGGCATCAGCGTAGTCAGGCCGGATTTTAAGCGCGCGGTCATATGCAGCGACAGCGTCACCAAACCGGCCAAGGCTTGCAGAAGCTAGGCCTATCTGGTACGCGGCCGACGCACAGCCCGGATCAATGGCAAGCGTATGTTCAAAAGCGCCAATAGACTCATCCTGTCTTCCGAGCCTCGAAAGCACAATCCCCCGGAAATAGGAGGCACCAGCATGCTCATTCTGGCGGGAAAGGATCTGGTCAAACGCACTGAGCGCTTCATCATACCTGCTCAGGTAAATGCAGGAAACACCACGGCCATATATAGCATCTTCATTTTCGGGTTCAGCGGCGAGGGCCCGGTCAAAATCCGCTACCGCTTCCTTAAATCGTTTCAGGTACCGGTTCGCTTTTCCCCGGACAAAATAGATCCTGCTATTTTGCGGTGCAAGTTCTGCCGCTTTATCAAGAGCGTACGCGGTATCCTCGTACCGTCCTAACTCAAACAGGGAATAACCTTTGTAGATCCATGCGTCGGCAACGAGAGGATTTTGTAAGATGGCTTGATCGAGCGATTTCACCGATTCTGCATACTTTTTGGTCCGGAACTGGGAAATACCCCGGATTATCCAGATATCTGCATGTTCAGGTTCGGATGCAAGAAATGTTACGGCAGCATCCGCAGCTTCTGCATACCGTTCCTGTTTTGCTAATATAAACGACCGGTAATACCACACCCATACATCAGAGGGATCGAGGGCATGGGCTTGTTCAAAGGCATCAAGGGCCTCGTCAAACCTCCCGCTGTCATACAGGGAGATGCCCATATTGTAAAACGCCTTTGAATACCCGGGAATTAATGCGATTGCCCTTTCATACGCTGTAATTGCTTCTTCATGTCTTCCGAGATCGGCAAGGGCAATAGCTTTATTGTAATACACTTTTGCGTGGTCAGGATCGATGGTAAGTGCATGATCATAGGCAGAGATTGCGTCTTGGAACCGGCCAAGTTCGTAATAGGCAATACCCTTGAGGATCCATGCCTCCGCATTATCATATTTGAGGGCGATAAGACGATCGCAGGCATCGAGTGCTTCCTTATTCCTTCCTATCTGTGCTAATGTGGCGGCTTTGTTATACCAAGCATTAATGTCAGAAGGATCAAGGGCAAGCGCATTATCGTATGATTCGATAGCTTCCTCGTACCTGCCGAGATCATACAATGCAATGCCTTTGAAATAATGGGCTTTTGGCAGGCGGGGAAAGAGCGTGAGTGCCCGGTCAAACATAACCACGGCCTCCTGGTGCCTGCCGAGATCATAAAGTTCGATACCCTGCCGCATCAGTGCTTCAGCATCACTTCTGCTCATTGATTGTTGTCGCCTCTCTCGTTGACCTTTGAAAATGCATGGTGCCACATGACGTATATACGCGTGGGAAAATGTGGCTTATACCCTTTCCGGTATATATATGTACACTACCATTAATGATTACTATTTTTATAGACCCTCATTTGACTTATATCCCTGCTCCCTGCCGGTATCTACTGGTTAAAGGATTGCAGTACCTTACCAAGCCTTTCAATACCCTCGGTTATCCGGGCTGGAGTGGCATTGGAAAAGTTCAGCCGGAGGGTATCCGTTCCGCCACCATCGACATAGAAGGGGATACCCGGCAGTACTGCAACCTGTTTTTTGAGTGCCTCAGTAAAGACATCCATTGCCGGGCAGCCGACCGGGAGCGTAACCCAGACAAACATGCCTCCCTTGGGCTGTGACCAGCTGACGTCTTCTGACAGTGCGTCCTGCATTGCATCAATCATGGTATTGGCCTGCTCGCGGTACGTAGCACGTATCCTCCCGACATGAGCATCAAGGTCTGACTCTTCAAGATAGCACGAGGCAATCCGTTGTGACAGGTAGTTTGAGTGGAGGTCGGACGCCTGTTTTGCGATAACCAGCTGGTCCATGATCTCCCGGGGCGCACAGACCCAACCGAGGCGCATGCCCGGTGCCATAATCTTTGAGAATGAACCGGTCAAGATGGTCTGATCGGGCAGGTATTTTTTTAACGGAGGAAGCGATTTTCCCTGGAACTGGAGTTCGCCATAGGCATCGTCTTCAACGATTATTGTGCTGGTGTTCTTGAGAATCCCGGCGCATGTCTTCCGGCATGCTGCTGAGTAGGTGATCCCCGAAGGGTTCTGAGAGTTGGGGATACAGTAGAAGAGTTTCGGGTCGTATCCGGAAACGGCCGATTCAAATGCTGCCACATCCGGTCCATCCGCGTCGAGGTTAACCGGAATAAAGACCGGCTCATAGAGTGAAAAGACCTGAATCGCACCAAGGTATCCCGGGCGTTCGATGAGGATTTTGTCACCGGGATCAATCAGTACCTTGCCGATAAGATCAAGACACTGCTGAGAGCCATTGGTAATAAGGATCTCATCTGGAGAGATCTCAAGGCCCAGCCGCTTTTTATACCGGTCTGCAATGAAACGGCGGAGCGGGATATATCCTTCTGTTGTTGAATACTGGAGAGCAGTCCTGCCGTCACTTGCAAAAACCTCTGCTGCTGCCTGTGCCAAACCTTCTACATCGATAAGACCAGGGTTTGGTAGTCCACCAGCAAAAGAAATAATTTCTGGATTTTCCGTGACCTTGAGTATCTCCCGGATAAAAGATTTGGGCGTTGTATGCATCCGCCGGGCAAATGCCGGGGAGGGGTGGGTTTTTCTGGTTGTTATTTTCTGGACATTTGTTGGTTTTCTATCCATACAATCCGGTTTCCTGCCACAATTACTACCTATTATATGAACGCAAACGATAAACGGTTTTCTTAAAAAGAACACTTCAAAAGACTTTTTACCCTGAGCTGCACATCGTTTTTAATAGGTATCTTGTATGACTGTCATCAAGAGTATTGACATTATCTCATGGGCAAAGATCCATGCATTGTTCGGTATCGTATTCGGCCTGATTTATGGTATTATTATTTGTATCCTTGGTGCTGCACTCGGTGCTAAATTTGCGATGCCGGGCTTAACGACCTTTGGCCTGCTCTCCATCATTATCTTTCCCATCATCTGGGGGATTATGAGTTTTATCCTTGGAGCAATTCTTGCATTCCTGTACAATATCTTTGCAGGCAGTGTCGGTGGTATCGAAATCGAGCTGGTCGAGAAAAAAGCATAATCTTTCCCTTTTTTTCATCGTGTCACTTTAAATTCAGTAAGAAAAGTACTCCTGTATTTTCTTCAAGAGAATTAAATGTGGGGTCACCCCAAACCTTATGTCCTGCTGCTTCCTATATCGGCAATCATGGACGTAGGAGATGGATGCGGCCTGTCACCGCGAAAAGTGGAGTATCTCAAATTTCTGCATACTAAAGGGGATCGGGTAAGAACCACCGATATCGCCCGAGAATTTGCTGTGGATCCGTCGACAATAACAAAGACTATTGCGGAGCTTTGCATTGCAGGGTTCATCACCCATAAACCATACCATGGCATTAGTCTTTCAGGCAAGGGTAAACTTTATGCAGATTTCCTCATTCGCCGTCACCGTATCCTGAGTCTGATGCTCACCCATTACGGGTTCTCGCACGAACAGGCATGTGCGGAAGCCTCACGGTTCGAGTCGCTGGTGACGAAGGAGGCAATCGATCGCATCTGCGCTGCAATGGGCCATCCGAGCCATGGGATATGCGGAGCAATCACCCACGACAAGGGCTGCCTCGAATAGTGAGATTCTTGGCAAAAAAATATCCTATTACTCTTTTGTGTTATCGTCCGATTAAATTTGGGTACTACCCAAAATTCTCATAACAATTATATAAACAACCAGCGAAGCAGTTGCGCAGCATTCATCCGGGGAGCGCAAAAATTCATGAAGCGTGAGATGTATATCACCATTGGCGGAATCGTTGTTGTCCTTGTTGCCGTTATTGCCATTCTCGCGTTTGGTGGGTTGCATTCACCTGCAGTAGTAACCACCACCCCACCTTCCGTCAACAATACCCCAAAAACCCTACAAATTGTAGCCGCAGAAAATTTTTGGGGAAGCCTCGTATCACAGATTGGTGGAACGCATGTCCAGGTACTGAGCATTGTCTCAGATCCCAATGCCGATCCCCATGAATATGAGAGTAACACAGAAAATGCACGTGCATTTGCAACGGCTGACTATATTATAGTCAACGGAGCTGGATACGATGAATGGGCTGACAAGCTTATCGGGGCTGGGATTAAACCGGATGCCAAAGTCCTCGATGTAGCAGATCTTCTCGGAAAACAGAACGGCGATAATCCTCATTTCTGGTACAATCCCGATTATGTGAATCAGACCACAAAACAGATGGAATTAGACCTCATTTCCATCGATCCGTCCAATGCCAAAGATTATGAGCAGAACTATGCCAACCTGCAGGTATCACTTTCCCCGTATCAAAACAGGATCGGCGAGATCAGACAACAATTTGGAGGCACAAAAGTTGCTGCCACAGAATCCATTTTTGAATACCTGGCAAACGCAACCGGTCTCGATCTTGTCTCTCCTCCGGCATTTACCCATGCTGTTGCCGAAGGAAACGATCCGCCAGCAGGTAGCGTAGTGCAATTTGAGTCACAGCTCCAGAGCGATAATGTGAGTGTGCTGGTCTATAACCAGCAGACGGTTACACCGCTCACGGATAACATAAAGAAACTGGCATCAGCACAAGGCATTCCCGTTATTGGAATAACGGAAACGATACAGCCGCCCGATGTCTCGTTTCAGGAATGGATGAACGCAGAATTAATCACTCTTCAGAATGCGCTTAATGCAAAAGCGCTGGGAAATTAATCAATGACAAAAAATTTTCCTCCTATTATTACTGCCGAAAACCTGACGGTAGGATATCAAGAGAACATTGTCTGGCAGGACGCCAATTTTACTATTGAACATGGCGAGTTTGTAGCTATCATCGGTCCCAACGGGTCAGGCAAAACAACCCTGTTTCGCCTGCTGCTTGGATTGCAGCAACCCCTGCAAGGCACGATCAAGGTATTTGATGCCTGGCCTAAACGCGGTAACCAGCATATCGGGTACATACCGCAGCGGCATGTAATTGATGAAGAGACGAATCTTGAATCCCTTGAATTAGTAAGGCTTGGATTTTCCGGAAATAAATGGGGTTTGAATCCCTTTTCTAATGACGATCGGAATGCTGCTTATGACGCATTGAAATCAGTCGGGGCAGAAGAGCTGACGCGTCGTTCTCTTGGGAGATTATCCGGAGGGGAACTACAGCGGGTATTTCTCGCTGAAGCATTAGTAAGCGAGCCCCACCTGTTATTGCTAGATGAACCGTTGTCAAATCTTGACATCCGACGTGAGCAGGAATTGGTTCAGGTTATCCATAACGTGGTCCGGTCACGCAATGTGACGGCTTTACTTATTGCCCACAATATCAATCCTCTTCTGCCGGTGCTCGATAAAGTGATCTATATCGCTAATGGTAAGGTCGCGATCGGGAAGCCGGATGAAGTCCTGACCTCAGAGGCCTTATCGGCTTTATACGGGATACAGGTCGAAGTTTTGCGGGGATCCCAAGGTCAGATCGCTGTTATAGGCACTGAAGAAAACCAGCATCATTACCCTTGAAATGGTGCCATATGATTGACATTTCTTTTAGTTTTAATTTGTTAACTGACCTCCAAACAATGTGGCAGTACGACTTCATGCAGCATGCCTTTGAAGCCGGAACAATTGTCGCAATTATTGCTGGTATTGTCGGCTATTTTGTAGTGCTCCGTCGTTCATCGTTTGCGGCACATGCCCTTTCCCATGTTGGGTTTGCCGGAGCCGCCGGAGCCGTACTTTTTGGGGTTGACCCCATCATAGGTCTTCTACTGTTTACCAGTGGGGGTGGCATCACGATCGCGCTACTTGGCCGTCGTGCCGCTGCCCGCGACGTCCAGATCGGAACCGTTCTTGCTTTTATGCTCGGTTTGGGCGTCCTCTTCATAAGCCTCTACAGCGGGTATGCTACAGAGGCGTACTCAATATTGTTTGGAGAAATTCTCGGCATCAGCGCCAACGACGTCATTGTTACCTTTGTGGCGAGTCTGATAATTCTTATTCTGACCGCTATTGTCTATAGGCCGCTTTTGTTCGCATCGATTGATGAAGATGTGGCAGAAGCAAAAGGGCTGCCAACCCTTTTTCTTGGCGTCGTTTTTATGCTTCTTGTTGCCGTTGCGACATCGATATCAGTTCAGGTTGTTGGTGTCCTGCTTATTTTTGCATTAATGGTGACACCGGCGGCAATTGCCCAACGGTTAGCAAAACGACCTGTTCACGGTATAATGATATCTATTATTATTGCTTTATTCGCGATGTGGATTGGCCTTTTTGTCTCGTTTTATGAGCCGTACCCGGTGAGTTTTTTCATCACGAGTATAGTATTTATGTTATATGTATTAACCCTGATTTTCCAGAGAGTCAATACATGGCTTTCTGCGAGGAGAATGCACTTCTATAAACATGAGGATTGACTGGATAAGAGTAATATTTTTTATAA
>CAYPEQ010000014.1:0-46206 GCA_964409915.1 uncultured Methanoregula sp. | reverse complement strand
AATGCAACGGCGGAATAAATGCAAATATTTTTATATTGTAGTTTTAAAACAATTCAAGAGTTCCTATGGATTTTTCAGCAGTACTTTCAGACTCAGTAACTTATGCACGTGAAGCTTTTATCGGAAAATGGCTGCGATGGGCGATCTTCATCATCTTTGCCCTTCCGGCGTCGCTTATCCAGTTTGTCATCAATCCGAAAACGATTTTAACCGAAACCGGTGGAATCAACTGGAGTGCAATCCCCTGGATTCAGATTGCGATCTTATGCTTGGCGGGTTTACTTTTATCATTCTTCCTCACAGGATATATCGTCCGGATATACCGGGGAGTTAAACCAGCTCCTGACTTCACCGAATGGATGACCCTCTTTGTAGATGGTATCAAGCTCGATATTGTCTGGTTCATCTGGCTGTTGCCTGTTATAGTAATTACCATCTTGGCAGCTGCATTATTCGCTGTAACAATCTTTTCTGGTCAAGCAGGTGGGCATAACGTATTCCTTCTCCTCCTCGTGCCTATTCTTCTTCTCGTGGGTTTAGTCCTCATAATAATCGCCGTACTCTTTGGTATTCTCGGAGTAATCCGGTTTGCCCGGACAAACAGTATCCTTGAGGGGATCAGTTTTTCCCAAATACTTAAACAGATTCGGACAATCGGATGGGCGAATTATATTATTTCACTCATTATATTCGCAGTAGCCGTTGTCATATATTGTATTATCGTCATGGTCATAGCTTTGATTCCCTATATTGGCTGGGTTATTGTCCTTGTGGTAAACCCGTTCTATATGATCTTTATGGCTCGTTATTTCACTCTTGTATACGAACAGGGAGAGCAGCACCAGGTTCCCCCAGCACCAGTGGAATAATCAACTCTTTTTTTTAGGGATTTTATTTGGATCTCATTTTAGCATCTGTTAAATTTTAAAAAAAGGTGACGGACATTTAAGACAGGCTACCCGGCCCGGAAAAAAGTTATGCGAACATCCGTCCTTCAACATCACGGAGAGTACGGTCAAAATCGAGACGGACTTTATCGATAGCCTGCAGGAAGTCTTCACGGGTAATGGAGGCTCGTTCGTTCCTGATGGCGTACATGCCAGCTTCCATACAAATCGCACGGAGATCCGCACCATTCTTTCCCTCGGTAAGGCCCGCAATTTCGGGCAGATTGACGGTTTCGTCTATTGTAAGGGACCGGCTGTGTACTTTCAGGATGGAAAGCCTGCCCTCTTCATCCGGTAACGGGATCTCAATGATCCTGTCAAATCTTCCCGGCCTGAGAAGTGCCTTATCCAAGATATCGATCCTGTTCGTTGCCGCGATGATCTTCACATCGCCCCGGTTCTCAAAACCGTCCATACCTGCAAGCAGTTGCATGAGGGTACGCTGCACTTCGCGGTCTCCCGACGTATTTGCCTCAGTACGTGAAGCGCCTACCGCATCAATCTCATCGATGAAGATAATGGTCGGTGATTTCTTCTTTGCAAGGTCAAAAAGCTCGCGGACAAGACGGGCGCCTTCACCAATGTATTTCTGGACCAGTTCACTACCGACCACCCGCATGAAATGCGCATTTGTCTCATGGGCAACTGCCTTTGCAAGCAGGGTCTTTCCCGTTCCCGGAGGTCCGTGGAGCAGGACACCTTTGGGGGGTTCGATACCTATCCGCATGAAGAGTTCAGGACGCTTAAGCGGAAGCTCTACAGCCTCACGGATCTCGTTTATCTGATCTTTTAAGCCCCCAATATCAGAGTAACATTCCTGCGGTGAATCCACAAGTTCCATACCATAGACCTGGGCATCAAAAGAAGTCGGCAGGAGTTCGACTATGGCAAGAGACTGCTGGTTGAGCGTGCAACGTACTCCGGACTTGAGATCTTCAGGGTTAATGCTGGGAGAACTTCGCACAAGAAACCGTGGCCCGGCGCTGCTCCTGACTATAACCCGGGTTGCATCAACAACGTCTACTATGGTTCCGATAATAAGCGGGGGGCTCCTGAGCTGCTCGCTTTCGCTTTTGAGTTTTCTTACTTCCCGTTCGAACCGGATCTTCTGGGTCTCTATATACCGCCGGTCCGCCTCACTTTGCCGGATCTGCTCGCGGAGCTCCAGGTTACGTGATTCAAGATTAGTCACCCGTTCCAGCAAATGCGTTTCGAGATCCTGTTTGTCGCCCTCGATCCTCTGGAGCTGGTCACGCAGCTGTTCCGTGAGTGTGCGATACAGCCGGCACAGTTCCTCAGGAGTCTGCTGTTCCGCCGTTTCACGGAGAATATCGCCCATCCCGTTCCTCAAGTAGTTATATAGGGAAATCGTCATATAAAGTGTTTGTGAGATTATGCAGTGCGAAATGTGTGGCGAATCAATTCGCGGCGTTCCAAAACTGATTCGTGTGGAAGGCGCGGAACTTCAGGTCTGCAGCCGGTGCGGAAAATTTGGTACTGAAGTGCAGCAGGTCCGGCGAACGGATGTACGGCCGCCAGCCGGCCGGCCTTCGCAGAGCACGAGGGCACAGGCAGCGACGACGATGCCTGCACAGCGGAAACGAGACATGTTCGATTACATGGAAGGTGAGATCGTCGAGGATTATGCCGACCGGGTAAAGAAAGCACGGATGGAAAAAGGCCTGTCCTTAAAAGATCTTGCCCTGCAGCTGATGGTACGGGAACTGCTCATAAAAAAGATCGAGAATGGAGAACTTATACCTGAAGAAGAGGTCAGGAAAAAACTGGAAAAAGTCCTCGGCATCAAACTTGTCGATGTTGTTTCGGCGGATGCAGAGAAAAAGACCCAGGCAAAAATTACCCAGACGCTTGGGGATCTTACTATCATTAAAAAATCCAAAAAATAACCCGGATTTGTCATTTTTTCCAGATTATGCCAGAACCGGGATAGAAATTTTTTATCATCACTATCCTCTTTGATTTCACTTTCTCCGGCAGGGCAACTCTTATCATGTTCTGTTTTGAAAGAAAAATACCAAGTGTTTTCAAGATCTAAACGAGAAATTAAATTGAAATAGTACCGGACCTTGGACAGAAATGATTTCCATCCTTTACGTCGATGATGAATCGACTATGCTTGAAATCGGAAAACTTTTTCTTGAGCGGGGCGGCCAGTTTTCAGTTGATATCATAAATTCTGTACCTGCTGCACTTGACCTGCTTAATACAAAAAAATTTGACGCAATCGTTTCCGATTACCAGATGCCTGAGATGGATGGGATCGAGTTCTTAAAAAAAGTCCGTAGTTCCGGAAAGACCATTCCCTTTATCCTTTTTACCGGTAGAGGGAGGGAAGAGATCGTCATCCAGGCTCTCAACGAAGGTGCTGATTTCTACCTCCAGAAGGGCGGCGAACCCCTTTCCCAGTTTACCGAACTTGCATTCAAACTCCGTCATGCAGTCCAGAAGAGGTGGGCTGAGGCGCAGCTGAAGGAACATGAACGCAGGGAAACTGATATCATTAATTTCCTGCCTGACCCTACCTTTGCCTTGGACAAATCGGGAGCGATTATCGTATGGAACCGTGCCATGGAAGAAATGACTGGCGTCAGACCTTCAGAAATCCTTGGAAAAACTAACTACGAGCATGCTTTTACGATATATCACAAACGCCGACCGATGCTCGCGGACCTGATCCTTGCCCCGGATACAGTGTTCGAAAAAGAAAATTACATCTATACTATTCACGGTGGCAGAGTACTGACTGCAGAGACCTCTTTTGCCAGGCCGGATGGATCAATCATCCACCTCTGGGGAAAGGCAAGCCTCCTTCTGGATGATAAAGGGGAGAAATTAGGTGCAATTGAATCCATCCGCGATATAACTGAACAAAAACGGGCTGAAACTGAACTCCGTGCCGCATACGAGCAGATTACCGCTTCTGAGGAAGAAATGCGCAGCCAGTTCGATGAACTGGGGCGAACTGAGAACCTGATCCGGAAAACTGAGGAGAATTTCCAGTTATTGGTCGAGGCGGCTCCTGATGCCATCTACATCATTACCGGGGATTCTTTTGCCTATGTCAACCCGGCGATGGTCAGGCTCATGGGTGCTACTTCTCCGGATCAGCTTGTCAATTCATCCCTTTATGACCGGATCCTCCCATCATATCACGATGAGATCCGCAAGCGAGCAATGAACGTTATTAACGAGGGAAAACCTGGCGGCATCAGCGAGTCGATTTACCTGAAAATGGATGGAACACCTATTAATGTTGAATCATCTGTTGCACCCTACCGGTATCATGACAAACCCGCAGGACTGGTCATTCTCCGTAACATTACTCACAGGAAACAGGCCGAAATACTGCTGTGGGAAAGCGAGGAAAAATACCGTGAGCTGATCGAAAACGCCAACAGTATAATCCTGAAATGGGACAAATCTGGCAAAATTACCTTTGCTAATGAATATGCCCTGGAGTTTTTCGGCTATTCCCGCGATGAGTTCATTGGAAAATCCGTCATGGAAACCATTGTTCCTGCCAGTGAATCAGGATCTGACAAAGATCTCAGTCACATGATTGAGGATATAATCCGCCATCCTGAAAATTACGTAATCAATGAAAATGAGAACATTACCCGGGACGGGCGGCGTGTCTGTATACGGTGGCATAACAAATCGCTGTTTGATGAGAACGGGGAGTTTGCCGGCCTGTTCAGCATCGGTTCAGACATCACAGAACATAAACGCATCGAAGCCGCACTCAGAGAGAGTGAAGCAAAATTCCGGGGGATATTTGCCGCTGAATCTGATGGGATTGCCCTTGTAGACCAGGAAACCGGGAAAATTATTGACTGCAACGATGCGTTGTCGGTCATGCATGGTTATTCTACAGACGAATTACGCGGGCTACCTGTTGCCACCCTTTCCGCTGAATCTGATGCAACTCGAGCCGCAATAGCAGAAAGGACGAGATTTATCCGGGACCGGTACCATAAGAGAAAAGACGGTAGTGTCTTCCCGGTAGAAATAACCGTAAACGTCATGTATTTTCAGGGACGCGAAATTTTAATCGGGGCTATCCGCGATGTGACCGAATCCCGGATATCAGAAGAAGCTCTTCAGCAGGCGAACAGGAGTCTTGCTCTCCTTACCCATATCACAAGACATGACATCAATAACCAGCTTCTTGCATTAAATGGTTTTCTGGAATTACTTCACGAGAAAGTCAAAGATCCTTCCGTCGAGGATTACTTTACCTGGATCTCTCAGGTAAGTACACGTATCTCCTCCATGATCCAGTTTGCCAGTGCATATGAATCGGTACGGAAAACAGATCCTGTATGGCAGGACATCAGGAATCTCGCTGAAACTGCAGCGCGACAGGTGTCCATGGGTAATGTCATAGTGAAAAATGAGATCCCCTCAGGTGCAGAAGTTTTTGCTGACCCTTTAATTGTCAAGGTTATCTATAATCTCTTCGATAACGCAATCCGGTACGGTGGAAAAATCAACACCATCCGGTTCTCTCTTGCTGAGCACAATGGAAATGAGATTATCGTATGTGAAGATGACGGAGGAGGGATTCCTCTGGAGAATAAGGAAAAGATATTTGATCGCGGTTTTGGCAAAAATACCGGCCTTGGTCTTTTCTTGGCCCGGGAAATCCTCTCTCTTACCGGAATCACGATCCGGGAAACTGGAGAGCCCGGGAAGGGAGCACGGTTTGAGATGGTAGTACCGAACGGATCATACCGGTTTACCGGAAAACAATAATGAAAGAAGGTTATATTTCCCCACCATGCTACACATTAGCACACACAATTATATACCCCGAGCTCCAAACAAATAAATATGCAGGAAGAGTGCGCCAGCGCCCGTGAGGGTTTTTTCCCTCGTGAATGTCTTTATCTCTGAAAGCGTAGCACTTGTCCGGAGCATAATTAGTCCCGTTTCTGAAAAAACAAACGTGAGAAGCCTTTGCTATCGCGTTTTTGGCTTTTTTAGCTACTTTAGCTTCAGGTATTATACCTGGTATCGGTAATTCCCTTCAATTTCTGATCTGTTGTTCAGGGCTGAAGGGGGAGTTGTTGTTATGAGTGGTAAAGAAATTCGTCTGGAACGTATCATGAACCGTAATACGAAAAAAACAGTGATAGTACCGATGGATCACGGTGTGACCAACGGCCCGATCCAGGGCCTTATCGATATGTCGCAGGCCGTGAACCTTGTCGCTGACGGGGGAGCGAACGCTGTTATCGGACACGTCGGTCTTGCCCTTTACGGCCACCGCCAGGGTGGCCGGGACATCGGTCTTATCCTGCACCTGTCAGCGAGTACTTCGATCTCCCCGGATCCAAACGAAAAAGTACTGGTGAATTCTGTTACTAATGCTCTCAGGATGGGTGCCGATGCAGTCTCGATGCATGTCAATATCGGGGCAGAATCCGAAGCCCGGATGCTCTCGGATCTGGGAAACGTCGCCATCGAATGCATGGAATGGGGCATGCCGCTCCTGGCAATGATGTACCCCCGGGGCAAGGATATTAAAAAAGAAAACGATGTCGACCAGGTGAAACTTGCAGCCCGGGTAGCAGCTGAGCTGGGGGCAGATATTGTAAAAACTGTATACACCGGCGATCCGGAATCGTTTCGCGAGGTAACCAGGGGATGCCCGGTGCCGGTCGTTGTTGCCGGAGGTTCAAAGACTGATGACCGCACAACTCTTGAATTAATTGAGGGAGCGATGGCAGGAGGGGCAGCCGGCATATCGATTGGCCGGAATGCCTTCCAGCACCGGACACCGGATAAGTTTGTCCGGGCAGCGGCGTGTATCGTGCACCAGAACATGAGCGTCACAGAAGCGCTGAAGATTCTCAACAGTTGAGGTAAACATCATGGTAGGAAAGGAGATCAGGATAGAACGCATTATGGACAGGAACACGGGACGCTCGGTAATTATACCGATGGACCACGGTTTTTCCATGGGACAGATTGACGGCCTTCTGGACATGACTAAGGTAATAACCGATATCAGTGAAGGCGGAGCAAACGCGATTGTGCTCCATAAAGGTATGGTCAAGACAGGTCACCGGCGGCATGGCCGTGATATCGGGCTTATTGTGCACCTATCAGGAAGCACATCGCTCAACCCGGACCCCAACGACAAAGTGCTGGTCTGTTCGGTTGAAGAGGCGATTGCACTGGGAGCCGATGCAGTCTCTATTCATATCAACCTGGGTGCCCCTAACGAATCGAAAATGCTTGAATCCGGGGCACGCATCGTCCGGGACTGCAACCGCTGGGGCATTCCGCTGCTCGTAATGATCTACCCACGGGGGAAAGGTATTGATCCCGCATCGCCACAGACCATCGGCCAGTGCGTTAGAGTGGCAGAAGAGCTGGGAGCCGATATGATCAAGACCAGTTACCCGGGAACAGCCGAGGCATTTACCCGGATCACAAAAGCCTGCTCAGTACCGGTTTTTGTTGCCGGCGGTGAAAAGATAAGCGACCTTGAATCGCTGGAGATGATCCGGGAATCCATTGCATCCGGGGGGGCAGGAGTCTGCATGGGAAGGAACGCATTCCAGCGCGATAACACCCGGGCGTTTGTCCACTCCATCTGTCGTGTGGTGCACCACAACGTCGACCCGAAAAAAGCCCTGGAGCAGAAATAGATGAAACAGTTCTGGGTCGATGCACGCCCGTGGAATAAAGAGATCGTAACGACGGCAATCGAGAGCGGCGCCGATGCAGTTGTTACCGATCGGGCAGAAGACGTCCACCGGCTTGGCAGGATAACAACCATCGCACCTGATGGCAATCTGGTCCTTGGGATTGATATTATTGAATGCACGATCACCGATAAGAAAAGTGAAAACGAAGCGGCAGGAAAAGGAAAGCATAAGATTGTCATCGTCACGACAAGCGACTGGACTGTTATTCCGCTCGAAAACCTTGTTGCCCAGTCTGACCGGATCATTGCCGCCGTTAAGGATATTCGTGAAGCCGAACTCGCTTTACATGTTCTTGAAAAAGGAGTGTATGGAATTCTCCTGAAAACGAGCGATCCTTCGGTAGTTAAAGACGTTGCAGCCCTCCTTAAAAACGCCTCTGGCAGTGTCAGGCTTGTCCCGTTTACCGTAACCAAAATCCAGCCAGTTGGTATGGGCGACCGGGTCTGTGTAGACACTTGTTCGATGCTTACCGATGGTGATGGCATGCTGATGGGGAACACCTCATCTGCTATGCTCCTCGTGCATGCCGAGACACTGGAAAATCCTTACGTGGCACCCCGCCCGTTCCGGGTTAACGCCGGTGCCGTGCATGCATATATCCTGCTCCCGGATGGAAAGACCGCGTACCTTTCTGATCTTTCGATTGGAGGGCAGGTACTCGTTTCCGACAGTCACGGCGCCGCACGGTCTGCGATTATCGGACGAACGAAGATAGAACGCCGGCCGTTGCTTCTTGTTGAAGCTCAGGCAGATGAGGGTGGGGTAAAAGCAAGCCTGATTCTCCAGAATGCTGAAACTATCAGGCTTGTGACGCCCCAGGGAAGCGCCATCTCGGTCGTGAATCTCGCCACCGGAAACAGTATACTTGGTTGTTCTCTCGAAGGCGGCAGGCACTTTGGCATGCCGGTCAAAGAGACTATCCGCGAGAAGTGAAAATGAAGGCAGGTATTATCGGCGGCACCGGAAAGATGGGAAAGCTCTTTGCGCCGGTCTTTGAACGTGCGGGATATGAAGTATATGTATCGGGACGTTCGACAACAGTCACCAATGCCACCATCGCACAGACCTGCGATCTCGTGATTGTGTCGGTCCCGATCCATGACACCATCCGGGTCATTCAAGAGATTACACCATACGTAAGGGAAGATCAGCTTCTTTGTGACTTTACTTCGCTTAAAGCCGGACCGGTTGCAGCGATGCTTACGTCAAAGGCAGACGTGATCGGACTCCATCCTATGTTTGGGCCGACCGTATCATCCATTTCTGGCCAGACCATCGTGATGTGTCCTGCACGTACGACCGATGCCTCGCTTGACAATCTTAAAAGGATTTTTCTTAAGGAGGGTGCGGTCTGCACGATTGCAACACCAGATGAACACGACCGGATGATGGCTATTGTGCAGGGACTTACCCATTTTGTTACGATCTGTATGGCTGATACCATCAGAAAGCTTGGTGTGGATATACAGGAAACCGAGAAATTCATGAGCCCGGTCTACCAGATCGAACTCTCGCTTATGGGTAGACTGCTCTCCCAGGACCCGGCGCTGTACGCCGACATTCTCGAACAGAACCCATTTGTGCCTGAGGTTCTTGCTATGTGCCGGTCAGCTGCTAGTGAACTTTCGGCTATAGTGGAAAGCGGCGATCCCAAGGCATTTGCATCGTTCTTTTCCCGCGACACCCATCACTTGGGTGCGTACTGCAAACGCGGCCAGAAGCTCACCGACACCCTCATCGAATGCATGGTGAAAAAATGACCGTCATTACCCTTGGCCCGGAAGGGACATTCTCCCATGAACTTGCACTCAGGCTCAAAAGCAACCCGGTAATCCTTGAACCTACTATCCACAGCATCTTTGCAAGCGTAGCGGCAGGCAAAGGCGACGGTATTGTCCCGATAGAAAATTCAGAGGCAGGAGGTGTCGGGGAGACCCTCGACGGTCTGACAAAGTATCACCTTTCGATCACCGCTGAGATGTATATGCCGGTGCACCACAATTTTGCATCACTTGTACCGCTTGACAAAATCCGCGTGATTTACGCTCATCCCCAGACGCATGAACAATGCAGCACGTGGCTCGAACAATGGCAGGTTCCGGTAATTCATACGAGCAGTAATGCATCGAGTGCCATTGAAGCAAAAAAGACACCTAACGCCGGAGCAATCCTTTCGGTTTCAGCAGCAGCCATCTATAAACTGCCTATTCTCGTAGAACATATCGAGAACAACCCGGGGAATACAACCCGTTTTGTGCGGATTGCCACGGTCGCTTGTGCTGACACCCGGTCTGGCAAATGCAGCCTCCTTATTGATCCGGACACAGACCGCGCGGGGTTGCTGTATGATCTTCTTGGGGTTTTTGCAAGAAGGAAAATCAACCTTACCAGAATCGAATCACGCCCCTCTAAAAAGGGGATAGGAAAATATGTCTTTTTCCTCGATTACGCGGTAAATGAGTGTACTGACGAGGCACTCCGCGAACTCAGGGAGATTACCACCATAAGGAATCTGGGATGTTATCCAAAAATTGAGGTTCCCATATGATCGTAACCCTTCCACAGCGGCGCGATATCGATCTTACTGTTGCTGCCCCGCCGTCAAAGAGTTACACCCACCGTGCCCTCATCGCAGCAGCACTTGCGAGGGGTACAAGTACGATCGTCAACCCGCTCCTGGCCGATGATACAAACCTTACCATTGCAGCACTTGCCCGACTTGGTGTCACTATCGGTACCGGGGAACGGAGCGTCACCATTGAAGGATGTGACGGGAGATTTTCCTGTCCACCTGGTACTGTGCTCGATCTTGACAACTCAGGCACATCCCTGCGGCTTCTTTCCTCCTCGGTACTGCTTGCAGATCACCCGGTTACTCTTACCGGAAGTGCCAGAATGCAGGAACGGCCGGTTGGCCCCCTCACCGATACATTATCCCTCCTTGGAGCAAAGGTCATATTTAAGAAAAAACCGGGTTTTCCTCCCCTTACTATTGGTGGCAGGCTCGATGGTGGGAGCACGTCAATAGACGGGTCAGTGAGCAGCCAGTTTGCTTCCTCGGTGATGATGGCTGCACCGTATGCACTCAACCCGGTGACACTTACCATAACCGGAACACCTGCATCGCAATCTTACCTTGACATCACTACAGGCGTTATGACCGATTTTGGGGCAAACGTCAAACGGGAAGAATACCGGCTTTTCAAAGTCAGTAATCAGGATCATTATATTGGCCACACTTATGTCATCGAAGGAGACTATTCCTCAGCTTCGTACTTCTTTGCTCTTGCAGCGATCTGCGGTGGAAAAGTAACGGTTACCGGTCTCAACCCGGATTCAGTACAGGGAGACCAGCTTTTCCTTGGTGCAATTACAAAAATGGGCTGTCATGTGACCTGGACACAGGACAGTGTCACGGTAAAACATGAAGGAATCCTCTCCGGCATCACCATTGATATGTCCTCGGCTCCCGATACCGTCCAGACACTCTGTATGGTGGCGGCAATGGCAAAGACGCCTACCGTAATAACGGGCATTGGCCACCTGAAATACAAAGAAAGTGACCGTCTTTCTGTTACTACCGAACGCCTTCGGCAGCTCGGGGCTTTAGCAGATACCGATGAAGACCGGATTATCATCAGGCCGGCTCCGCTCCACGGCGGTACCATCGACCCGGCAAACGACCACCGGACAGCGATGAGCTTTGCCATACTCGGCCTTGGCGTGGGTGGTGTGTCGATCACCGGAGCGGAATGTGTCAATAAGTCATTCCCGGCGTTCTGGACTGCTCTTTCCGGGGTGATGGAATGAAACGGATCGTTCTGTTCGGTTACCGGGGTACCGGTAAAACGGCCATCGGAACGGTTCTTGCCAGGCGACTTGAAGTGGCGTTTGTTGATACCGATGCTTTAATTGAAAAAAAGAGTGGCCGGACAATCCCCGAGATCTTCCAGGATGAGGGCGAGGAACGGTTCCGGATCCTTGAACGTGAGGTCATTGCCGGGCTCCCCGTATCAGACTGCATCGTCAGTACCGGAGGCGGTGTCGTGATGGACCAGTCAAATATGGAACAGCTCCGTGCAACAAGCGTGTGTGTCCTGCTGACTGCTGATCTTGCAACTATCGGGCGCCGGCTTGCACGTGCCCCCCGGCCTCCCCTCACAAGCCTTCCTCCCAAGGAAGAGATCGCAGCAGTAATCACTCGCAGGCAATGCAACTATGCTGCCGCTGCCGACTTTTGCGTTGATACCAGCCGGACATCGACAGAACAGGCCGCGGACCAGATCCTTTGCTTCTTGGAAAAAGGTACCATTTCTGTCGTAGATCGAAAATCAGCTTTCCGGTGGTTTGCGGCGAGTCCTCTCCCGGCTCATGAACAGGAGCAGCTAAAATCCCTGCTGGTAGGGCCCCCCTGTGACCCCCTGACCCGGTTTCTCGGCGTTGCCGGTTGGCCCTGCGGACACAGCAAAAGCCCTTTGCTTTTCAACAGACTGTTCGAGCGCTACCGGCTCAATTGTCATTATACCCGCTTCTGGGACACATCAATACGGACTATAATGGAAAGAGCAAGAGAGATCGATGCTAAAGGACTCTCCATTACCATCCCCTTTAAACAGGAGGTCATGGCATTCCTTGACGAGATCGATGCTGCAGGACAGCAGATAGGGGCGGTGAACACGGTTGTTTTTGCCTGTGGAACGACATACGGTAGCAACACAGACTGGCTGGGAATACGAAAACCACTCGAAAACCACTCCGGTTCCCGAGCTGTGCTACTCGGTGCAGGCGGGGTTGCTGCGGCTGCAGCCTACGCACTGCTGGATCTGGATATGGACGTCACGATCCTGAACCGGACACCGGAAAAAGCATGTGCGCTCGCTGAACGGTTCGGTTGCCACTGGAGAGCATGGGACGCATTTGACGGGATAAATCCGGATTTTGTGGTAAATGCCACACCTCTTGGCATGCAGCCGGATACGTCAAGTCCTCTCCGTGACGATCAGCTCAAAAAGGAGATGACCGTATTTGATCTTGTGTACACACCTCCGGTCACGCCGCTCATAGCAGCCGCACGAAAGGCGGGTTGTACAACTATCACGGGTACTGAAGTTTTTATCCATCAGGCAAGGGAACAGTTCCGGCTCTTCTTTGGCATCGACGTTCCCGAGACCGTTATTCGGGAGATTCTGGCATGAATACTTTTGGCAGGAATTTTGCAGTTACTACATTTGGAGAAAGCCACGGTCCGGCCGTGGGGGCAGTCATCGACGGATGCCCGGCACAGCTTGCATTATCGACCGCAGATATACAGCCCCTGCTCGACCGGCGCCGGCCAGGTGCTTCACCCCTTGCATCGGTACGCAACGAGACCGACTCGGTCGAAATCCTATCAGGCGTTTTTGAGGGCATGACAACGGGGGCTCCCATTGCATTACTGGTCAGGAACCAGGACATGCACTCAGGCGATTACGAGGCAATCAAGGAAAAATTCCGGCCAGGCCATGCTGATTTCACCTACCAGGAAAAATACGGGATCCGGGATTACCGGGGAGGTGGACGGAGTTCGGGCCGGGAAACCGTAGGACGGGTAGCAGCCGGTGCTGTCGCATTGAAATACCTGTCCAGTTTCGGTATTGCGATCTCCGGCCAGATCGTCTCCGTGCATGGTAAAACCACCATGCTGGAGATTGAACAGGAAATCCTTGCAGCAAAAAATACCGGGGATTCTGTCGGCGGGATTGTGAAGATTGTAGCAACAGGCTGCCCGGTGGGACTGGGGGATCCGGTTTTCGGAAAACTTGACGCCGCGATTGCCGGTGCAATGATGGGGATCGGATCTGTTAAAGGCGTGGAGATCGGTGACGGGTTTGTCGTTGCCGGACGGTTCGGGAGCGAAAACAACGATCATATGACAAAAACAGGTTTTGCATCCAACCACGCCGGGGGCATTCTCGGCGGGATCTCATCAGGCCAGAATATTGTTGTGTGCATTGCTGTCAAACCGACCCCATCCATTGCAAAAACCCAGACAACAAGGGACATCCGCGGTAACGTTGTTGAGATCAATGTTAGCGGACGACACGATCCCTGTATTGTGCCCCGTATACTTCCGGTGGCAGAGGCGATGCTCGCACTTGTCCTGGTAGATGCAGTACTCGAACAGAAGAAATACCGATAATAACCAGGTGTTTCAGTTGAATTATTTCAGCAGGTTTTTATTTCCTGTCGGTTAACCAGAGTGAGGATTTGAACAATCCGATCCTATACGAGGTAAAAAAAATGACTTTAGTCTGGCACCACCGCTTATCCAATCAGATCCAGGAACTGGGATACGATATCGATAAAGAAACGCTTGTGGTAAACCGCAACGATGGCCTCCGGCGTTATTACAGTCCGGTCAGTTATGCAATGTATAATACTATCAGCCAGTCCTCTTTTCCTGAACGATTAATTGCGGAGAATATCGAAGGAAAAGTTCCCCAGACAGGTCATCGTATACCGGTGAAGTGGGCCCCATAAAGATCCGAAGGGAACTACCCACGCCTCTTTTTAAAATAATCAACCAAAGGTTCTGATGCGTTAACGTTTTATCGGAAAATCTTAACGACGTGGAATTTCGGTAAACAATTATAAACGAGCCTGAACCCCCGGAACATTACACCTGCGGTTTCAGGAAGAGAGCAGATTTATTAACGTTATAAACTCCGTGACAGAGTACTGCCCGGGTGCGGTCGGGGTACCCGTATGACAGTAAGCATAATCCGAACCAAAGAGCGGGAGAATGGCACGGGCATACCGGAAGGTTGTACCCATTACCCCGGTACAGATGGGTTTTTTCGCTGCCCTGGTGAATGCAATCAGGTCAATAACATCGTCCTCGTTAGTTGGAGTGACGATGATCTTGGGAATATCACCATATGCCCGCAGTTCCTGTTCAAGCACGAAAAGGACATGGAGCGGCACCATCTGGCTCTCGTGATGTGAGGCAATGATCGTTCTCTCGGCGGCTTTAACCAGCACTGCCCCCCGGGCAAACTGCTGCTCGATGTCGACATAATCAACAAGGGGAATCACCGGCGTGATCTTCTTTTCCCATTCATCCGGGTTCCCGAAGTACCTGCCTCCTTCCATTGCAGAGCGGAGCGTGGCAATCACCGGGAGATTTGATAGTGCTTTGCACTGCCGCACAAGATCTACCGGATTTCCTTCCATAAGGTCAAGGCGGAGCTCGATGATGTCTGCTCCCTGCTTCTGTGCATCAGCAGCCTGACTGGGATCGGTTAAGCAGGCAATGATCTGCATGTTACCTTGAAATTGGCCGGCCGCTCTCAAAAAGATGTGCTCTACTAAAGATTCTTTTCGAACGGATTTTTCTCTGGGGTACCGGTTTATCCCTTCACGGGTTGAACCAATTTTGCTGGATATGGAACATGCGGCAGAACTAACAACGCTCCAAACTGCATGCAAGGCAGTCGGGTGGTGCATCCTCTTTGCATTTATCCTGCCTCTCGTTGGTGCATATACACTCACCTTTTCTTTGAGCGCGGTCTGTGCCCAAATCGCAAGCGCGTTTCTTATCGAATACGGATCGATACCGATAGGCATTGCCCTTGGCCTGCCTCCCCTCTACGCACTTTTAGCAGCTACAAGTATTGAGGCCGGGATATTTCTTGGCATTTTTGGTATGCTCGATGCCATTGGTACAGCATCCGGACGCGTATCAGGCTTTCTCGATTGGACAAGGAAGATGGTACATCGCTCTAAATTATTTGACCGGTACGGCATCCTCGGCCTGTTTCCCATTGAGATAATTATTGGCGTTTACCTCTGTGCCCCGGCTTCATGGCTGTTCGGCTGGCATAAAGGGCGGTCGTTTGCGATCACTATGGCCGGGTATTGGGTCGCTGCCGTGGCAACGACCTTTGCTACACTCGGCGTGATACACTTCTTCATGAGGTGAAGAGAAAATACTATGGCAAAAACCGTGCATGTTCATCCGAAGAAAATCCCCGAACTGCTTGCTCCAGCTGGATCCCCTGAGGCATTTTTAGCAGCGGTCAATGCCGGCGCTGATGCAGTCTACCTGAGTGGTAAACAGTTTGGTGCACGTAAGTTTGCCCCAAATTTTTCCAATAACGAGATCGAAGAGGCAGTGATGTATGCCCATGCCCGGGGCGTGCGGGTGTATGTTACCGTTAATACACTGGTTCATGACAAGGAACTTCCCGGTGCGATGGAATATCTGGTCAATCTGTATTCAATAGGAGTTGATGCAGTGCTTGTGCAGGATGTTGGCGTCGCCGCTCTTGCACACAAGATAGTACCTGGACTTACCCTCCACGCTTCAACCCAGCTCACCATTCATAATGCGGAGGGTGTCCGTTGGGCGCAAAGCCTGGGTTTCTCACGGGTAGTACTTGCCCGGGAGCTCCCGCTTTCCGAAGTTGATTCAATTGCACAGGAAACAGCGGATACCGGTGTAGGCCTTGAAATCTTTGCACACGGGGCTCTCTGTTATAGTTACTCCGGCCAATGCCTGCTCTCCTCGGTTATTGGAGGAAGAAGTGGTAACCGGGGCATGTGTGCCCAGCCGTGCCGGAAAAAATATTCCGTAGTTACCGCAGGGATAGACCGGTATGGCCGTCCTACCAATCTTCAGGATGTACCGGTTTCAGGGCCCTATCTCCTTTCACCAAAAGACCTCTGCACCTATCAGGACATCCCCCGGCTCATCGATGCACCGGTCAAATCGCTGAAGATCGAGGGTAGGATGAAGTCTGCGGAGTACGTATCTATCGTTGTTTCCACATACCGGCGGGCCCTTGATGCAGCTGCGGCTGGTGTGTTTGTACCTGATAAAACGGCAACCCGTGACCTTTTCCTTGCATTTAACCGGGGATTCACCCGGGGTTACCTCTTTGGTGACAGCAAAGGAAAGCTCATGAGCAGGGATCGGCCTGATAACCGCGGACTGTTTATCGGAACCGTATCACGGTACGATCGTAAAACAGGAATCGTGACAGTGCACCCCGATAAACCTATCGATATCCATACCGGAGATGGACTCCTCTTTTCTCACCCGGAAAATCCGGAAGCGGCGTGGGGGTTTTCCCTTAATACCAAACCCTGTGTGAAGGCGGATGGTATCGAACTTGCTGTTCCCCGTAACGTAGAGAAAGGTTCACTGACTTTCCTTACGGCATCAGTCGGTCTTGCGAGCCGATCCCGTCAGATTATAAATCGCCCGGATCCCGGCCTTCGTCACTTGGTACCGGTCGATATGGTCGCCCGAGTCACACCGGAAGGACTCCTCACGCTATCGGGAACGCTCAATCCTCCCGGCAGGGAGCCGGTTTCGGTTGAAATGACCGAAGGACTCCAGCTTGAACCAGCCCGTACAAGCCCACTCACAAAAGATCTGCTTGGTGCACAGCTGGACAAAGCCGGGGGGACTCCCTTTAGTATTTCCAGCCTCACGCTTGACTATGATGGCACCCTCTTTGCCCCGGTGCGGGAGATCAACCGGCTGCGGCGGGACTTTTTCAATCTCGCTGAAAAGATCCTGGTAGCATCCTACCGCCCTCTACCGGAGAGTGTAAGCACCGCAGGAGAGAACCTCAACAAATATTGTGCACATTATCAGCATCAGACTGCTGAACAATCTGGCCGGACCATAAAAATTATTCTGTTTACTGATTCGCTTGAATCCGTGGAGGCAGGTGCCCGTGCCAAGGCAGGGACAATCTGTTTCGAACCACCGGGGTTAAATGTCGGTGAAAATAAGCACGGTGCAGCCAATACCAGTGCTGAAGAGGCCATTCGTACTGCCCTTGAAGTCTGCAAAAAACACAATGCACACCTCATCTTGAAACTACCACGGATAACAAGAAAGACAGAAATAACAGCAATCCGGTCGATGTTGCCCCGGCTTTATACAGCTGGTCTTCGTGCTTGTATGGTGGAAAACCCGGGAGCTGCATTAGCAGTAATCGATACCGCACCGGGCATTGCGCTTTCCGGCGCAGGCGGCCTTAACGTTTTTAATGCGGAGACGGTCCGGACCCTGAAAAGGATGCCTTTTGAAACGCTTCTGCTTTCCCCGGAATTGTCTGCCGATGATGTTGGGATGCTTGTTCGCTCTGCACGCTCACCGGGAACGGAACTTGCCGTTTTTGCACAGGGAAACCTTGAAGCGATGGTCACCGAGGACTGTCTTCTTTCCGTTTCTGATATCTGCAAAAAGGGTTCCTGTGACAGCTCCCTGTTTTACGGGATCCGGGATGAAACAGGTCATCTCCTGCCAGTGCGGATGGATGCTGCATGCCGGGGGCATGTTTTTAATGCCGCTGAAACATGCCTTGTGGATGCAGTCCCGGCCCTGGTAAAGATGGGTATCGATGGTCTGGTAATTGATGCCCGGGGACGGACACCGGCGTATGCAGAGGAGATAACGAAGATATACCGGGACGCCATTGCACTTGCTGCACAGGGTACCGGCAGTACTGACAGCCAGTATACACTTTTGAGAGAACGGGTAAAAGCGATAGCGCTCGGCGGAATCTCTTCAGGTCACTATACCCGGGGTCTCAAAGAAGAGTACCCGCACATTTCCGGAAGCGAAAGGTTGAATGTCGCCGGGGGCAAACACCTCATAAACGAGGAGTAAAACACAAATGACATCGCCACTGATCCTGGTAAACCTCAAAACATTCAAGGAAGGTATGGGTAACCGGGCCCATATGATTGCTACCGCCGCACAGCTGGTTGCCCGGGAGACGGGCGCTACCATTGGTGTCGCACCCGGTTATATCGATCTTCACCCACTCTGCCACCATTTTGCGATTCCGGTGTACGCCCAGCACGTGGACGGTTATGAGCCCGGCGCTCGCACCGGTCATATCCCGGTCGAGGCGCTTAAGCTTGCCGGGGCAGCCGGTTCACTGGTCAATCACTCCGAGCGGCGCCTTACGCTTGCCGAGATCGAATTATCAATCAGGGCTCTCCAGTCCCATAAAATGGTGGCAGTTGTGTGTTCTAACAACGAGATCACCAGCGCCGGGGCTGCAGCGCTCGGCCCGGAATATGTTGCCATAGAACCTCCGGAACTGATTGGCAGTGGCATTTCGGTTTCAAAAGCGAACCCGGAAATAATTAAACGTTCAGTCGCGGCGGTTCACGCGGTGAATCCAAAGGTGAAAGTACTTACCGGCGCCGGGATTCAGAGCGGCGAATGCGTGAAGATTGCTGTTGATCTGGGAACCGATGGCGTGCTCCTGGCCTCAAGCGTGGTAAAATCACCTGATCCAGCTGCCGTCCTGCGGGATCTTGTTTCAAAACTCTGAAAAAAACAGAAAAATAATTATTTTATGACGTATGCCGGATTTATTTTATAACGAGATACCATACCCCGATAATTACAATGAACAATACAACACCGATTCCGATCACAGTCATACTATTGATCTCATTCGATTTTGCTTCATCAGCCATTTAAAACACACTTCTGGTGTGGCATAGGCCACAACAACAAATTCTCCATTATAATAATTTATAAACATTTCGATGATTTTCAGGGATTTTTTTAAAAAAGAGATATATTATGCAGGAATCAGGTTTTCGTAACCGATTATGATTCAGATCAGACAATCAGCGTGATCAGGTCGTGCTTGGTAATCACACCCCGGACAATCCGGCCCTCGGTTACCAGCACAGCGTGGTTCTGCTGGAGAATATTTACGACGGTTTCGACATCCATATCCGGGGGGACCGTAGGAAAACCCGGTTCCATAAGATCCTTAACCATAACGGCATGCGCGGGATGGAGGCGCTGCTGCTCAATTGCTTTTACGATAACTGATTCCGAAATACATCCCACCGGTGCGCCTCGTTCGATGACCGGAAGCTGGGAGACATTATTTTTTTCGAAGATCTCGACAGCCTGAGAGATGGTTGCCTGCGGCGGAACAGAGAGTACCGGTGTGTGCATAATCTGGCCTGCGGTAATTTTCCGGGGCTCTGCATTATTGAGTACGGCGATGATTTTGTTGAGTGTACTGACCCGGGGATCGACACTACCGGCTTCTATACGTGCTACCATAGACTGGCTGATCCCTGCTCTTCGTGCTATTTCAGTCTGTCGTAGTCCCATTGTTTCACGCCGGGAACGGATCTCTTCAGGACGGGGGATATGCATGTTCAATTACTCATAGTGATAGGAAAATATCAACCTTATGCTGGCGGTAATTATTACTGCGTTGGGATGCGGTGGATTTCATGGAAATTTTTCCCGTGACCAAAGCACGGGCTTTCTTTTTTGTCATAATTCAATAGATCAGACCGGGTGCTATGAACGTGACGACCGCAAATACTACCGAAGTAACTGCCAGAATGACGATCATGAGATAATCCCCGGAATTCAACCGGCGCTCGCGGACACGGGTCCTTGTCCCGGTCCGGTATCCCCGCATATCGATGGTAAGGCCAAGAACCGTTGAACGCAGGAGTGCATTTGACACCAGTGGGACAACAATGGGTGACACACTCCGGATTTTTCCCAGCATCCCGGTGCCCGGATTATACCCCCGTGCAAGCTGCGCTTCATGGATCCTTTTTCCTTCTATCTGGAGAGTCGGAATGAACCTGAGTGCGATAACAAACATCAGGATGTAATCTACCGGCATATGGAGACGTTCCATTGCATGCACCAGATCACGGGGCTGCGTTGAGATGAGGAAGAGCTGGAACGTGAAGATCAAAACGATGAACCGGAGCGCAAGGACGATACCAATTGCGATACCCCCGGCGGTGACGGGTATCGCGCCTCCAATCACTGGCACTCCTTGAGGGATAAGGGTACCAAGGGTTGCTCCGTTTGGCATCGTGAGTACCGTAATAACAATAAAAAGAGCGCTCATAACGAGGACAAGCCTGAGCTGCTGGATCAATTCACGGTGAAGATGGCTGATATATGCAAGGAGAAGTAATACCGCGACCACGAGAAGAAGGAAGGGGATTCCTGTCGCAAAAACGCACATCACCGCTACGACAATGATAAATAGGATCTTCGTAAACGGCGTAAGGCGGTGAAAAAAACCGTCCTTATGGACATACTGCAGGATCTCAGCCATAGACTTACACTCCTCCCTGCATATCCGATACCACGCGTCCCTGGTCCATGGTTATTATACGGTCGGCACAATACCGTGCAATGTCCCGGTTGTGAGTAATGACCACCACGGTGTGGCCTTTCTTTTGGTGTTTTCTGAGGATTTCCATAACCAGCCGGGCCTCTTCCCCGTCAAGACCGGTCGTTGGCTCGTCAAGCACGATGATCTTAGGGTGCATAGCAACAACGCATGCGATGGCAAGTCGCTGGCGTTCACCACGGGAGAGCCATCGGGGATACAGTGCTTTTGTGTGCAGGAGCCCGACTTCTTCGAGCGCAGCATCAATAGTGGCATCCTTGTTTCCCAATCCAAGATTATCAAGACCAAAGGCAATCTCGTCCCGGACTGTATCAGCGAAAAACATGTGGTCCGGGTTCTGGAAAACCAGGCCAACATCATGGGCCAATTCCGTGATCGTGCATTCCCGGGTATTTTTTCCAAAGATAACAACATCCCCGGCTGTGGGGGTGAGAAGCCGGTTGAACTGCCGGACAAGCGTTGTTTTTCCGGAACCATTCTCACCGACAATGGCGACAAATTCGCCCGCGCTGATGCTGATAGTCACATCATGTAATGCCGGGACATCGCCATAGGAATACGAAAGATTCCTGACAGCAATAGCGGGAGGGGCATCCGATCGCGATACTGGAGCGATGGCAGTATCCTTGATCCCGGAAAAGTCCGGGATGACCATTGTTCTGATCCGCGGATCTTTAAGGACATCATCGGCTGCGCCGATTGCAGATATACTGCCATGTTCCATCACCACAAGAGTATCAACAATGTCTTTGAAATGGTCAAACTTATGCTCGACAATAAGGAGTGTTTTTCCTTCATTCTTGAGGTTTGAGAGGATCTCCACAATCCGCCGGGTTGCGTGTTCATCCAGCTCTGATGTTGGTTCGTCAAGAATCAGGATATCGTTTCCCAGCGCAAGTGTTGCTGCAAGGGCGACACGCTGCTTCTGGCCTCCGGAAAGGTTGTGAGGCGAACGATCTTTCAGTGCTGTAAGAAACGTTACCTCCATTATCTCCGCAAACCGACGTTCAATCTCATCCGGGGAAAGTCCCCGGTACTCAAGCGCAGAGAGAATCTCCTCTTCGACGGTCGTAAAAATCATCTGGGCCTCGGCATCGTCAAAGACGATCCCGATGGACCTTGCGATATCGGAAAGACCGGTATAATCAGCGACGTTTTTACCGTTGATCGTTACCAAGCCGGCTTTCTTCCCACCATACTCGTGGTTGAGAATACCGCAGGCTGCAAGGCAGAGCGTGGTTTTCCCCCCGCCGGAAGGGCCGGTGACCATAATGCACCGGCCCTTTTCGAGCACGAGAGATAAATGGTGCAGGGCTTCCTGCACCGTATGCGGGTAAGTATAACTGACGTCAGAAAGTTCTATCATTCCTGTCCTCGTACGAGCACCCTGCTTGAGGGGAGGTAGAGGATCTCGACGATGATTGCATTAAATACTGCCGTTATCACAACGATCGGGACAAACACGATAACAAATGCCCCGATACTGCCGTGGAACGCAGCAAGGATGGTTGCACTCACCAGCAGGATCGCGATAATGGCAAACGAGAACCCGCTTACGAGAGTTGCGATGAAGGTAGTTACGGCCGGGGCGAGCTTTGTCCGGGTCCCGATAAGCGCGTAAAGACCAAAGCAGGTCAGTGCGCCCAGCGGTTCGCTGACGAGGTTAGCCGGAGGAAATATCGAACTTGATATCAGCATCGATAAAATACCGGCAACAATGCCTATCCCCAAGGCCTCATAGATATTTGGCCTTATCAGAATTATCGCAAGACAGTAAAATGCGATGATCATGTTGGGCGTAAGCGGCGTATGGAGCATCGCAAGGAAATACCGTAGGATTGCACCGACAGCAAGAAGGATACCTACTATAGCAATATCTTTTGACTTCATGGAATTTCACACCAGTAATCTGCACAGGTACGCCACACGAGAGCACAGGAACGTGCTGTCTGTGTCACTGGCAATCATGCCATACCTTAATGTATAATTTTGTTCATTGATGTATTAAAATGTAACTTTATTGAACGAAACCTTCTGCAATCATCCCTGCAAAAAGGATCCTGTGTTGAGATCCATCACCCATATTCCTTTAATCCAGCACACAAACCAGATTGTATGGAGATCCCAGTATGAGATTGCTTATCCTGTATTATTCGCAGTTCGGCCATATCCACCGCATGGCAGAAGCTGAGGCTCAAGGAGCACGGAGTGTTTCAGGTACAGAGGTTGTCCTTATGCGTGTCCCGGAAACGCTGCCGCAGGAAGTGCTCGAAAAAACCGGGGCAACCGCATTCCAGAAGGAATTTGCAAAAGTCCCGATCTGCACGCCCCGGGCAATGACAGAATTTGACGCGATCATTTTTGGCACTCCGACGCGTTTTGGGAACATGTGCGGCCAGATGCGCCAGTTCTTTGATGCGACCGGGGGCATCTGGAAAGCAGGGGCGTTGGTCGGTAAAGTAGGGAGTGTCTTTACCAGCTCCGGAACACAGCATGGCGGCCAGGAATCAACCATTTTAAGCGTGCATACAACGCTCCTCCATCACGGTATGATCATCGTTGGCCTGCCCTATACCTTTGAAGAGCAGACCCGGACTGAAGACGTTATGGGCTGCTCGCCATACGGGGCTTCCACTATAGTAGGAAACGACGGGAAACGGTGGCCCACTGAATCCGAACTCGCCGGCGCCCGGTACCAGGGACGGCATGTAGCGGAGATTGCAACTAAACTCACCCAAAAATAACGGCTGTTCCACCTCTGCGACGAGGCATATTTTAAGCCCCCATTTTTTAGGAGGAGAAGATTCATTACGTTTCATTACGCTCTTTTCGATAAGGAAGAGCTGCCATGCCGGGCACCACTGACCGTGACGAGATCTACCGGGAATCCCTTGCTCTTCATGCACGTCATCACGGAAAACTTGAGATCCGGTCCAAAGTCCCGCTCGGGAATAGTTACGATCTGTCCCGGGCATACACCCCGGGCGTTACCGAGGTCTGCCGCAGGATTGGAAAGGATAAAAACCTGGCATACCGCTATACGCTCAAAGCAAATACCATAGCAATTGTTACTGACGGCTCGGCCGTCCTTGGTCTTGGAAATATCGGCGGTCTTGCTGCTATCCCGGTGATGGAGGGAAAAGCTATTCTTTTCAAAGAGTTTGCCGGGATTGATGCGTTTCCCATCTGTTTTGAGAATTACGAGACTGACTTTGTCGATCAGGTCAAAAACATCGCACCGGTCTTTGGCGGGATCAATCTCGAGGACATTGCTGCACCGAAATGTTTCGAAGTGGAGGACGCCCTGCAGGATATCGGTATACCGGTTATGCACGATGACCAGCACGGAACTGCGGTTGTCGTGCTTGCTGCACTGCTGAATGCCTGTCGGGTTACGGGCCGAAAATTTGAGGATCTCAATATCGTTGTCTGCGGTGCAGGAGCGGCGGGTTACTCCATCACAAGGCTCCTCAAATGTATCGGGTATGATCCCCTTGTCTGCACTATGGTTCACGAGATTACCGTCTGCGATACCCGGGGCATTATTCATCGCCGGCGTGAGGGTCTCTACCAGAACAAGTACAAGTTTATCTTAAGTGAAGAGACCAACCGAGCAGGCCGGACCGGTTCGCTTGCCGACGCATTGGAAGGGGCAGATGCCGTTATCGGTGTTTCGGCCCCCGGGATTATTACTCAGGCTATGATCCGATCCATGAACAAAGATCCTATTGTCTTTGCGATGGCTAACCCGGTACCGGAGATATGGCCGGACGCAGCGACTGATGCAGGAGCTGCGGTAGTTGGCACCGGACGCAGCGATTTTCCCAACCAGATAAACAATGTTCTTGCATTCCCAGGTATATTCCGGGGGGCACTCGATGCCTGTGCAACAAAGATTTCTGATGAAATGAAAGTGGCAGCCGCCCATGCAATCGCAAACTGTGTCCAGAAGCCGCACCGGAGTCACATCCTGCCAAGTATTCTCAATAAAGAGGTGACAAAGAAAGTGGCACGAGCGGTCGCGGAGGCAGCGGCATCTTCCGGGTGCAAAAGGGCGATATAAATGGCCGAAGATTTCACCCGTAACCGGTAATTTCGTAATCGATTTCGGTTGAATTCTTCGCACACTCTTTTCCGTGGAGAAGAACCTCGTCGATCATTTTTTTGAGAAGGGCTGGATACACTGAACCAACCATTTCCTGTACCGGCTTACCCTCACAAAAAAATTTGAACGTAGGTGTACTCCGCACACCATACCGTTCCGCTATCCAGGGGCTGATGAGAATATTGATGCGGACAAATGCCACAGTCTCCCGGTATTCCGTTGCATAATTCCTAAAATAAGACTCCATCTGGTGACAGAAAGCGCAGGCCGGACTGTAAAACATGACAGCTACGGGTTTTTTCTCTTTTTCCACAAGCGCTTCCCAAGTCTGGTCTGATGCCTCATGAAACGGATCCGTAGATTCAGTTTCCACCATCGTGCCACCACTCATGCAAAGATGTGAAAATCCTGATGATATAGTTTGCCCTTATGCGGGGCTATGCCTTTTTGCTGATCTTTGCAGCCTTACTATTATTCAGGATTGACACTACGGTAGCTGCTTTTAGGCACTGCGATCTCAAACCGGGCACCTGTACCAAAGATCCCAGTTTCCCTGAGGGTGATATCGGTGATTGCAAGGATCTCCCGGGAGAGGAAAAGCCCCAAACCGGTGTTTTTCCCAAATCCACGATCAAAAATTATTTCTTTTTCATCAGGATGGATGCCGACTCCGTTATCCTCACAGAGGATGATATGTTCATCGTTCCGGTCTTCCAGGGAAAACCGGATAGTCGAAATTTCCCCACCATGCCGTATGGCGTTATCCATAAGATTGTATACGACTTTGACAATCAGCGGGTCAGCGAACACCTCTGCATTTCCAGGGAGATCATTTTTCACGGTAATTTTCCCAGGAATCACCTGCTTTGCAGCATCATCTACAAGCTTGCGACAGTCCTGCCAGACGGGGGCATGGATACCTATTTCCTCGTATTCCTTGGCTAACTGGATCATTGCGGAGATATTCTGTGCAGCGTTTTTGGCTTTCTGGAAATAGTCTTTGATTGATGGTTCGGGCTGCTGGTTTTCCAGAATGGCAAGGTAGCCCCGTAGCATGGTCAACTGGTTATTGATATCGTGTCTTGTGATACCGGAGACCATGTTGAGTTTCTTGTTGGATTGAAGGAGTGCTTCTTCGGTCTTTTTGCGTTCGGTGATATCCGTGGCAACACCGGTGAGATACAGCATATTTCCGGAGGGGTCACGAAGGATTTCACCTTTGGTAGAAAACCAGCGCCACTCTCCTGATGCGGTGCGGAGGCGGCACTCGCTTCCGGAAGATTTGTAACCTTCAGTGATGCCTCGCCGAAGAATATCCAGCATAAACGGCTGGTCATCCGGGTGGATAAAGGAGATAACTGAACGGCCGGTGATATCCGCCGGATCGTATCCAAGTATTTTCTTCACTGACGGCGAGATATACTTCACCTCGCCTGAATCATTCAGCGTATAAATGATATCGCGGGTATTCTCTACAATCATCCGATATTTCTCTTCATCCTCCCTCAGCCGCTTTTCGGTCTGCTTCCGGAATGAAATATCACGGAGAATGACAAGGCCTGCCCACTTCTTACGGTACCAAAACGTCGCGACCGCCGATTCGATATCTATGGGTGTACCATCCATTTTCAGGTACACCGTTTCCTTGAGACCGACCGGTTCGTGCCGGTCTACTACAATTTTAGCACGTTCATGGATCCCTTCATGGAATGACGGTTGAATCCGGTCATACAGGGACATACCGATCAGCTGATCGGCAGACGTTGCTCCCATCATCCGGACCATTGCCGGGTTGACATAGACAAATTTTTCTCCGATTGATATGTAAATGGCATCAGGTGAGGATTCAACAAGCGAATGAAAATTTTCCTCGCTTTCCCGGACCTGCTGTTCACTTCGTGCCAGCTCGTTATACTGGCTGCGAAGTTCTTCCTCGGCGGCTGTGATCTGTTCAATTGCTGCATGGAGTTCTGCCTGAACTTGTTTTTGTTCAGTAATGTCGGTTATCATGCCAAAGGATCCCTGGAAGGATCCGGCATCATCAAAGAGAGGAGAGCCGGAGATCAGGCACCAAATGATCCTCCCTTCTCTGTGCATAAGCCTGCATTCGTAGCGGCTGTCAATGCCTTTTCTCCGGAAAAAAAACTGATTCTCCATGGTTATCTTATCTTCGTTTATCACAAAATCCAGCACATTATGACCGATCATCTCCTCGCGTGAATACCCGAGCAGATCAGCAAAACGCTGGTTCACAAAGGTGGTGTTTAGTTCCCGGTCGAGGACCCAAACCCCTTCATTCGCAGTCTCGATGATGCGGCGGTATTTTTCCTCACTTTCCTGCAGCGCCTCACTCCACTTTTTGCGCTCGGAAATATCCCGGAAGATACCTTCGATTCCGGCGACGTTTCCTTTTTCATCACGATAATAATGGCTGTAGGTTGAGACCCAGAGAGGAGTACCGTCTTTTTGTTTTAACTGAACTTCATAGTCCCAAATAGATCCCTTATCTGCTAGAATCCGGAGCATCTCGTCGCGTTTTTCCGGAACATAGTAGAAAGTCGTTGCTATTGATTTATTGAGAATAGAATCTAATGACGCATACCCCAGATTTTTGGCAACGCTAGGGCTTGCCATGATCAGGTTACCTGCCAGATCACTCCGGTAAAACATATCCTGGATATTATCAATAACACTACGGTAATTTTCCTCACTTTTTCGCAGATCCTGTTCCTGCCGGGTCAGTTCGTCCAAATTGGCACGGAGCTCTTCACTGGTAGCCGCGATTTGCTCATAAGAAGCATTAAGTTCCTCGTTCTTTTTTATGAGTTCTTCCTGGACACGCTTGCGATCGGTGATATCAAGCAGGGACGCAACGCTTTTTGTGGTTCCAGGAATGCCATCGATCGTAAGGTAAATGTCCCGGACTTCACCGGACCGGGGTTTATACCTGAATTCATAATGAGTGAGTGCACTTTTCCGATCCGTCCTTCTTAACCGGTGCTGGGCAAGCATCCAATCCAGATCTTCCTTGACAACAAATTCGGTCCACTTCTTCCTGTTTTCGATTTCCTCTCTGGAGTACCCGCTTAATCGTTCAAATTCAGAATTTACCAGATTTATTGTCGCGTCGTTTTCAATGAGAATCGTGGCAGTTCCCGTCGTTTCAAAGACCGTACGGTACCGCTGCTCACTTTCCCGGAGTGCATCATCGGCAAGTTTACGTTCGGTGTTGTCGATGAACGTTTCCAGCAGGCAGTCTCTGTCGTTCACCCTAACGCGAGTCACATATTTGATTATCGGTATTCGTCTGCCAGATGCAGAGAGGAGAATTTTTTCTGAGTTATCTACCTGTTTACCGAGATCCGTGATCGGGCAATGACCACGTTCTGCCTGACAAATATAGGTATGGCAGATCCTTCCGGTAATCTCTTCCCGTGGAACACCGATCATCTCGGCAGCTGCCGGGTTTACGTCAACGATCTGATGGTCGTGTGCATCTATGAGCAGGATGCCGGCATTGACTGAAGAAAATATTTTGTCCAGATAATCCCTGCTTTTTGCGAGTGTCGCTTCGGATTCTTTGAGCGCATAATTAGCTCTTCGCTGATCGACGGCAACGGTCACCTTGTGGGCAAGCTCGGCAAACTGAGAAACCGGCTCGCCACCTTTCTGGAGATAGAAATCAGCTCCTTCGTTTAAGGCCTGGATGACAACCTCTTCCCGACCCCGACCGGAAAAAAGAATGAATGGAATGCTGTTACCAGAAGCTCGTACTTTCTTTAAAAAATCGATGCCATTCATACCCGGCATCTGGTAATCAGAAATGATGGCATCAAACATATTTGAGGTGAGGCGGGAAAGTGCCTCCGGAGCTGAGGTAATTATATCAACGTTGAACTCTCCGCTCCTCTCAAGAAAAAGTTTACCAATCTCAAGGAGATCTGGTTCATCGTCAACATAAAGGATGCGAAACATCGGGACCTAGGTTCTGATTGTCTGGTATTGTCCGAGAGTAATCTTATATCTTGTCATTATAATACCAAGGATATAATTTCTCTTTTGCGAAAACCATAAAGAAATGCATGAAAAAATTGTGGAAGCTATTCCCGATCCGCATTTGGAGAAATTATTTTCTCTCTTCTCAAAAAGGGGGTTATGAATTTGTATTCAGGATGAGAAGGGTATTTTCTACCTGGGTGAGGTTCATGCCACTGGTTATCGTATTACCATACATCAGACTAATCGCATCCCAGTCGATGAGATCCGGCGTTGTGGTATTATTCTGCCCGGAATAGAAAATGCTATCCGGATAGGTTCCGGTCTGCCCGACAAACCCAAGATAATAGAGGAGCCCACGGATGATAAAATGCGTTCGTTCGTCTCCGGTCATATCAGAGTTCACATAAATTGTTCCAATCACCCCGTTGCCTATGACTGAAGTCTGAGCTGATAGAGGTGTATATGATGGAGACGGGGACGATTGACTAATCGCGGTACGATAAATAGACGCGATGTTTCCGGAACTATCTTTGTTGATAATTTGTTTTCCCAAGGTACTCGTATAGGAGGTATCCATTGCAAGATTTTGCAAGGATGATTCTGGCAGGAAATCAATAATAATAGAGCCCTGCTCGTTTTCTATCGGTGCAGTTGATAATTGAGTAGTTGAAGAATATTCGTTAAATTGTTGCTGGAATATACTCAGGAGATTTATATCACTTGCAGTGAAATCCCCGGTGACGTCATCCTTCACCAACGTATTGGGATACTTGTTAATTGTTGAAATATCGTTGCCGAATACAATATCTACAAAATGTTTATTGATTTGATCAGAAGTGTAGATCAAAGACTCAGTGGGAGTGGTTGCAGGTAGTGTTGTGGGCAGAGTACTCGTTTCAGGGGCGAGGGAAGGTGCCGGAGTGCTGGTCACTGTAACATAGATAATCTGAGGTGTCGGGGATACCGTGCCAGATGGTGTGCTGGAAGTGCATCCCGCACTCACTATTGAGAGGATAAGGAGCAGCATTCCCATCCAAATTATATTTTCTCTCATAGCGAAACGTTTCCTCCTTTTATAGGGATTAATCTTGTTATTCATCAAGAAGGACCCCACAAAGGAGTTTTACTATTGACAATAGTCCTGGAAACCAGGGAAACTACAGTTCTGCCACTAACTTCACAGTAGTTTGAAAAACCTTTTACGGGCGCGGATTGTACAATACTTTTACATTAAATAACGATGGGACGGAAAAATTCCACCTCATTTATCTGGCTTTAAGGATCACAAGAAATGCCCTACGACATCCTTTTTTTAATTGGTAATCTCCGGAGAGATGCACCATGGTAAAGCGATATCTTTCGCTCATACCTTTTGATGATGCCCTGCATCTTCTTAAAAGCTCATTTAACAATCCTGGAAAGACGGAAACGGTTCCGGTTACAAAGACCTTGGGCCGGGTAATTGCCACTCCGGTCTATGCCAGGTATTCTGTCCCTGAAGTTAACCTCGCGGCAATGGATGGCATTGCAGTAAAAAGCCGGGACACGTTTGGAGCGACCGACCAGTGCCCGGTGACCCTTGGTGATTTTGCCCGGGTCAATACCGGTAACATCCTCCCCCCACAGTTCGATGCCGTGATTATGATAGAGGACACGTGGGAGGCCGGAGACCGGTTCCAGATCCGTAAAGCCGCTTTTCCGTGGCAGCACGTACGTCCTGCAGGGGACGATATCAGGGAGGGAAGGCTCGTCCTGCCTAAAGGACATATGGTCCGGGCTTTTGATATAGGAGCCCTTGCAACGTACGGCATTGCCGAAGTGGAAGTGACAATGGCACGTGTGGGTATTATTCCGACCGGGAGTGAACTTGTTCCTCTTGGCACTAGACCTCAACCCGGACAAGTCGTCGAAAGTAACACCATTATGGCACAGGTGCTGCTTGCATCGATGGGCGCCGTGTGCGAGCGTTTACCCATAGTCCGGGACGAGCCGGCGCTTATACAGGAAGCACTGCTCAAAGCTGCAGAAAAAAATGACCTGGTCATCATCTCCGCCGGATCTTCTGCCGGCACAAGGGATTTTACTGCAGGATCGATAGCGGCTGTCGGTGAACTAATCTTTCACGGTGTCGCCGTAAAACCGGGAAAACCCATGATGCTTGGCAAGGTTAAGGATACACCGGTCATCGGCCTGCCGGGGTACCCTCTTGCCGCCCAGACCGTGCTCCGCGAATTTGCCGTGCCACTGCTCGAACACTGGGGCCTTGCACCGTTCCCGAAACAAGTGGTCCGTGCACAACTAGCCACTCCTCTTGCCTCTGATCTCGGTTTTGACGAGTTTGTCCCGGTTTCTGTCGGGAGGATCGGGAAAAAATACTGGGGCATTTCCCGTTCCCGGGGTGCCGTCGTACAGATGTCAACGGTCAGGTCAAACGGCTATACCCATATCCCGGCTCTTGTAGAGGGGTACGATGCAGAGCATGAACTGGACGTTTTCCTGACGACCGATCCAGCAAACATCGAGCGAACCCTGCTCTTCTCCGGTGCAATCGACCCGGTCCTTGAAGAGCTGGGAAACCTTGCCCATGATCAGGGGCTTTTCATCCACACGGCGAGCGCCGGCACTACCAGTGCTATCCTGTCGCTTAAAAGAAACTCCTGCCATGCAGCGCCGATGAGCCTTCCCTCATTCTCCATTATTAAAGAATGCAGAACTCTGCTGCCGTACCTGGAATCACTGGATCTTATCTTTGTCAATATAGCGACCCAAGAACAGGGTATCGTCTCAGTAAAAGAAATCAGCACTGATGCACTCGATAGTATCTGCTGGGTCAATACCCGTAAGGACTCCCCGGCCCGGCACCTCTTTGATGCACTCCTTTTGTCACACCAGATTGAGCCTTCCCGGATACAGGGTTATGACAACGAAGCGGCAACACCAGGAGCCGTTGCTGCAGCAGTCCTGGCCGGCCAGGCCGATGCCGGGATCTGTTCAAAAGGACTGGCCGAAAAACATGGCATTCTGTTTTTACCGGTCGCACAAGAACAGTACGAACTGGTGATGCGCAAGGAAATGCTTGAAGATCCCCGGATTATTACGCTTATTTCGCTCATAAATAGCCCGGCATTCAAATCCCATCTTAACTGCACTGGTTTCTACAGTACCACTCTGACGGGCAGGATCCGAAGCCTTTTTTCGGAAAATATCGAAATGCCGTAAAGAAACGGTATAACCGCTGCCATTTTATAGCCAGCTTGCCGACAGTTCCTGCATAGAGAAGACGGGGGATCGTTTCTATGGATATGCTTATCAACGGGACGGCAGCTCCTGCGGCCGATGGATCGTGGATCGACGTCAAAAACCCGGCAACCGGCGAATTTATCGACCGTGTCCCCCGGGGCTCTTCAGGGGATGTGGACGCAGCAGTCGATGCCGCAGAACACGCCTTTGGTTCCTGGTCGGAAAAAACCATGCGTGACCGGGGTCTCATCCTCTCCCGTGCTGCAGAACTGGTTCGCCGGGATCACAAAGATCTGGCACACCTTCTCACCTGTGAACAGGGAAAACCGCTCCGCGAATCCATCGATGAAGTTCGGGGATGCGCAAACATTCTCGAATACTACGCTTCAATCGCCGGACAGCCGGCCGGTGAGGCAGTCCATCTGGGAAAAGCAGGGGACTGCCTGGTAACACGGGTCCCGCTCGGGGTCTGTGGGGCGATCATCCCCTGGAACATGCCGGTGATTATTATGGGCTGGAAGGTGGGGCCGGCACTGCTTGCCGGAAATACGCTTATTCTCAAACCAGCGTCGACTACACCCCTTACCAACCTGAGAATAGCAGGGCTGTTCCAGGAAGCAGGGCTGCCAGCCGGGGCACTCAATATCGTCACCGGCCCGGGAGAGTCGGTTGGCGAGGCGCTAGTCCGGCACAGGAAGGTAAAAAAGATCTCCTTTACCGGGAATTGTGTGACCGGCCATAAAATACAAGAGATAGCCGGTAACCAGCTTAAAGCACTCACCCTTGAACTGGGAGGATCTGACCCGATGATCGTTATGGCGGATGCAGATATCCCCAAAGCCGTCGAAGGTGCACTCAGGGGCAGGTTCTATAACGCAGGACAAGTGTGTACAGCAGTAAAACGGCTGTACCTGCATCAGCAGATTGCAGCTGAGTTCATACGCCTGCTTACCGCAAAAGTTGAGGCCATGAAAATCGGCAACGGTCTCCTGCCGGGAACGGACATGGGCCCGCTCAACAGCCAGAGCCAGTATGACCGGATTACTTCAGTTGTTACGGATATCAACGACCGGGAGGAGGGAAAGATCCTTACCGGCGGAAGCCCGGTTACCGGACAGGAGTTTACAAACGGTTTCTTCTACCGGCCAACCCTGATTGCTGATGTATCCCCGGATGCGGCAGTACTCAAAAACGAAATTTTCGGGCCGGTACTACCGATGGTTGTTGTCCCGGACCTTGGTACTGCCATCCGGGAGGCAAACCGGTCCTCGTATGGCCTTGGCGCCTCGGTCTGGACACGGGACATCTCAACGGTAAAAGAAGTGTTCCAGAACGTACATGCTGGGATTATCTGGGTGAACCGCCACCTCACTATACCCCCTGAAGTTCCCTTCGGCGGGACAAACGAAAGCGGGATTGGCCGGGAAAACGGTTTTCACGCCTTGGACAGTTATACCCAGACAAAAACGCTGTTCCTGGGATGGTGAAAAAAGGGTTAAATCCGTCTCCGGTACAGGAACACCGCGGCGATACTTACCAAGCAGACTGATACCGGTACCGCTGCATGTTGCGTAGTGACGGGGACACTTGTTGAGACGGGTGTAAGGGTACCCGGCACACTGGTGCTAATACTTGTAGGGACAGTTGTTATCGCTGTTGTTCCAGTCGATGCAAGCCCGGGAATGGGACAGGTTTCTCCGGAACTGCTGCACTGGACGGTAAACGAAGCGGTTGCGGTAACCTGCTGCACAACACCTGACACCGTTACCAGGTACTCGTCCGGCGTGAATGTGGAGGTATCCATGGTATAAGACCACGTATTGAGCCCTCCATTGCCGGGCACAACGGTAACCTCTCCTCCGGACCCTGAAAACGCAGATGCCTGATTTTTAGGTGATGGGGTATACGATGAGGAAACGACACTAACAAGCAGGTTGTCACCGACGGCCAGGTTTGTCGTGCCATTGATAGTGACACTTTCACCTTCCTGAAGATCGCCGATCGGGTTGATGTTCACTGTTGGCGGGCTGACATAAAATGCGACGGTTGCAAACGTATCGTCAATATTCTGGCTGCCGATTGCCTGCATCAGGGCATTAACTGAATTCGGGCTCTGGAGACTGCCGCTTCCCGATAACTGGTAGATTTGTTTTCCCGTCTGGACATTCATGACTGCCCCTGATGAGGGATCGTACACGACATCGAACCTCCCGTTCTCCATGGGATCCTGGACAAGGACAAAATACTCTCCTGACGCAAGGTTTGCTGTATCGGTTCCCTGTAGCTCGTAGTCGTATGAGTCATCACTGTTGACATTAACTGTTGTAACTTTGGCAAAATTATAGCCGATAAACCAGATCTGGAGCCCTATCTGCGGCTGGCCGGTTGCGATGCCATGGATCGAGACAGGGTCTCCCCGTGCTATGGTGGGGACATTCGCTGTATTTCCTGGATTAAGCGTTGTCGCTGCCGCACTGGAAATACAGAGCGCTATAAGGAGCAGAAGAAGACCTATCAACCGGAGATTATGCCCGGTAAAACGGTGAGTGTTCATGGTTACTACTTCCCTGTTATGGTGTGATCCTAATCCCGGCTGATTCAATACAGCTCTTTTGAGTAGTTTGGTGGGATCATTAAAAAAGCCGGCTCTTACTTCATATTTTTGCCTGTTTGGACAGAAGCCGGGGGCAACCGGACTCAACCGGGGTCGAACCGGGCGTGGTCCTATGTATTCGGTGCTGATGCCAACAGGGTCCTTGGGTTCTATCGCGTCTGCGTTTGAAATGCAAATTCATCCGAGGTAAGAAATTCACCATCAAAAGGAGATGCAACAGCACCCGGGGATTGAAGATTTTGTGGGGGGAGGGCCTGCAGATCCGAAAGGTTAAACTCCGTCAGCATGATACTCACCATACCGTAAAGACCGAAAATCAGCTGACGCCGGCGTTTGCAGGTTCTTTGTCACCAGGCCGGTACATGGTTTGATACATTCTGGTTACGGAGGGTGGCAAGGTTTTCGTATGCAGGGAATTCATCGTGGGTGGTATATTCTGGCAGCCTGCCTTATTGTTGCCGGACTGGTATTGCTTTCTGGTTGTACGCAACAGGCGCAGGACTCAACAATCGTGAAGACCAATGCCGGCTCTGTATCGGGAATAAACCAGGACGGCATCCGGGTATATCTCGGGATCCCGTTCGCAGCCCCACCGGTCGGGGACCTCCGCTGGAGACCCCCGGCACCGGTTCAGTCTTGGGAGGGCGTAAGGGCAGCAACAGAATACGGGGCAACCTGCCCCCAGGCACAAAAAGGTTCCGTGCCGGGAATCGCCGCATTGAACATGAGCGAGGACTGCCTGTACCTCAATGTATGGACCCCGGCAACGAACGTGAGCGACAAGCTGCCGGTCATGGTCTTCTTCTATGGGGGAGGATTCACCGGAGTTGAAGGTTCCATGCCCATGTACAACGGGACCACCCTTGCAGAGAAAGGAGTTATTGTCGTCACCACGAACTACCGGCTTGGGGCGCTTGGCTTTTTAGCCCATCCGCAGCTGGACCGTGAGTCGCCATATAATGCCTCGGGCAATTACGGGATCCTCGACCAGCAGGCTGCCCTGAAATGGGTACAGGACAATATCGCCGTGTTCGGCGGTGACCCTTCACGGGTGACGCTCTTTGGCCAGTCCGCCGGGGCCGAGAGCATCTACATTCACCTGGTCTCACCCGGGAGCAGGGGGCTGTTTTCTCAGGCAATTGTTGAGAGCGGTCCCTTCTGGGCCAACGGAGCGATAATCAACGCCACCCATTCGAAAGATTATGCTGAACAGTTTGGGGACTGGTATGCCAAAAGCCTCGGGTGCACCGGCCCGTATACCCTTACCTGTATGAGGAACCTTACCCCCGATGCCCTGATCAATGCGACGCCGTCGTCGCCGTCCGAGTTCTGGAGTACCCATACCGTCATGTTCGAGCCCAACGTTGACGGGTGGATCCTCCCGGACACCCTGGACAACCTGTTCCTCAATCACCAGGAGGACGCGGTCCCCCTTATGGTCGGGAACAATGCCAATGACGGGACAACGCTCTCCGCGGATGCCAACATGACTGTCCCGGAATACCGGTCCTTCCTTGCGAGCCGGTTCGGCAGCGATGCCGACGCTGTCTTTGCACAGTACCCGGCCAATTCCACGGCACAAGTCCAGATCCAGCTTGCACAGATCATGGAGAACGCGGATTTCATTGACTCGGTGAAGTTTGCGGCAGGCTCGATGAGCGACATCAGCCCGGACACGTACATGTACCGGTACTCCTACATCATTCCCGGACAGCCCGAGGGGGCATTCCACGGCAGCGAGCTCATCCTGCTCTTCAGGATCCCCGGAATCAGCACGGATCCGGCAGTGGCCGACAATGTCGTAGATCTCTGGACCCGGTTTGCCAAGACAGGTAACCCGAACGGAGGGATGGATATCACTTGGCCGAACTATACACGGGAAACGGGACAGTATCTCGATATCAACATCACTCCATCCGTCAATGCAGGATAGTTTCCCTCTGCACCCGCTCTGCCAATATTTGCAAAGGCTCAACAGTGACACCGGGCTGCAATTGACCGGACACAGCTCGGGCACTTGCAATCGTACAGAGGCCGGGCCGGCGCACTGCCTCGGGTGCCGGTGAATGAAGAGAAAAGGGGAGGATGCCGGCCCTGAATCCCCTCATCCGCTTAAGGTTCAGGGACTGCGGGAACCTGCCAGTCCTGGTTGAATTCCAGTTCAATCCTGTCGAGGATCGGTTGCTCCGTCACAAGGATCCCAAGGTTGCGGCTCTGGTCCAGGGATTCCGCAGCAAAATATGCCGAACCCACGTACGCGATCTGATGGGGTGTCCCGTAATCGGCGACCGCTACCTTGGCATGGATGTACGGCGACGCAATCGATTTTGCCCGAGCACCGCTGGCAGTGAGAGTGGCTAGCGCCGGTGCATTCACGTTCGTCCCGTTGCTGCCTACATTATCAGCCGCAAGCACCCGCACAGCAACTCCCCGTTTTGCTGCATCGCAAAGTGCCCCGATCACCTGCGGGTCGGTTATTGCGTCATTATAGACGTCAAGAGTCTTTGTAGACCCGTTAATCAGGCCGAGGATCTTTTCCCGCGCATTGACCGGGCTCCAGACGAGCGATGGCTGAGTCGGCGTCACGTTCTGGTAATTCCAGTCGGCTTCGAACACCTTCTCGATCTCCTGTATTTCTGCCGGATCATTTGTTATGATCCCAAAATCCCTTGTGGTCCCAAAAAATGTCGGGTCCAGGTTAAGCGTCATGATGATCGCCACCGACCCGTCTGCAGTGAGCGTCTTCTGGTGGGTGAGGACAAATGCAGGAGAACCAGGCATCATCTGCACCCCGAGCGGGGTGAGGTTTGCGATCGCATACTCGTTCGGGTTGGATACATTTTCAGCCGCAAACGAGGCATTGTTGTAGATGATTCGTACCGAGACACCCCGCTCCTGCGCTGCGGCCAACGCGGTGACGATCTCCGGGTCGTCGAGCTGGTAGATGGTAAGAGTGATGGTTTTTTGTGCGCCGGCGATCGTTCTGAGAATCAGAGTACGGCCGTCATTGGGTTCGACAAAGATCGTGTGGATACTCTGGTTTGCCGGGGACATGTTCACGGTTGGCATGGTACTGCCCTGCCCGGGAGAAGGTGCTGTACCGGTACAGCCTGCGGCAAAAATGGTGAGTACCGCGACCATAACCGCACCGGCTAGGAGGAGCTGCGTTCTGGTATTCATTACATCTGGATGTCACTGACTGGGATTAAAGGTATCCGATGGCTATGGTTTGTTCTTCCCAAAACCGGGGAAAACAGGGGAGGATCAGCCGGTTCTTCCTTTACCTGTAGGACATTTACCGGTAACCTCTCCCAATGTCACGGCAGATTGTCCCTTCCAGTCCGGGAACGCACACGAAAACCTCAAAATAACAACGTTAATATTTCCCTATTCCGATTATGCACCATCCCAATCGTTCCATCGATCGGGGGTGTTTTTATGAAAAAATTGATCTCTTGTATCCTCGCAATCGCCGTTCTTCTCTTAGTTATACTCGTCAGCGGGTGCACGGGCAGCACGGCGGGCAGCATACCAGCGACCCCTTCAGTTACCCCGGCCCCTTCAATAGCCGTTACATCCATTCCGGTCCAATACGCCGATGTCAACGGGGTCAGGATCGGGTACCGGCAGTTTGGATCCGGTGAACCCCTCCTGTTGATCTGCGGGTTCAATGGCACCATGGACAACATGTGGAATGGGACATTCCTTGGGATCCTCGCTTCGCAGTACCATGTGTACATCTACGATAACCGGGGGATGGGGTACAGCAGCGATACGAACCAGACGCCGGCAATATCCCAGTACTCGGACGATGCGGCCGCCCTGATGCCGGCGCTTGGCTATTCGAGCATGAACGTGTACGGGGCCTCGATGGGATCCTCGATTGGCCAGCAGCTGGTGATCGATCATCCGGACCGGGTCCGGAAGCTGGTACTCGAGTCCGTTACCTACAGTATACGGATACCCGACACCAAAGTGCTCTACGCACTGATCGAAGCAACGGCCCTCAACCCCTCATCATCTGCGGGAGTGAAAAATGAGGCCGAGGCAAACCTCGCATGGAACGGTACCTGGGACCAGCTCTCTGGGATCAACAAGAGCGTGATGCTCGCCGTTGGAACCGATGATATCCTCACTCCCCCGAACGTAACTCACCAGATTGCGGGTCAGATCAACGGTTCATGGCTCGTAGAGTTCAAGGATCTCCCCCATATCGGATCGCGATATGCACCCGTTGAGTATAGCGAGACCACGCTCAATTTCCTTGGCGTGAATGAATCCCCACCCTATTAAATCCCTACACCCCTTCAAACTTTTTTCTTACGGGATCGTGATACGGGCGGCACTGTTTTGGTTCATGGCAACCATCGCAGAAACCCGGGGTGATGCATTTTTCAGTGCGGAATTGTTACACCGGTGAGAGAAAACTTGCACATCTCGATTAGTTTATTTTTGCGACAATGAGGTGTAATTGTTATTTGAATATTTAACCATTTATCGACACTTTAGAGAATCGGAACGAGATTAATGGTACTGGGATCATTTCAACAATCCCCATATATTCAAAGAAATAAAGTCGAAACGGTATTCTCCGTATTGAAAAGAATGCCCCGACCTGCTGGGATGGTGGCAAGTGTGGGAATGCCCGATATTTCCCGTCCCCCAGTACAAGCACAAATTCCACCGGAAAAGCGAGCGGAAGGTTTGGCGTGAAATAAGCCGGCCGAGATTTCAGTAGACCGTTTAAAAAAATGTGGAGAGATTTGCAAATCTTTAATGTAATGAAGAAAGGCATAGTATTGATCAAGGAAGCCATATTTTGTATAAAGTCCTCTATGTCGATGATGAAGCTCCCCTGCTTGAAATCGGCAAACTCTTTTTAGAGAGCAGCGGGCAGGTTTCTATCGACACTATAACCTCTGCACCAGCAGCACTTACGTTGATGGAGACAATGTCCTACGATGCTATCATCTCAGACTACCAGATGCCGGAAATGGATGGTATCGCATTTTTAAAGAAAATAAGAAATTCCGGAAATGAAATCCCGTTTATCATATTCACAGGTCGCGGCCGGGAGGAGATTGCTATTCAGGCTTTCAATGAAGGGGCCGATTTTTATCTTCAGAAAGGAGGCGAACCAAAAAGCCAGTTTGTCGAGCTCACTCATAAGATCCGGATCGCGATTGAACATCACCGGGCCGCAGAAAAAATACAATCTCTCACCAGGTTATACGCGGTTCTTTATGCAACCAATAAGGCAATCGTCCATATCCGGACAAAAAGTGAATTTTTTTCCGAGATATGCCGGATTTTCGTGGAAACCGGTGGATTTTCTATGGCCTGGATCGGTCTTGTTCAACCGGAGCAGGAAACCATTCGACCAGTGGCATCTGCCGGAAATATCGAGGGTTACCTGAATAACATCCACATCTCAACCAGAGATGTTTCCCGTGGTCGCGGGCCGACCGGTAGAGCATACCGGGAAGGAAAATACTATTTCTCGAACGATATTTCAAGCGATCCCTGTATGGAACCGTGGCGGGAAAACGCCCTGAAACACGGTTACCGGTCTAATGCTTCTTTCCCATTTGCTCTTGGAACAAAAAATGCCGGAGTTCTAAACTTGTATGCCCCGGTAACCGGATTTTTTGATGAGCAGATTATCAATCTCCTGGAGGAGCTTGCCATCGACATATCATTTGCCCTTCGTATCATCGACGAGGAAAATGAACGAAAATCAGCTGAAGATCAGGTGCGAGAAAGCGAAGGACGATTCCAGGCTTTCATGAATTACCTCCCGGTAACTGCCTTTATCAAAGACGATCAATCGACAAATCTTTTTGTTAACCAGTCAATGGTTGACACTTTTGGTGCCCAAGACTGGATTGGAAAATCGGTGTATGCTCAGTTCCCCAAAGAAGCGGCTGAAAAAATGATCAAAGAGGATCAACAGACCATCAGGAACGGATACCGGAAATCCATAGAGACACTCCAGATAAAAACGGGCGAAACAAGAATTTTTGAGACCTACAAATTCAGGATCGAACGGGAACATAAACCACCTCTTCTTGGGGGATTTGCTGTTGATATCACCGACCGGAAACGTGCTGATGATGTAATCCGCGAAAGCGAGGAAAAATACCGTCGCATTGTTGAAACCGCCGAAGAAGGCATCTGGCAGACAGACGAGAAACCTGTTCCCAAAACGACCTATGTCAACCGGCGAATGGCGGAAATGCTCGGGTACACCCCTGTTGAGATGATTGGCCGGGACTTGACTTCATTCATGATGGCAGAAGATATACCCGATTTTAATTTCAGGAGGGAAGAATGCCTCCAGGGAAAGAGTGGCCGGTACGAGCGCCGTCTTATAACAAAGAATGGGAAGATCCGGTGGATGTGGACATCGGTTACCCCGATATTTGATCAAAACAGCACGTTTCTTGGTGCCTTTGCAATGTATTCCGATATCACGGAACTAAAAACAACGGAGATGGAGGTTGCAAACCGCAACCAGGAACTGCATGCAGCCTACGAACAGCTGACGGCAAACGAAGAAGAACTTCGGCAGAATTATGATGAACTGGCAAAAAACCAGAAACTGCTTGCTGATAGTGAGAAACAATACAGGAATGTTGTTGAGGATCAGACCGAGTTCATCTGCAGGTTCCGGCCAGATGGCACTACGGTCTTTGTCAATGATGCCTACTGCCGGTATTTCGGCCTGAACCGTGACGAGGTTCTTGGCCACAGGTTCCGGCCAGATATTCCTCGTGAAGATCGGGATCGGGTGAACCGGTTCTTTGCTTCACTAACCCCGGACCATGTGGTCGCTACCATCGAACACCGTATCATCATGCCAGATGGCAGCATACGATGGCAGCGATGGAGCGACCGTGCAATCTTCGATTCTTCCGGGACAATTACTGAATACCAATCGGTAGGCCGGGATACAACAGAAGAAAAAGCGGCCGAAGAGGCCGTGCGTACTTCACTTCAGCAGTTGAGCACGCTGTTAACCGGACTGACTGCGGGAGTGATATTGGTGTCAGAAGACGGTAAAATCGAGCAGGTTAATCAGGCATTATGCGATATATACAGCCTGCCCGATACTCCTGAACGTTTGTCCGGATTGACGGCTCAGGACATGATCGGAAAAATCCTGCATTCCTATGTTGCGCCCGAAGAGGCACGCGCCCGCATCCGGAAAATAGCCTCTCATGATAAACCTGTCCTCGGATATGAAAGTGCCCTGCGAAACGGGCGAACTGTTCTGATAGATTTTATTCCCATTATTGATGCAAATGGGCAAAAACGAGGTCGGATATGGCATGTTCAGGATGTTACCAAAAATAAACAGGAAGAACAAGCACGGTTTGAAAACGAACAGCGCCTGAATTCCATCTATAATACCGTCAGTGACATTGTTTTTCAACTTGCCATTGAACCCGATGGGCAGTACCGCTTTACTTCCGTCAACCAGGCCTTTTGTAAAACCACCGGATTATCATATGAAAACATTATCGGTAAGACGGTGAATGAGATCATTCCCGAGCCCTCTCTCTCAATGGTTCTCGAAAAATACCGCCGAGCCATCGAAGAAAAGGCTATCGTTCGTTGGGAAGAAACTTCCCAGTACCCTACAGGGCAGCTGATTGGTGATATCAGTATTGCGCCCATTTGTGATAAAGAAGGTATCTGTACACATCTTGTCGGATCCGTTCATGATATCACCGGGTTTAAGCGAACGGAGGAAGCGTTGAGGGAGAGTGAAGAAAAGTCCCGCACTCTTGTGGAAAATGTCATTGATATCGTGTACCAGACAGATCTCAACGGTACAATAACCTTCGTGACTCCATCTGCCCTTCTTTTGCTTGGTTATGACACACTTGACGACATAATCGGTCGTCCTATTACCTCATTCTGGGTAGACCCGGAAAAACGCAATGAACTGCTTGCCAGCATGAAAGAAAAAGGTTATGTGAACGATTACGAAGTCACCATCCTGAAGCAGGATGGTACTAAGCTTCCTGTTTCAATAAGCAGCCATTTCTTTAATGACAAAACCGGGCACATTGCTGGGGTTGAGGGAATCATTCGCGATATTAGTGACCGTAAACGGGTGGAGGAGGCGCTGAGGGAGAGTGAGGAGCGCTACCGTACTGTTTTTGAAACGACAGGGTCAGCGACGGTTCTCATTGAAAACGATGCAACAATAGATCTTGCGAATTCTGAATTCGAACGATTAAGCGGGTACCCGAGATCTGATATTGAAAATAAAATGAAATGGACGGTGTTTGTTGTTAAGGAAGATCTTGACCGGATGCTCGCCCAGCACCGGCTTAGAAGAACAGATCGGAAAAGGGCACTTACTCATTATGAATTCAGGTTTATATCACGGTCCGGCGAGATCCGTGACATCCTCTTAACCGTTGACGCAATCCCGGGCACAACCAAGAGCGTTGCCTCCCTGCTGGATATCACAGATCGAAGGCGTGTTGAAAAGGACCTTATTCAGAAGAACGAGGAACTCAATGTATCCTTCGAGCAGATTGCAACGACAGAAGAAGAGCTCCGTGCCAATTTTGATGAACTGACACGGCAGGAACAGGAACTCCGGAAAAGTGAGGCTCAGTTAAACCGGGCGGAAGAGGTTGGCAGGTCAGGAAGCTGGGAGTTCCGACTGAGTGAAAATGCGGTTACCGCTTCTAAGGGAGCTCGTATCCTTTATGGTCTTGGAAAAAAGCAATGGGCCATTGATGAGGTTCAAAAAATCCCTCTTCCCGAATACCGCTCTCTTCTCGACACCGCCTTACGGGACCTTATCTCGGGCAAATCTCCTTACAATATAGAATTTAAGATCCAAAGGCAGTCCGACGGAGCCGTTCTGGACATCCATTCCATCGCAGAGTACGATCCACGACAGAATGTTGTATTCGGCGTTATTCATGACATTACCGAGCGCAAGCGGACTGAGGAAGCCTTAATTGAAAGCGAGGCTCTTTTCCGTGGGCTCTTTACCCAAGCCTCCCAGCTGACTGGTGTACTTGATCTGGAAGGAAGACTCACCCGGGCAAATGCCACGGCCATGTCTCTGATCGGTTTAGATACAGAGCAAGTCGTTGGAAAACTTTTTTGGGAAACACCCTGGTGGTCACAGGATCCTAAAACCCAAGCCGCAATGAAGGATGCAGTAAGCCGGGCCGGCCATGGGGAGGACGTTCACTTTGAGGCAATCCATAAAGATGCCGCAGGAAATGTGCATTATATCGATTTCTTCTTAAAACCGGTGGTGGACACCAAGGGTAATATAATCGCACTACTACCGGAAGGCCGGGACATCACCGAACTCAAACTGGCAGACGCAGCAATCCATCAGGCAAACAAGAAGCTCAATACTCTTTCGAGCATAACCCGCCATGACATCAAAAACCAGCTGACGATGCTGCGAGGCTATCTCACCCTTCTGGAAAAGAAGCTGCCCGATCCCTCACTCAACGAATATCTCAAGAAAGCCGCGACCGCTGCACAGAACATTTCCTCAATGGTCCAATTCACCAAGGAATACGAAAATATCGGTTTCGATTTGCCTGTCTGGCAAGATTGCCATACACTCATTGACACAGCAGTAAATCAAGCCAATCTCGGCCAGATAAAAGTGAAAAATGACATTCCCTCCGGCATGGAAGTGTTCGCCGATTCGATGATTGTCAAAGTCTGTTACAATCTGATTGAAAATGCAGTCCGCCACGGTGGAAAAATTACTACTATCCGGTTTTTCGAAAAAGAATGCAACGGTGATCATATCATCGTGTGCGAAGACGATGGTGACGGGGTGCCCGCTGCGGAGAAGGACAAGATCTTCGACCAAGGATTCGGGAAGAACACCGGCCTTGGACTCTTCCTTGCCCGGGAGATCCTCGACATTACCGGCATCAAGATCTCAGAAACCGGGGAACAGGGAAAAGGCGCCCGGTTTGAGATCCTGGTTCCGGAAGGGAAGTGGCGACGGCGCTGCTAGATCCACAAGGGCTCCTGATTTATTCTTCGGAAAAATTCCCTGTTATCTGCCGTCCATTGAGAATCTCTAATCGGAATGCCTGTAGTTGATATTGGCAATCCTTACTTCATATGTTCCGGTTTCTCCGAGCATGCATCCGTCAATGATACGAATATCATAGGTGATTGTGCCTTGCGGATCGATAGCAACGGTATCATAGCCGGAATTCCGCTCATTACCATAATCATCGTACCCGATGCCCACGATTTCTACGTAAATCTGATGATTGACATTACTCTTGACGGTTCCGGTAATACTTAACAAACCCGTGATTTGACAGGTTACCATTTTTGTAGTAATTTCTGCAACCGGCATTTCTGATGATGCAGGGATCCCGGTATAACCATTTCCTGAAGAAAAGACGTTTGAGGCACTACCAGTATTTGAACCACCTTGCCCGACTAATCCTGATGTAATAAAAATTATCAAAAATGCTGTAAGAAGAATAATCGCTACGATGGCAGTTATAACAGGGTGACGTAGGAAATACTGTTTTTTTGTTGGGTCTCCTGCCTTTGCATCCGGAGGAGGTGTCATATACCCACCTTATGTTTACTGGCAATGCGAGCAGGAAAGTCACGTTGCTGCAGATCCAGCAGCGAAGGTAATGCGTGTGCCCATTCCCGGATTTTATCCAAGTTCTGGAAGTTTGCAATTGAATTTATGTTACGGTTTTCGTCCCGGTCCTTTAGATGCAGATTTTCTCCTTCCAGCGTACCGACAAACAATGTGGTTGTCACAGGATTGATGGGAAAGAGAATTTTTTTCAGGGTAGTCATGACATAGTCCTCCTTTTCGTGTTTTAAACCCTCATAGAAAAGCCCGGCACTAAAAACAGCAACAGGTATCTTAGCAAGCTCTTCACCGAACTGTTGTTTGAACATGCTGAACGCATCCTTTCCTGAAAATACGGTGTAGAGCGGGATTCCCAAAACAATCGCAGTGCACCCTTCAAGTGAGTCGATATCTTTCACATCAATTACTTTAACTGAATATTCTGATTTCTGCAGCTCGTCTCCTATTACCTGAGCTATCTCCGGCGTTGATCCTTTCGCTGACACAGAAACAATGAGAATGAATTTTGGCATTGAAATTCCAGGTTCAACATCGATAAACATTGATAGATTTTTCTTTTTTAACCTCTGCCGGTTTTACCGCACCAGAAAGACAATGTATAGCATATTTTACATTTTGTTATTTAAACATTATCAAACATGGCTCTGTCAAGTCTGCGGGAGGCGACATATTTTCCTCGACGAAGCCTTAATGCAACCACCCGCAGACTTGACAGAACCC